>JAXFOH010000041.1:0-8750 GCA_034180465.1 Opitutales bacterium
TAGATATTCACACCCATGGCTGCCTTAATTGCGACTTTTCCGACGGCGACATTTTTGGCTTCGAGAAAATCGCCGAACAAAAGCTTAAAGAGGGCGTTGCCGCAATTTTGCCAACAAGCCTTACTTTGCCCGAGCAAAAAATAGCCCAATTTTTGCGGACGTGCGCCGAATATTCAAAAAACGAAAAGTTTTGCGAATTTTTGGGCGCGCATTTGGAGGGCCCCTTTATAAACAAGGAATTTGCCGGCAGCCAAAACCCAGAATTTACAAGACCTTGCGACATATCCGAAATAGACAGGCTAAACCAAATATATAAGATTGCAAAAGTTTCGTACTCGATTGAGCAGGACAAACAAAACGGGATTTTTGCCTCCGAGCTTATAAAGCGCAACATTGTGCCTTCCTGCGCACACAGCAACGCAACTTTTACGGACTTTGCAAAGGCGCACGAATGCGGGCTAAAAAACATAACGCACTTTTTCGACAGGTGCTCGCCCTTTACGCATAGGCAACCCGGCGTTGTGGGGGCTGGTTTGTTTTTTAACGACACCTATCTGGAGGTTATTGCCGATTTTAAACACGTTTGCCAAGACGCGCTAAAGATTTTGCTTAAGCTAAAAGACAACAATAAAATAATTTTTATAAGCGACTCTATAAGGGCGCAGGCAATGCCCGATGGCGACTATATTATGGGCGGCATTCCAATTACCCTAAAAGACAATGCCGCCACCGTAAAGGGCAAAGGCGTTTTGGCAGGCAGCGTTTTGTCGTTAAACGAAGCCTTTAAAAACGCGGCTATCGGGCTTGGAATGGGTGTTGTAGCCGCCTCGAAATGCCTTTCGTACAATCCGTTAAAATCGCTTGGCATAGAAAACTGCGGGCTCATAAAAAAGGGTTTTAAGGCAAACCTTGCTCTTTTGGACAGAAACTACAACGTGCTTTTAACCGCGGTAAAGGGCGTTGCAAAATATCAAAGAATTTGACAAACACAGCCATAAGGAGTTTTATTTACGCAAAATGAAATCTTTTTACATAACAACAGCCATAGACTACGCAAACGGCTCGCCACACTTGGGCCACGCCTACGAAAAAGTTTTAACCGATGCAATAGCAAGATTTAGAAGGCTTAAGGGCGACAATGTAAAGTTCCTTACGGGGCTCGACGAACACGGACAAAAGGTGCAGCAAAGCGCAAACAAAGCGGGCATTAGCGCGGCGGAATTTTGCGATATGCACGCCGAACAATTTTTGGATATGTGCAAAAAGTTGAACATATCTAACGACGACTACATACGAACTTCGCAACCGCGCCACATAAAGGTTGTGCAAAGCATTTTGCAAATGCTTTTCGACAAGGGCGAAATATACAAAGCCGAATACAAGGGCTTTTACTCGGCGCGCCAGGAACAGTTTTTGCAGGAAAAAGACAAGGTAGACGGCAAGTGGCCCGAAATTTTCGGCGAAGTTTCCGAAATTACAGAGTCGAACTACTTTTTCAAAATAGGCAAGTATCAAGACTGGCTTATACAATATATCAAGGAGCACGACGACTTCATCTTCCCCCGCTTTAGAACAAAACAGGTTTTGGAGTTCCTTAAAGAGCCCCTTAACGACCTTTGCATTTCAAGGCCAAAAGAACGCCTGCAGTGGGGTATAGAGCTGCCTTTCGATACGAACTTTGTAACCTATGTGTGGTTCGACGCGCTTGTAAACTATATTTCGGCCGCAGGCTACGGCACGCCCGATTTCGAAAAATACTGGCCTGCCGACTTCCATGTTATAGGCAAAGATATTTTAGTTCCCCCGCACTCGGTATATTGGCCGATTATGCTAAAAGCCGCAAACATACCCATGCCAAAATCGCTTTTGGTCCACGGTTGGTGGCTTTCTTCGGGCGAAAAGATGTCGAAAAGCTTGGGCAACATTGTAAACCCGCTAGAACTAGCCGAAATGTTCGGGGCAGACGCATTCAGGTATTTCCTTATGCGCGAAATGAATGTAGGCCAAGACAGCGACTTTTCGTTCGACTTGTTCCTTACAAGGTACACTTCCGACTTGGGCAACGACTTGGGCAATTTGGTAAGCAGACTCTTGAATATGACAAAACGCTATTGCGAATCGAAAGTGGCCGCAGCCGAAGTAAACGAAGATGCCGAACGCGAGCTTAAAGACCTTTGGGCTAAAACCGCCCCGCAGGTTATGGATTTGTACGAGCAAATGCAGTTCCATACGGCGTTAGACAAAATATTTACATTTATCAGAGCCATAAATAGATACGCAGAACAACGCGCCCCGTGGAAGCTTGCAAAGTCTGCCGAAGCCGCGGACAAAAAGCTTTTGCTTACAACGTTGGCAAATATGACCGAAGCCCTGCGCTTGGCGGGCTGCGCGCTAAGCCCCGTAATGCCCGAAATAAGCGCAAAAATACTAGACTTGCTTTCTCTGCCTAAGATTGAAACGTGGGGCGACAACCTGGCTTGGGGCAACACCCTTGAAGGCAAAACGCTTAAAGACCCCGTAATTCTATTCCCTCGTCCGCAAAAAGACGAAGAAAAGAAATAGGCGGCAAAGATTTTATAAATATTGCAAATTTTTTAAAAATTTTCTTGATTTTTTGAAAAATACAACCGATATTATAAGCATAATTTTCCTCCCCCATCATATATACAGAAAGACAGGCGCAGTCCAAAAGACTTGCGCCTGTCCCATTTTTCACAATGTAGGGGAAAACAAAAATTTGTCTTTTGCCGCAATTTAGAGACAAAAACATACAAATTTTTGTAGACATAGCTCTTTTGCGGTAGTAGCGTATTCTTATGTTTTTCAGAAAGAGGAAAAAGGTATATTACGTTAAAAAGGATTTGCCCTTCGACTTAACCAATCCTCTCGAAAGGCGCAAAAGCATTAGGCAAACAAAATTCACCCGAAGCGATATTCCGGGCAACACTTCGCGCTCGCTAAAAATCATTATATGGCTTGCCGTTTTGCTGGCTTTGATTTGGTTTGCAAGAGAATGCTTTCTTTCGATAAACATATTCCAGTAAATATTTATTGCCGTATACCGAAAATTATTTCAATAATATAAGCTAAATATGAATAAAATAGATTTTAAGGGAGTTTGGACTGCAATTATAACCCCTATGAACGACGACGGCTCGGTAGACTACCCAAGCCTTGAACAGATGGTAGAGCAACAGGTAAAAGCCCGCGTTGCAGGTATCGTTTCGGTTGGAACTACGGGCGAGTCGCCAACGCTTTCGAAAAGCGAGCATATTGAGGTTATAAAACAAACCGCAAATTTTGTAAACAAGCGCATTGCGCTGCTTGCTGGAACAGGCTCGAACTGCACACAAGAGGCTGTACGCTACACAAAAGAAGCCGACATAGACGGAGTAGACGGTTTTCTTTCGGTTGCGCCCTACTACAACAAGCCCAGCCAGGAGGGAGTGTTTAGGCACTTTGCCGAAATTGCAAAGGTTACCGAAAAGCCCATTTTGCTATATTCAATTCCTGGACGCTGCGGCATAGGCATAGAAAACGACACTGCCATACGCTTAAGGGAAGCCTTCCCCAACTTTTGCGCTTTAAAGGAAGCCGGCGGCAAGGTTGAAAAGGTTATAGACCTGCACAAAAAAGCGGGAGACGCAATCTCCATCTTAAGCGGCGACGACGGCCTTACTTTGGAATTTATGAAGGCAGGCGCGCGCGGCGTAGTAAGCGTAGCTTCTAACCTTATTCCCGCCGAAATGGTAGAGTTTGTAGACCTTATAGAAAACGGCAAATTCGACCAAGCCGAAAAGATAAATGCAAAATACGCAAAATTCTTTAAGGACTTGTTTATAGAGCCAAACCCCGTGCCCGCAAAAACGGCATTGGCTTTTGCAAAAATGATTAAGTCGCCCTTTGTAAGGCTTCCGCTTTGCGAAATGAGGCCGCAGAATGCCGAAAAATTGTTGAACACTTGCAAGGAAATAGGCTTATGTTAAAGATACTACTTAACGGTTATAAAGGCAGAATGGGCTGCGCGATTGCGTCGGCGGCAGCCGATTGCGGTTGCGAAATTGCAGCAAAAACCGACATGGGCGACAACCCCGCCGACTTTATAAAAGACGTAGACGTTGTTATAGACTTTTCGTTTAGAGACGTTACCCCCGTTTTGGCAAAACTTTGCGCCGAAAATAAAAAGCCCCTTGTAATAGGAACAACCGGGCACTCGCAAGAACAGCGCGCCGAAATTTTAAAATACACTTCAAAAATACCCGTAGTTTGGGCGGGCAACTATTCTATCGGCGTAAATCTTTTAAACTATCTTACAAAGATTGCCGCCGAAATTTTGCCCGACAACTACGATATTGAAATTGTGGAAATGCACCACAAATTCAAGAAAGATGCCCCCAGCGGCACTGCCGATAAGCTCCTTAAAATCTGCCAGCAGGCAAGAGACGTTCCCGATTCGAACGTAAAATACGGGCGTTGCGGCATTACAGGCGAGCGTTCCGCATGCGAAATCGGCGTGCACTCGCTGCGCGGAGGTAGCGTTGTGGGCGACCATACCGTTATTTTTGCAGCCGACGGCGAAAGGCTAGAGCTTACCCATAGGGCGGCCGACCGCAAAATTTTTGCCAACGGCGCATTAAGGGCGGCAAAGTGGGTTGCAGACAAAGCCCCCGCTTTGTACGGAATGGAAGACGTTTTAAACCTAAAGTAAATGATTGTAGCCATAAAAGGCATTTTGGCTAAAAGCCTGCCGCTTATGGCGGTTGTAGAAACGCCTTCGGGGCTTTTCTACGAAGTAAACATTCCCATTACCACCGCCGAACAACTGCCGCGCGCGGGCGAAAAGGTTTTTTTGCACACTGTTGCGGTTTATAAGGAGGATTCACAAGCCCTATACGGCTTTGCGAACGAAACAGAGCGCGACTTTTTTAAAACTTTAATAGAAAAAGTTTCGGGCATAGGCCCAAAAATTGCGCTTAATATTTTAAGCAGAATGTCGGTAGAAACCCTGAAGGGCGCAATTGTTGCCGGCGATGTTTCGCTGCTCTCAAAGTGCCCCGGCATAGGCAAAAAAACCGCCGAACGCCTTATTGTGGAATTGCGCGACTTTATGCAAAGCCAGTCGTTTACGGTTTCGCCGAAGGGTGCCGAAAGCAACGATTTGCACAGCCAGCAAACTTCGGCGTTTTCCGATGCGGTTGCAGCCCTTGTTGCCCTGGGCTACAAGTTAGCCGATGCCGACAAGGCGGTGCGCAAAGCGCAAGACAAGCTTGGCGGCGACGCCACCACCGAAGAGCTTATAAAACAGTCTTTTAAAGGCTAAAAAATATTTCATAAAAAATGGGGCACTTTTTTGCCCTCCCCTTTTCCCGTTTGCAACTTTTTACGATATCTATATATTGCCAAACTTTTTATCTCTAAAAGAGTCTATATAAAAATGGCAAAGAACTTTTTATTTTTTGCGGCAAAAACGCTTGCGGCATTTGCGGCTATTTCGCTTTGCGGCTGTATAAGTATGCCCGAAAGCGAGCGCGAAATTATTGCAGGCAAAGAGGAAGCCCAAAGGCTGCAAGGCAAGGATATTGCTGCCATAAAGCTTGAAACGCCCGACAATATTTCGAAAAGCGATGTAAGCGTTTTAAGCATCTACAAAAAGCTGAATTTTAACCCATCGGGCCGCGGAGTATACCAGCAAGCCTTGAGAGATCCCATGGGAGCACACTATGCCAGAACTTTAAAAAACCGCACTGTTGCCCTTGTAGAAGAGCTTTTCCCCGGAATAGACCCAGTAGACAACGAAGCCGACGCTTTCCGCCACGCATACTTTAGCTTTATGCTTGCCGATAAAATAGGAGCTAAGCGCGCAAAGGCTTTTACCGATGCCTACGAAATTTCGTTTTTAAATACAATGGGCACCCGCTGTATGGATTTGTGGAACAACAACGAGGGGCGCAAGATGTGCGAAGAGTCGAAAAACGACACTTCTTTGCCGCGAGACAAACTTGCCCGACAACTTGTTTTAGACGCAATAAAAAACAATCGCCTTGTGCTAAAGCCGTTTGTTTTGGTTGAAGACAACGCCGAACAAAAAGCCGCAAAATAGCGAGCACAATTTCTTAGCGCACAAAAAAACGCTTCAGGATTTCTCCCGAAGCATTTTTTGTTTTTAGCCTAAAGTGGCAACTAGGGCATTTTTACCCACGCGCCGTCCTTTTGGTTCGATTCTACTGCGGCTTCCACAAAAGCCATACCCGTTCTGCCGTCGTCTACAGTAGCATACTTAGAGCCGTCGCACTTAAAGGGCTTGCCTTCCCAGTAGGCGCGCACATCGGCTTCGAAGCTGCGGTGCAGGCGCGCGTAGGCATCGTGGAAACCTTCGAAGTGGCCCGAGGGAATTCTCGGTTCTTTAAGCAGCCATTCGGGAACGTCTTTTAGGAAACCGTCGTTGGGGGTTACGCCGCCGCGCCAGTAAACTCTGTCGGGCTGGTTAATCATGTTTATGCGCACGCATTCCGATTCTTCCTGCTTCCAACGCAAAGTGCCCTTTGTTCCTACAACTTCAAGAGACAAGTCGTTTTTATGCCCCGTAAAGATTTGCGAAGCGCGAACCGTTGCCTTGCCGCCATTGCTAAGGTCGCAATATGCCATAAAGTTGTCGTCTAACACGCGGCCTTGAACAAAATTTTCGAGATGTGCGCTTACCCTTGTTACGTCTAAGCCGGTAACAAAGCGCAACTGCATTAAAGCGTGAATGCCTATGTCGCCGCCGCATAGAGACTTGCCCGATTTTTTCGGGTCGGTACGCCATACTTCGGTTTTTTGCTCTAGCTTTTCGGCCAGCCAGCCCTGCAAGTACGAAGCATCTACAAAGCGAATGTCGCCCAAAAGACCGCTTGTTACTATAAAGCGGCTAAACCAAGTTGTCCAGTGTCCCAAATAGGTATGGGCAACGGCAAAGGGAACGTTCTTCTCCTTTACGGCCTTAACAAGGGCATCGGCCTGTTCAAGGGTAAGGGTCATAGGCTTTTCGCACATAACGGGAATGCCAGCCTGAACAAATTTCATTGCAGGGTCGAAATGCACAAAATTGGGAGTTACAATAAGGACGTAGTCTAAGCGTTCTTCTTTTGGAAGTTTCTTTTGGTCTTCCAACATAAGATCGTACGATTCGTAGCCTTTAATCGGGTACGGCCAATTAGCCGCTTCGCTCATTGCAATTTCGGGATTCGGGTGCAACGCGCCTGCAACTACTCTGCGCGTACCGTCAGAATGAATCGCCTTTTGATGTGGCTGGGCAATGAATGCGCCCGCGCCGCCGCCTATTAAACCAACTCTCAAGGGTCTAGGAGATGCCATATTTTTTTGCTCTTTCTTTTTGTTGTTAAAAAATCCTCGTTAAACTTGTTATTGGTGGCACATTAAAACCGCACACGCCGATTTTTTCAAGCAAAATCCAAGTGTTGCGGCAAAAATATCTATTGCAAAAAGGGGCATCAAAGCTAGTATGCCCGTTTAAAAATTTATGATGATTCAATTTCAGGTTATATCAAGTTCTAGCAACGGCAACTGCTCGCTTTTGGAATATAAAGAAAGCAAGGTGCTGATAGACGCAGGCATTGGCATAAGAAGCCTGGAAAAGTTTTTGGAGCAAAAGAACCTTGCCGTAAGCGATATAGACGCAATTTTTATAACCCACGAACACGGCGACCATTGCAAAATGCTAAACTGCCTTTCGAAATACCAAAACCTTTGCGTTTTCGCCAATGAAATGACTGCCGAAATGGTTATGGCAAAATTCCCGAAAGCCAAAAATCTGCATTGGAAAATTTTCCATACGGGCGATGTATTCGAATACGGCGAAATGAAGGTGCAGTCGTTTTCGGTTCCGCACGACGCAAACGACACTGTAGGCTATAAAATCGACTGTGGCGGCGAAAATTTTGTGTGGATGACCGACTTAGGCTACGTCAGCCAAAGCTGCCTAAATATGGCAAAGCTTGCAAATTTGCTTGTGCTGGAATCTAACTACGACCCGCAAATGTTGGAAAATTCAACCCGAGCCTATTCGCTTAAACGCCGCATTAGAGGCAGCAGCGGACATTTGTCGAACGACGACGCCCTTTCGATTTTGCAGCAGCTGGATTTCGAAAAATTAAGGAAGGTGTATTTAGCCCACGTTTCGCGCGAATGCAACAACACGGCACTTATTGCCGAAAAGATAAAATTGCTTGGGCAAAACGCCTGCAAAATAGAAATAGTAAACCCCTTTACCGAAGTTTTAAGGGAAGTTCGCGCCTTGTAAAAAATTTTTAACTTTCGCAAATCAACATTCGCAAAAAAAACAAAAAACCTTTCGGGCAATTCCGAAAGGTTTTTGTGTATATGCAAGCAAATACTATTTTTTGAATTCGAACGAGGGGGGAACTGCGTCTATTGTAGTTGCCCAAGTTTTGTTCGGGCGCAAGCCCATTTCGAATTCCAAAACGCCGCCGTTCATAATTTCGTCGTGCGTAATCCACGAGCGGTTAAGCGGCTTGCCGTTAAGCTTTGCCGACTGTATGTATTTGTGGTTGGTAGCATAGTTATTAGCTACAACCGTAAACTTTTTGCCAGACTTAAGGTTAATTTCGGCCTTCTTAAAGAAAGGAGTGCCTATTACATACATTGGCATACCCGGGGTTACGGGGTAAAAGCCCAAAGCCGAGAATACATAGAACGAGCTCATCGAGCCGCCGTCTTCGTCGCCCGGCATG
>JAXFOH010000018.1:0-3133 GCA_034180465.1 Opitutales bacterium
GTTGTGGAAAGCACGCGCGGCCTTCCAGTGTGGGCCCTTGCAAATTTAACCGCGCCTTCGTTTGCCTCGGTGCCTGAATTGCAAAGGAACACAGCGTCCCTTTTGCCGCCCGCGCGCTTAACCAGCTGCTCTGCAAGCAAACCGCTAAGCAGCGCACAGTCTAGCTGCACCATATTCGACAAATCCATATCTATTGCGTCTTTAATGGCCTTGCCCACTACAGGGTGGTTGCGCCCAAGTCCGAAAACGCCGTAGCCGCTTAAAAAGTCCATATAATCGTTGCCTTCGGCGTCGTATAAATATGCGCCTTTTGCCGACTTATATACCTTGTCGAAGCCTATTGTCCTTAAAACTTTCGCCAAAGTTCTGTTCACATATTTGTCGTGAAGTTCGTAGTTTCGCCCGAAATTTTCGGATACAACCTGTTTTATGTCGAATTGTGCCATAAATTTAAACTCGCTATTTTTAGCAATTATTTTTTACTGTACTTAAAATTAAAGCATAAGAGTAGCAATGTTCAATCTTTTTTCAGGCAAATATATTGTGAATTTCGACCCTTTTGCGGTGCATTTTCCGCAGGGCTTCTTTTTGGAGGGAATAAGGTGGTACGGGCTTTCGTATTTGGCGGGCTTTGTTGCGGCATTGCTGCTTTTTAACCTGTATTCAAAAAAACACATAAGCCGTTTGACTTCCGACGACAATTCCTCGCTTATATGCTATATGCTTTTCGGCGTGCTGCTTGGCGGCAGGCTTGGCTATATGCTGTTCTACAAATTCGGCGAGCTTTGCGAAAACCCGCTCGAGCTCTTTTATGTTTGGCACGGCGGAATGGCAAGCCACGGCGGCTTTATAGGTGTAATTTTGGCGGCGTGGCTTTTTGCTAAATCAAGAAAACTCCCGTTTTTATATATAGGCGACATTGTCGTTAGCGTTGCAAGCTGCGGCATACTTTTTGGCAGGCTTGCAAACTTTATAAACGGCGAATTGTGGGGCAAAGTTAGCGACTGCCCTCTTGCAATGATATTCCCCAACAGCGCGCCGAATTTGCCCTACGACCAGATTTTGGCAAGGCACCCTTCGCAATTATACGAGGCGTTTTTAGAGGGACTTGTGCTTTTTGTCTATGCTCAAACAAGGTTTTGGCGCACAAAATTTAGGCTTGGGGCATTGTCGGGCGAATGGCTTGTTCTTTACGGAGTATTCAGGATAATCTGCGAAATTTTCAGAGAGCCCGACAGGGGCATAACGCTTATTATGGGGTTGAGCCGCGGAACGTTCTATTCTGTTTTCACGATTTTCGCGGGGCTGCTATTTATATTATATTCGAGAAAAAACAAAAGGTTTATAGACTACAATGAAAGTTCCATTCAATAAAAATTCTTTGGGCGGAAATGAATTCGACTACATAAAACAGGCCGTAGCCAACAACTATTTGCAGGGCGACGGCCAGTTTTCGAAGAAGTGCCACGAGCTATTACAGCAACTTTGCGGCACAAACTGTGCGTTGCTAACATGCTCTTGCACGCTTAGCCTCGAAATGGCGGCAATACTTGCCGACATAAAGCCCAACGACGAAGTTATTTTGCCGAGCTTTACGTTTGTTTCCACCGCAAGCGCATTTGCACTTAGGGGGGCAAAGCTTGTATGGTGCGATGTAGATTCCTCTACAATGAATATGAACGCCGACTTGCTCGAAAACCTTATAACCGAAAAGACAAAAGCTATTGTGCCCGTGCACTATGCGGGGGCGGCCTGCGATATGGACAAAATTTGCGCGGTGGCAAAAAAGCACAACATTACGGTTATAGAAGACGCCGCCCAGGCAATGCTTTCGTACTACGACAAAAAGCCTTTGGGAACATTCGGGCCATTGGGTTCGGTAAGCTTTCACGGCACAAAGAACATAGTTTGCGGCGAAGGCGGCGCGATTTTGGTAAACGACCAAAAATACGAAGACAAAGCCTACATAATTAGGGAAAAAGGCACAAACCGCCGCAAGTTCCTTAAGGGCGAAATCGACAAGTATACCTGGGTTGACTTGGGCAGCAGCTACCTGCCAAGCGAAATAAACGCCGCCTTTTTGCTATCGCAGCTAGAACACGCAAAAGAGCTTACGCAAAGGCGCGTACAAAAGTGGGATATTTACGCAAAAGAACTTTCGCCTCTCGAAAAATCGGGCAAAATAAAAATCGGCAAAATTCTGCCAAAGGCGGAACACAATGCCCATATATTCTACTTTTTAACCGAGTCGGAGAAGGTTGCCGATTCTCTTATGAAACATCTTAAAGAAAACGGCATTGCGGCATGCTCGCACTATGCGCCGCTGCATATGTCGCCCATGGGCGAAAAGTTTTCGGCAAGGGGCCGACAAAGTTTGCCCGTAACCGAAAAGGCATATAACAGCCTTGTAAGACTGCCAATTTACGCCGACTTAGACACCGACAGCCAGCAATACGTTTGCGAAAAGGTTTTCGATTTTTGGAAATGATAAAAATTGTTGCAGTTGGAAAAATGAAAAACAGGCAGCTTGCCGAACTTACCGACGAGTACATAAAAAGGCTTGCGCGTTTCGACAAAGTAGAGCTTGTTGAGATAAAAGACTGCACGGTTGAAAAGGAAGGACAAAAAATGCTGGAGCTTTTAGGGAAATTTAAAGGCTCGGTTTTTGCTTTGGGCGAAGAGGGAGCCGAATTTACTTCGGAAGAGTTTTCGAAGCTGCTGGAGAAAAACCCGAATTCGGCGTTTTTAATAGGCAGTGCCTACGGGTTAAACTGCCAAGTAAAAGCCTTTGCCAAGCAAATTATTGCCCTTTCTAAAATGACGTTTACACACGAATTTGCCCGAACATTTTTGGCGGAACAGCTATACAGGGCAAAGAGCATTGCGGCAAACACGGGCTACCACCACAAATGAAACTTTTTATTGCAAACGCAAATATTGTAAGCGAAAACGAAGTTTTGCCCAACTGCTCGCTTTTCTCCGAAAACGGGCAAATTGTAGACTTCGGCAAAATAAAAGCCCCAAACGACGCTAAAGTAATAGACGCAAAAGGCGCGCTGCTGCTGCCCGCCTTTGTAGATATTCACACCCATGGCTGCCTTAATTGCGACTTTTCCGACGGCGACATTTTTGG
>JAXFOH010000076.1:0-11616 GCA_034180465.1 Opitutales bacterium
GTTTGCGTATATCAAATCAAGCTCGCTTTTCCATTTAAGCAGAGCCGCCTTTTTCTCCTCTACGGGGGCGTTTTCGTCGTCCGAAATGTCGTCTAAAATACGGCAGTATGCATATAAAATGCCCATATCCTGCGCGCGCTGCTTGTCCAAACAAAAGAATGCAAACGCCAAATTAGATTTTTTTCTTTGAAGCGACTGATACGCGCTTTCGAAGGAATCGTCGAGCTTGTCTATATTTTGTGGCATAACTTAGAAAATTGATGACAGAAGAATTTTTACCTTGTCGAAATTGCCGAAAGAGGGGCGTTTTGAAAGCGTGTCGAATTTTTGGCCTGCAATCTTTTTAAGAATGCCTCTGCCGCCAGCCAAAGTAAGCCTTATTTCCAGACTGAGCAAAAAGGGCAGGTATTTGGGCAGGTCTTCGCCCTTATCGAAAATTTGTGCCGTGCGTTCGCACTGAAATTGTACGCACCTCTTCATATTTAAAGAAGCTTTGCTTTCAAAAAAGTCGCCCTCTTTAAGAGAGTAGGTTTGCCAGTCGCATTTTGGAACGTATATGCGGTTTTTCTTCCAGTCCCGGCTCATATCCTGCCAAAAGTTTGCAAGCTGCAAGGCCGTGCAGATATTGTCGGACATTTCAAAGAGCTTTTCGTCGTTAATGCGGTGCAGCAAAAGAACAAGTCTGCCTACGGGGTTTGCGCTGCGCCTGCAGTAGTCTAACAGGTCTTCAAAAGTGTCGTAGCGTTTTTTCACAACATCTTGCTTAAACGCGCTAATAAGGTCTTTGTATAGCCGTACGGGAATTGAAAACTCTTTTGTTGTGTCGGCAAGGGCAATAAAAATCCAGTCCCAACGCTTGTCGAGCTTTTCGGGACAGTCGAACATAAGCGAAAGCTGGCTTTCGAAAAGCTCCAAATTTTGGGTTCTAATTTCGCTTTCGGCCGAAATATTTTCGTGGTTTTCGTCGGAAATGTCGTCGGAAGTGCGGGCAAAGGCGTAAACGGCCGCCACGTTTTTGCGTGTGTGTTTTGGCATCATTCTAGCTACGGGGAAGTTTTCGTAGTGGCTGTGCGCCAAGTCCAGACATTTCGAATATGCGCTGTTCAAATCCATGGGTTTAGATTCAAATATTTTAGGCGTTCGTGTCGAGCGTTTTTATCCCTAAAATTGTCTTGCGAAATTTTACGGTTAGCCGATTATATTCATCTAAACGATTTTATATAATTATGAAAAGAACACCTGCAGTATTGGTTATAAGAGACGGTTGGGGCGAAAACCACGACCATTCCCTTGATTCGTATAACGCGGTAAGATTGGCGAATGCGCCTTTCTGTAAAAAAATGTCGGCCGAATGTCCGAGAACCGAAATTACGGCTTGCGGCTTGGCCGTTGGCCTGCCCGAAGGCATCATGGGCAATAGCGAAGTAGGCCACCAGAACATAGGCGCGGGTAGAATTGTAGACCAGGAAATTGTGCGTATCGACAAGGGTTTTTCTACCGGTTCGGTTGTTGAAAGCGAAGTGTTTAAGGGCATACTTAAGGTTTTGGAAAGCGGCAAGAATTTGCATTTAATGGGGCTTTGCAGCGATGCAGGCGTGCACTCTATGCTAAGACATTTGTATGCCCTGCTTAAAATATTCGGCGAAAAGGGCTTCAAAGACAGCGTATATTTCCACGCAATTACCGACGGCAGAGACACGCCTCCTACAAGCGGCTTGGGCTTTATTAAAGACGTTCAGGCAAAGATGGACGAATATAAATGCGGCAGGGTTGCTTCGGTTATAGGCCGTTTTTGGGCTATGGACAGAGACAAGCGTTGGGACAGGGTTAAGAAAGCCTACGATTGCCTTACCGGCGTAAAGGCCGAAAACGCGGTTGAAAACTGTCATGACGCCTACACGCAATATTACGAACACCCCGCAGAAGAAAATATGCAGGGCGACGAATTTATACCCGCAACCTGGGTTGTTGAAAACAATCAGCCCATAGGCAGGGTAAAAGACGGCGACGCATTTTTGTTCTTCAACTTTAGGGGCGACAGACCCAGAGAAATTACCCGCGCTTTCATAGACGACAAGTTTGACGGTTTCGACCGCGGCAAAAAGCTTGACTTATTCTACTGCACAATGACCGAATACGAAAAGGGTTTGTGCAAAAACGTGCTTTTCCCGAAACCTCCGAAGATGGTTAACATTTTGGGCGACTACATCAGCAAATTGGGCTTAAGCCAGCTTAGAGCCGCCGAAACCGAAAAGTTTGCGCATGTAACTTTCTTCTTTAACGACTATAGGGACGAACCTTTCCCCGGCGAAGACAGAATTTTGATAGATTCGCCCAGAGACGTTCAAACCTACGACCAAAAGCCGCAAATGAGCGCCCAACCCGTTGCCGACGCGGTCGCAAAGGCGATAGCTTCGAACAAATATTCGCTTATTGTTGTAAACTTTGCAAATGGCGATATGGTTGGACACACGGGCAACTTAAAGGCGGCCATTGCCGCCTGCGAAGCGGTAGATAAAGCCGTTAAAACCGTTGCCGACGCCGTAGACAAAACCGAAAACGGCTTTATGCTTGTAACCGCCGACCACGGTAATTCCGACCAAATGTACGAAGTTAAGCAGCACCAGCCGCATACGCGCCACACGCTTAACCCCGTAGAGGTTGTGTTGTACGGCAAGTCGGTGCAGGGCTTAAAACTTAGGCAAGACGGCGGAGCTTTGGGCGACATTGCTCCCACCTTGTTGGAATTGATGGGTCTTAAAATCCCCGAAGAAATGACGGGTAAATCGCTTATCGCGCACTAATCCTACAATGAAGTGCGCCTATCCGATTAGAATAGACCCCGAGATTGCCAAGTACCTGCCCATGGTTCAATATAAGGGCGACGTTGTTATAGTGGACAACGCCGCCAACTTGGACGAGATTATGGGCGAAATTTCGAATGAGACGGTTTTGGGTTTCGATACGGAAACAAAGCCGTCTTTTCGCAAAGGGGTTCACTACAATACTTCGCTATTGCAGCTTTGCGGTGAAAAACGCGCATGGCTTTTCAAGCTAGACCCCTTAAAAGACGCGTTGGGAAAAGTCTTTTCGGTTTTGGCAAACGAAAATATCGTTAAATGCGGCGTGGCAGTCGGCGGCGACATTTCGGGCTTAAAATCGCTGTGCGAATTCGAGGCAAAAGGCTTTGTTGAAATTAGCGACTATACCCAAAAAATGGGGATACTGAATACGGGGCTTAAAAATTTAAGCTGCGTATTTTTCGGCGAAAGGATTTCGAAAAGCGTGCAAATGAGCAATTGGGCAAGCGAAACCTTAAGCCCGAGGCAAATAACCTATGCCGCAACCGATGCTTGGATTAGCCGCAGACTTTACTTGGAAGTAAAAGCCCGCTTTTGCGAAAATAACTACGAGCTTCAAACCGAATATCCCGAAATTGCCGCAACTTTTTTTGCAAAGGTAAAACTTGCGTTTAAAAAGATTAGGAACGTTTCTTCCCACAACATAAACGGCATAAAAAAGTTTGTTTGCAATTTTTCTAAAAACGAAAAAAAGGCATTTGCAAATTCAAAGAGCCGCACCGCCAAAAGGCCTCAGCAAAAGAGGGATTTTAAACGAGCCCCAAAAAAATACGGCGACAAACGCCCTCAAAACAGGGCAAAAAAAGACAATTAAAAAATGTCTAAAAAAGACATAAGCACCTACTTTTCGTTTCCCACCGAAAATTTATTCGGGGAAAGCCAAATGTTGCAAAGGCTGCCAAGTCCGCGCTGGTTTTCGTCGGGGCGCGACTGCCTTTTGCTTGTGTCTAAACTATTGGGGCAAAACACAAGGCTTTTTGTGCCCGAATATTTTTGTGCCGCGCTAAAAAACTACCTTAAGGATTTTTTTAGCGTAAGTTTTTATACCGATAACCCATTCGACCCCTGTGCCGATTTTAGCGGCATAAAAATAGGCGATTCCGAAAAAACAGCAGTTTTGTTTTGCGACTATTTCGGCCTAAAAGAAAGGCGTTTTTACGACGAGTGGGCGGCCGCAAACCCTAACGCAATTGTTGTAGAAGACCACTCGCATTCGCCGTTTTCGGATTGGGCGTTAACAAGCACGGCTCATTTTGCAATAGCATCTTTGCGCAAAACGCTGCCAATTGCCGACGGCGCATATATATATTCCAACAAAGTGGCTTTGCCGAAGCTTGCCATGCTAAAGTCCGACACTTGCGCCGATTTTGCAAA
Source organism: Opitutales bacterium (assembly GCA_034180465.1). Lineage (GTDB taxonomy): Bacteria > Verrucomicrobiota > Verrucomicrobiia > Opitutales > Intestinicryptomonadaceae > CAKUIA01. The sequence goes on from JAXFOH010000076.1 coordinate 4,236, forward strand.
CGACATATACAGAGCCTTTGCCCTAAAGGAAATTTGCGAAAAACAAACCTATATAAAACTGTTTTTGCGCGGCGAAGAAAAGCTTGCAAACAAACGCTACGCCGACAGGCAAAGCGATTTGTCGCACGAAATTTTGCGCAGGCTAGATATCGAAAAAATTTGCGACAAAAGAAAGCGTTTTGGAGACACCTTGGCAAAAGCCTTAACTGGGCGCAAATACCACGTTGTTAACTCGCAAAAAAACAACGCGCAATTTTTGCCCATACTGCGTTTTAAAGACACGGCTCAAAGGGAGCAAGTGCGCAAAACTTTGATAGAAAACAGGATTTACCCGCAGGTTTTTTGGAACTTTTCGAAGGAACCAAAGCTTGAAAGTATTGCCGAAAAAACACTAGTAGTTCCTTTCGACTTAAATTCCGATGTGGAATATAGCGTGCAAAAAATTAGCGGCCTTATTTAAAAGCCGCTTATTTTGCGAAAATTTTATTTTTCGAACGAGCGTATAACCTCGGGCAAAAGCTCGTATTCTGCAGCGTGTATTTTAGCCTCGAAAGATTCAAGCGTGTCGTTAGGCGAAATTTCAACCGCCTTTTGCCCTATAATTTTGCCGCCGTCTAAAATGTCGTTTACAAAGTGGACGGTAACTCCGCTTATTTTTACGCCGTATTCAAACGCGCATTTAATCGCGTTTTTTTCGCCCATAAATGCGGGCAGCAAACTTGGATGCAAATTTATTATTTTGTTGGGAAATTTTTCGGTAAAGCTTTTAGGCAAAATCTTCATAAATCCCGCCAAAACAATAAGGTCGGGGTTAAGCTCTTGCGCGGTTTTTGTATATAAATCGGCTCCCTCGGGCGAGAAAAGCGCACCTTTTTTGCCCGAGTCTAGCCAAATTGCGCGAACCGAATTTTTGGTTGCCATTTCAAGGGCAGGGGCGTTCTGATGGTCGCTTATAACCGCCAAAATTTCGGGATTTTTAAAATAGCCGCTCTTTGCCAGGTTTATTATGTTTGCGGCGTTTGTGCCTTTGCCGCTTGCAAGTATCAGGATTTTCACTGTAAAGTATGTTAGTTTTCTATGGATTTTATCGCGTCGGATATATAGCCTGCATTCGATTTCGACAAGTTGTAGGCAATTTCCTTAAACAGGTCTTTTGCCGACGGCACATCGTATTTTTCGAATTTAAAATTTAAGTCGCTTTTCCAGCCGACTTTTTCGGGGGTAGACGAATCGGTAAACGATGCCTTTGTTATTTTCAGCGATACTTTGGACAGGTTTTTACCATTTACCGAAACGATGCGACTAAACGCCGCTAAAAATTCAGACAAATTGTAGTCTAAAACGCTTATTCTTTCGCAGTGCAGTTCGTCTATGTCTATTTCTATAGACGAAATTGCAAGCTCGCCCCTTGCAAGGCTAAGAGGAGTTGCCGAAACTGTCATATTGCTAATCTTTGCAAATACGGGCGAAGAGTATTTTGCGGGGTTTTCTATAATTATATTTTTCACCGACATTGTGCGCGCCGCTATGTTGTATTTAATGTCGGCGTTTCTTATTCTGAAACCGCTAGTGTCGCTTATTGAGGTTTTAAGCATATTCGGCAAAATACCGAACGAGACTATTGTTGCAAATGCAATAAGCGAGCACGCAACAAGCGCAAGCGCAATAAGTGCGCCAAAAGCGCACCCAAATGCGTTCGAAACAAAAAGACCCTTGTACTTGCGCTCCATATTTTGTTAGGCAAAGTTTTCGGTTATTAAAACAAGCGAGTCGCTTTCGGCAACAAAGTCCTGCTGGTTTGAGTATGGCAAAAGCACGTTTTCGGAAATCTCTATTTTGCTTTGGCAGCCACACTGGCACGCCAGAGAGCCTTTTGCTACACTTAAAATGCGGGGCTGTTCGTTTGCTGCAAATTTAAGGCGCTCGCCTTTTTTAAGGTTTACGGTTCTAATGGAAAACTCTTTGCACGAGCACAAAACGGTATCTTTGCCTTTCGACGAAACGGGCTTTGGCTCAAAGTCGTTAAAGTCTATGCTTTCTATAGACTCGTTTATATGCAGCTTGCGGGGTTTGCCGTCTAGCCCGACTCTACCCCAGTCGTATACCCTGTAGGTTGTGTCGGAATTTTGTTGAATTTCCAAAATAATGTTGCCGCCGTCTATTGCGTGTAGTCTGCCGCTTTCTACAAACAGCGAGTCTCCCTCGCTTACGGGGAATCTCCACAAAAGCTTTTCGGCGGAGTTGTCTTTTAAAGATTCTATAAATTCCTGTTTTGTTGCTCCCTTTTTAAGCCCAGCAATAAGGTGCGAATCTTCTTTGCATTTGGCAATATACCAGTTTTCGGTTTTAGGTTCGCCGCCAAGCTTGGGCGCAACCGACATAGGCGGGTGTACCTGCAGGCTAAGCCTTTGTTCGCAGTCCAGCCACTTTACCAAGATGGGGAATTTTTGGCTTTTATTCCACTTTGGTCCCATAATGTTTGCGCTGTCGGCTTCTATTGCCTGTCTTATGGTTTTTCCGTCGTATTGTCCGCCGCTAATAACTGAGCAGGCTTCGGGTCTGTCGGAAATTTCCCAGCTTTCGCCTATAACTTTGCCGTTGGGAGTGTCGCGGTTAAATTCTTTTTTTAGGTTTGTCCCGCCCCAGACCCTTTCCATATATATGGGTTCAAATCTTATAAATTTCATATTAAGTTTAGTTTCGTTTAATTGGGTTGTCTGGTCAACTTTAAAATAGGAATGGGTCGGCTCCCAAAGTTCCCGCAAGCGATTTTAGATATTGAATGCCTTTCATACTCTTTAATCTTGCTTGAACGTGTTCCATTTTTTCGTCAAGCTTCGTGTCGTATTCCGACAAAATAGCGTTGTTTTTCGCGTTCGTTAAGGCTTCTATTACGCGCATGCAAAGGTGAATGTCTACCTGCTGCTTTGCAATAAGGCGTTCAGCATACCATTCCGAATTTAGTATGTTCGAAGTTTTAAACATATCCCTAATTTCGGGCGAATCCAAGGTTTTGCCTTCGTAGCTGCCGTCTTTCATTATGTAAAGCAATGCCTTAATCGGCGGGCAAGCCCCCTCTATCGAGCCGTCGTTAAAGTAGGCTTGGGCGGCTCTTTGGTGCGCCGAAACCATATTGTCCATGCCGTCAGCAAAAATGTCCATATCCTGCAATTCGGGGCGCAGCATATCTTCGGTAAATATGCTGGAAGGACTCGAGAATATTCTGCCGAAAAAGCGCATTACAAAGTCTTGGTTTATTCTCCAACCCAGGCGCGAAGCCAAAATCTTTTTGCCTTTATATTCAAAATCTTTGCAGCGTTCCAGCAATTTGTTTTCCATCAGATAGCTTACGTTGCGTTCTTTCGACGACATTTTGCACCACAATTCGGGTATAAGCAGACTTATGTCGTGGTTGATTTTGTATTTGGGGCCAAGATAGCCCGTGCTGCTAAGCCAGCCGTCTAATTTTGTAAGCGCAAACGAGACCAGTGCCGCATTTAAATCGCTTATGGGGCACAATGCGTTAAAGGGAAGCTTTGTCATTGCGCCTTCCAATCCCGCCCCCGTCGTAGACGGCGATTTGCCCGTCATAGATGCGATATATTCCATAAACAATTCTGGCAGCTCTAAGTAGTGCAATGGTCCGTGCAATGCCAAAGGCCTTATTCCATCGCTTGCGGGGTTGTTGCGTCTGCCCGAAATAACCGCGTTTACGGGCATTGGCACCGATTTGTTAAGCGGAATATGCCTGTGCAAACGCGCGCCCATTTCGCCTATATAGTATTTGCGCGGGTTTGTAATTTCGTCGGTATTTTGCAGATAGCGCACATTCGCGCTTGGAGTGCCGTTTACAAGCCTCGGGTTTGCCGAAGAAACAACATAGTCGGGCTTGTCTTCGCTAAGGAATGCTTCCAAATTTTCCTTCATGGGCGGTGTGTAGGTGCAAAAACGCAGAACGTCGTCGGCCTGTGTTTGCACATCGGCGCGGGTCAAAGGCTCGTAGTTCGAAAAGAAAGAGCCCTTTTGCGACATATCCGATTCGGCCTTTTTGTCGTAGCCTCTAATTACGGCGTCGTCGGGGCGTTGGAAGAACCTGTGTTCGCAGTTTTCAACAAACTTTACCGATTTAGGCTCGTCTTTAAATTCCCTTGAAAGGCTGTCGAGCCTGGCGGTGCTTACAACGGTAGATGCGGTAATATCGTCTTCAACCTGAAGCTTTACAGAAGGAGCATAGTCTTTTCGCAAACTGAATGTGCGCCACGATCCGTCGGCTGTAAATCCCACGCGCATATACGATGTTAGCACTGTTGAATTTTTGTATTTTAAAATGTTGCCGTCTTTGCCGTTTATGCGGTCTACGCTAAACTTGCTTTGCCAGTCGCCGTTCCAGTCTAGCCTGTAGTGCCTTTTTACGGTAAGTGCAAATTCCCTTATGTAGAATGGAATGTTGCGCACCCATTCGTTGTATTCGTCGGTATAGTCGTCGGATTCCGACAAAAGTTTTACAACGCTGCCCATTGTGCGGCGTTCGTCCAAAAACTTGCGGCTTAGTTCATGTTTGTTTTGTGTGTCGTCCTTAAAGCGGTGCCCGTAGTCTTTGTTTATTATTTCCTCTACCCGCTTAATGTCGTTCTTAAAGTCGGCTACAATGGCAGGCCCGTGTATTATTGCATCGGAAATATTTTTTGAAATTTCGCTTTTGCCGCCGCCCGAAACCGTTGCGGGTTTGTGGCAAAGCACGCCTTTTTCTACAGTACCAACAAGTCTCCAGCGGCGGCTTTCGTGCGGGCGTTGCATTTCTATCTTGTAGCCTGCGGGCGAAATATAGGTTATATTTGGAGCCAGCTTAAGAGATTTTGTCTGCCCGTCTTTTTGCCAAGTTGCAGTTTGTGTTCTCAGCGAAAAATAGCAGTCGGAATCTATGTAGATTATGTTCGGGTATTTTTTGTCTATCGCGTAGCCGTCGGGGTGAACTTCTATGGAGTCTCCCAAAAGATTTACGGTGTCGGCAAATGTAAACTTCTGGTTTTCGGCGTAGGAGCGGAGGTAAAAATCGTCGCCTAAGTCGCGGCTTGAAAATGCTATTGTGCCGCCGCTGTGTTCCTCTTCGGCCTGCCCGAAAAGGTTTGCCGAATAGCTTATGAATGTTTTAACCTCTTTTTTGGAGTAGCCGAAATAGTTGTCGGCAATAAGGGTAACAATAACGCCGTTTTCGTCGCGCGCGGTTGCCTTAAAGGCTTTGCCCGAATTGTAAAGCTCGTCGTCGCTTTCGTAGCACATACCGTCGCGCTTTTGTCTTTCGGTTGCCTTGCTTATGTGGGGCAAGCCCAATTCTTTTTTTGTGAATTTGGTAAGGTGGGGTGCCAAAATTATGCAGCCCGTGTGGCCCGTCCAGCCATTTTCGTCTAGGGCGGCGTCGTTCTTTACAAGGTAGGGGTTGCCGTAGTTGCCGAAAATGCTTTCCACAAAGTCTAGGTTGCATACCATTGCCCCGGGGGCAAAGAACCTAATTTCCATAGATTTTGCGGGCGAAACATCGGGCACTTCGGGGCAAACGGTTGGTCTTAACAAAAGCGAAGCCCACATTTTCGCCTTTTTTTGCTGGGTTGATGTAAACGGAAATTCCAGCAAATTTTCGGGCGGGTTTAAGGCCTCTTTAAGAAGATTTTTAAATACTGCTTTCGGCAGTGCCTTTTTGTCGTCGGGAATGGGTAGCCCCCCCTCGGCGATGTGGAAAATGCCCTTTGTTGTGCGCTTATCGTTTTTTGGGTTGTGCAAAATGCCTTGTCGCACCCTATACGAGCTTACATAGTCGTTGTGGTATTCGTCTTTGTCGGGCGGCATAGAAAGAATTCTGGCTACTCCCGGTCTTTCCATAATGAAACTTTTTTGCGGAATGGTAGGGCAGTCTTCGCCTTTGTCTAGAACATCGGCTAAATACGATTTTAAAAATTTAACAATGCGCTGGTCTACGGGGCACATTTCGGTAATTGCATGGCTTGCAATTTCCTGAAAGTTTTTAAGCAAAGGTTTTGCCAAATTTACAACGGGGTAGTCTTCCTCTTTGCCGAACACGGGCAAGCCCGCCGCAAAGAGTCTCATGTTGACGTATTCGAAAAAGGCCTTGTCCTTTTCGGGATTCTTTCCCAATTCAAGATTTAGAATTCGATTATAGTCTTTCATAATTGTATTCTCCGAGCCTATAATTAAAGCTACAATTTGTCGAAAAAAGCAAACAAAAATCTTGAGCTTTTTTTGCCGTTTTCATATTATTTGAACTTCCTACAAATTTGTATCCTATGATGAAAAAGAAATATAGCACACACTTGTTAATTGGTTTATCGGCGTTTTTTGCTGCGTTTGCAGCTAGCGCCGCGCAAAAAAATGCCGATATTGTTGTTTATGGCGGAACATCGTCGGGTGTTGTTAGCGCGGTTGCCGCCGCCAACGAAGGTAAAAGCGTTATAATTGTTTGCCCCGACAAGCACCTGGGGGCAATGTCTAGCTCGGGCTTGGGCTTTACCGATTCGGGCAAAACCTATACAATTGGCGGGCTAAGCAAGGAGTTTTACCGCAGAATATGGAAGGAATATCAAAAGCCAGAAACGTGGAAGTTCGGCTTTTCGAAAGACACCTACAAAGCAAAGGGGCAAGGCACTGTTGCCATAGACGACAAGTCGCGCTGCATGTGGGTGTTCGAGCCGCGTGTTGCCGAAAAGGTGTATAACGACTGGCTTGCCGAAAAAAGCGTTCCCGTATTTAAGGGAGAATATTTAGACAGAAAAAGCGGCGTTGTAAAAAAAGACGGCAAAATTGTTGAAATAAAAACCCTAAGCGGCAATAGCTACACAGGCAAAGTTTTTATAGACGCCACTTTTGAGGGCGATTTGATGGCCTCTGCAGGCTGCGAATATAGGGTAGGCAGAGAGGCAAACGCCGAATACGGCGAAAAGCACAATGGCGTACAGGTTGGAGTCTTGCACCACGACCACTATTTTGCCGCCAAAGTAGACCCTTATAAGGAAAAGGGAAATCCCAAAAGCGGGCTGTTAAAGCACATTAGTGCGGATCCCGCCGGCGAATACGGCCAAGCCGACAAAAAAATTCAGGCATATTGTTATAGAATGTGCACAACAAACGTTCCCGAAAACCGCATTCCGTGGCCTAAACCAGACAACTACAATGCCGACGACTACCTTTTGTGGCTTAGAACTTTCGAGGCAGACCCGCGCACCGACGTATATAAGCCCGATCCAATTCCCAACGGCAAGACCGACACAAACAACCAGTCGGCCTTTAGCACCGACTTTGTGGGCGGCAACTACAACTATCCCGAAGCCTCGTACGAAGAGAGGGAAAAAATACTTAAAGCCCATACCGA
>JAXFOH010000077.1:0-3380 GCA_034180465.1 Opitutales bacterium
AGACAGCGAAATTTTGAACCTGCTTGAAAAGCGCATAAACTGCGCAAAGAAAATGAGCGACATAAAAAACTCGAACGGCGAAGCTATATACGTTCCCGGGCGCGAAGTTCAAGTTTTCGACAGGCTTTTAAAGAAAAACAACGGGCGCATTGCCGACAATTCCCTTAAGGCTATTTATAGGGAAATTATTTCGGCGTCGATTTCTGCAGAGAAAAGGCTTTTGATAGGCTTTTTGGGGCCCAACGCCACATTCACACACCAAGCCGCGCTAAAGGCGTTCGGAGAAAGCGTGCAATATAGGGCAATACACTCTATTCAAGACGTGTTTTCGGCAGTTATGATGGGCGAGGTAGACTACGGCGTAATACCCATAGAAAACTCTACCGAAGGAGCTGTAATGCACTCTATGGACATGCTTGCCGAAAGCCCGCTGGTTATTTTAGGGCAAGTATACCTTGCAATAGAACACTGTTTGCTTTGCACCGGCGCCTTAGACGGCATAAAGAAAATTGCCTCTAAAGACCAGGCTATTGGGCAATGCCGCAACTGGCTGCACCGCTATTTGCCGAAGGCAGAATTTGTATATACCGAAAGCACTACGGCTGCGGTTGAACTTGCCAAGAGCGACCCAAGCATTTGCGCGATAGCCTCGAGCATTTCCTCGGAAGCCTACGGCGTACCCGTTTTAGAGCGCGGCATACAAGACAAAAAGAACAACATAACGCGCTTTCTTATAATAGGCAAAACCCCCGTCCCAAAATCGGAGGGCGTTGTATACAAAACAAGCATTGTTCTTTCGGTAAACGACCGTCCCGGCGCATTGTACGATGCATTGGTGCCGTTTAACCGAATGAACATAAACCTTACTCGAATCGAATCGCGCCCAAGCAAGCGCAAGCTGTGGGACTATTATTTCTTTATAGACTTTATAGGCCACTGGGAAGACGAAAGCGTTAAAATGGCAATCGAAGAGCTTACCAAAACCTTGCCTATGGTAAAATGTTTGGGCAGCTACCCTGACGTTGCAAGAGAATAGCGTTTTATGGCCGTGCAAATAAGACTTATACCCAACGCCCACAAAACCGAGTATGTGGGCGTTTTGGGCGACGCCTTAAAATTCAAAATATGCACGCCTCCCGTAGACGGAAAGGCAAACGCCGAGCTTATACGTTTTTTGTCGAAAAGCACTGGAATTTCAAAGTCTAAAATTTCGATTGTTTCGGGCGAACACTCTAAAAACAAAACCGTGCAAATAGGCGAGCTTACAATGGCAGAACTTCAAAAAATTTTCGAAAGCGGCCTGTAAAACCACCTTAAGCCGCCGCCCTATAGCAAAAAGCGCGACAATTCCCCGAAATCTGAAAACACTGGCAAGCCCAATTTTAAAAGCCTTTCCTTCGAAAAATGCCCCTGGGCTACCAAAACGCAGTCGCAACCAATGGCTTTAGCGGTTTGCGCGTCGTGCTCGGTATCCCCCACAAAAAGCGCGTTTTTGGGGTTTTCTTTTAGCGAATTAAAATAGTCTTGCCCCAACTTTACCTTTGTAGCCGCATAGATATTGTCTAGCCCAACAACGTGTTCAAAGCATTTTGCTATGGGAAAAGTCCCGACAATTTGCCTTAAATAATTTACTTCGTACGCCGACAAAATGCTCTGCTTTACCCCCGCTTTTTCAAGCGCAAATACAAGGTCTTTTGCGCTGTCGTTCAGGCTGCACAAGCTTCTTTTTGCGTTATATTTTTCTATAAATTCGGTCCCGACTTTTTGAAACGGCTCTTTTTTAAAGTCAAAACCCAAGTCTTCATAAAACTTTATTATGGGGAAACCAAATGAAGCCCTATAGGCATCCACATCTATTTTCGGCAGCCCGCGCCGGCCAAGCATATCGCACAAAACCTCTACACTTAGCCACGCGTCGTTTAAAAGCGTGCCGTTCCAATCCCACAAAATGCGAGAATATTTCATTACTCTACCGTAACGCTCTTCGCCAAATTCCTCGGGCGGTCTACATTATAGCCCTTTTCGAGCGTTGTGTAGTATGCCAAAAACTGCAGGGGAATTGTTGTAAGCACAGGGGTAAGCGCGTCGAGCGTTTTCGGTACGCAAACTATTTCGTCGGCCAGGCCTTCGGGGAAAGATTCGGGGCAGTCGGTTACAATAATAACCGGCCCTTTTCTCGCCTTAATTTCTTCGGCATTGGAAATTACTTTTTGAAAAATGTCGCCGCGCGTTGCAAGTATAACCGTGGGGCACTCGGGGCAAACAAGGGCAATAGGTCCGTGTTTCATTTCGGCGGCGGGATATCCCTCGGCATGTATATACGAAATTTCCTTAAGCTTTAAGGCTCCTTCAAGCGCAATGGGAAACTGGAATTGCCTGCCCAAGAACAAAAAATCGTGGCTTTTTGCATATTTTTTTGCTATCGCCTGCATTTTGGGAGCGCATTTTAAAGTTTCTCGCACGGCTTCGGGCAACGCCTTTAAAGCATCTATAAAATCTTTGCCCTGTCCGAACGACATATCGCGCATACGTCCAAAATAAAGAGCAATTAAAGAAACCAAAACAATTTGCGAGGTAAACGCCTTTGTTGAGGCTACCCCAACTTCTCTGCCGGCATATTGGAAGAGCCCGCCGTCGCTTTCTCTTGCAATTGTAGAACCTACAACATTGGTAATTGCCAGAGTTTTATAGCCCTTTCTTTTCGACTCCCTCAAAGCCGCCAAAGTATCGATTGTCTCTCCGCTTTGGCTTATTACAAACACCAGCGTGTTTTTGTCGATCGGGGCGTTTCTATATCTAAATTCGCTTGCATATTCAACCTCTACGGGAATTCTGGCGTATTTTTCTATTATATATTCGGCCGCCAAGCATGCATGCCAAGCAGTGCCGCATGCACAGAAAATAATTCGGTCTATATTTCTAAGCTCGTTTGGTGTCATATTAAGGCCGTTTAGCACCGCCGTTGCGGAATCGTCGTCTATGCGGCCGCGTATTGCATTTGCAATAGATTCGGGCTGCTCGAAAATCTCCTTTTGCATGTAGTGATTGTATTCGCCCAAATCGGAATTTTCCAAATCCCAGTCTATTTCCGACATCTTTGCCGAAACTTCCTCGGAATTTATGGTGCTTATTTCGCAAGAATCGGCGGTAATGTTGGCAATTTGGTTGTCTTCCAAATAAATAACATTTTGCGCTTCGCCCGCAAAGCCTAGAACGTCGCTTGCAATAAGCCTTTCGTTATGCCCTACGCCTATTATAAGGGGCGAGCCTTTGCGCGCGGCAATAAGCCTGTCGTCGAAATCTTTGCACAAAACCCCAATGCCGTAGGTGCCCTCAACGTGCATCAACGCCTTGCGCACGGCTTCAAAAAACCTGTCATG
>JAXFOH010000039.1:0-17329 GCA_034180465.1 Opitutales bacterium
TTTTTGCCCGAAGCTTTTGCCAGTTCGCACAATGTTTTGTCGCAGCTAGGCACTATTATTTTTTGCTTTGTCCTTTCAAAAAGTCTGCAAAACATATCCTTAAGGGAGTCTGCGTTTTTGTAGGTGTCGGTGTGGTCTAAATCGTAGTTTAAGGCAACGCAAATTTCAGGCGAAAAGTTTTCTATGGTAGCGTCGCTTTCGTCTATCTCCGAAAATATATATTCGCCGTCTTTGCAGAATTTTGCGGGGGCGTAGCGCTCCGATAGGGCTCCAACCATATAGCCTGCGTTAAGCGAAAGTTTGTTTATTGCGTGTGCGCAAAGATTGCTTACGGTGCTTTTCCCGTGGCTGCCGGTTATTGCAACAAGCTTTCTGCTTTTGCAAAAGTCTGCAAAGCAAATGCCGCGCCTTTGCATTTTCGCCGCGCATTTTAGGTTGCGGCGGCAAAGGGCTGTGCTTATTACGAACAGGTCGGGGGTTACGGTTTCGCTAAAAGAGCTTTGGCAGTCTATGCCGAATTGTTTCAACAACTTTTTTACGCGAATGTCGGCGTTGTCGTCGAAGCCTAAAACCGTGTTGCCTGCGGCCTTAAGGAGAATGGCCAAAGGCGCCATTCCCATTCCGCAAATGCCTCCCATATAGACTACGCCCATTTGCTTTTTAAGCCTCCGCCAACTTTTCTATGTCCGCAATCATTTCGGAAACGTCGTTCATGGCGTCTATCCTTGCAAGATTTTTTGCCATACGCTCTTTTAATGCATCGTTAAAAAACAGGTCTTTGACATTGTCGAAAAGTTTGTCGATGTCGCTTTGCTGAATAAGCAGGCCGCCGCCGCAACGCTCTACAAGCTTTGCGTTCTCAAACTGATGGTTGTCGGCCGAAGTGGGCAAGGGCACTAACACTGGCACGCAGCCGCATTTTGCAAATTCGGCAATAGAGCCCGCGCCTGCGCGCGCAACAACCAGGTCGCAGCACGAAAGCGCATACGCCATATTGTCGCAAAACATTATTCTTTTTATCTTAACTGTTTTGCCGTTTTTTGCTGGCAAAACCTTTTCGTTTTCAACCCCGAATTTTGCGCCGCAAATACACAGCACCGAAATTCCGTTTTCGGCAAAAAGCCTTTCGTTTTTGGCAAGCCAGTCGTTAAGGGCAAAGGCGCCTTGGCTGCCGCCGAACACAAGCAAAACCTTGTCGCCTTCGCCGAAGCCGAAAAATTCTTTAGCCTCGGTTTTGGGTATGCGCTTAATTTCGGGGCGAACGGGATAGCCTGCATATTTTACAACATCGGGCTTAAAACGCTCCATGCTCGTTCCGTGGGGAATGTAAATGCGGTCGGCAAACACGCTTAAAAAGCGTACGGCTTTGCCAATTTTCATATTCGCTTCGTGCAAAACAAGGCGGCGTTTAAGTATTTTTGCTGCAAGGGCAACGCCCAACGAATTAAATCCGCCAAAGGCTATTGCCGTGTTGCAGTTAAATTTTTTTAAAAGCTTAAGCGATGCCAAAAGCCCCAAAGCCTGCATATAGGCAAATATTAACGCCTTTTTTGGATTAAGCGAAAAGGGCGCGCCCGAAATTTTTACAAAGTCGCATTCGGGGTATTTTTCTACAAGGGCGGAATCCACCTGTTTTTTGCTTATGGCAAAAACCACTTTGTGCCCTCTGTTTATTAAAGCCTTGCCTATTGCTATTCCGGGTGCCAAATGTCCGCCCGTGCCGCCGCAGGATATTACAAAATTACTCATAGCAGTGTAGCCTTTATTTTTATGGGCTTGTTCCACGAGCGCAGGCAGTTTACAAGCAGCCCCGCAAAAACGGACATAGCCACAAGGTTTGAACCTCCATAACTTAAAAACGGAAGCGAAATTCCCTTGGTTGGGAACATTCCCGTAACAACACCCATATTGAAAATCGACTGCAGCGTTATCATTAGCATAGATCCAGCCGCAATGTATAGCTCGAAAATATTTGGGGCTTTTTTTAGCCTTGAAACGACAATTAAAAACATTGCAAAAAAGGCGGCTACAACCAAAAGGGTAAAAACAAGCCCAAGTTCTTCGCCTACTATGGCAAAGATAAAATCGGTGTGCGCCTCGGGCAAGAAGAACTGCTGCTGGCGACCTTGCCCTAGACCCGCGCCGTCTACGCCGCCTGCGCCAAATCCCAATATTGCCTGATAAAGCTGGTATGCGCCGTCTAGCTTGTTGTTTTCCAAATCCAAATAGCTTGTAAGGCGGGCCCAGCGCACGGGGTCGAAGTAAACCAAAGTTAAAATGCCCGCAACTCCTAAAATGAAAATTGCAATTATATACAAAAATTTTGTGCCCGCTAAAAATATCATGCTAAGCGAGACGATTGCGCAAAGTGTTGCCGTGCCGAAATCGGGCTCTATTATTATAAGCAAAAAGAAGAAGCCGGCAATTGTCATGGGGTATAAAAAGCCCTTTAAAAAGGTTTTCATATACCTTTGGTTGTTTTGCAAATACCAGGCAAGCAGCACAACCAACGCAATTTTGCCTATGTCGCTAGGCTGAAATGTAATGGGGCCAACTTCTATCCAGCGGCGCGCGCCGTTAACAACTTTGCCTATATGCGGGATTGCAACCGCAATAAGCGTTAAAACTGAAAATACGCCGAAGTGCAGGGCGTATTTCCTTAGTAGGTTAAGGTTTATAAAAGCCGCCGCCGTTCCTATGACCGTTGCAATTACAAGCCACGTTGCCTGCTTTTTGAAGAATACAAGCGAATCTTCCTTTGCCGACCCTGCGCTTATAAGGATAACCAAGCCCAGAGTGGTAAGGAAGATTACAAAAAGCAAAAACAACAGCCACGACGGAATTAGAGACTTACCCTCGGTCTTTTGTTTTTCGCTTTTCATTTCAAACGTATTCGGCTTTCTCTTTTCAAATTATATTTCTATAACTTCCTCTTCGCCTGCCTTTGGTTCGGGGGCGGGAGTTGTAGTTTGCTGAACTTGTACGGGCTGTGCAGGTTGTGTTTGAACCGGCTTGGGTTGTTGTTCAACCTTGTTTTCTGCCGCAGCTGCGGGAGCCGCGGATACTACGGGTTGAGACTGTTGCTTTGGTTCTTCAACCTTGGGTTGTTCGGGGGCTGCCTGAGTTTTGGGCTGTTCCTTAACTTCGGCTGCAGCCTTTATTTTTATAAGCTGGCCAATCTTAAGCCTTTTTGGGTTTATAGAGGGGTTAAGCTTTTCTATCTGCGAAAGGCTAACCTTGTTTTTTCTTGCTATTGCGCCCAATGTGTCGCCCTTTTGAACTTTGTATACTTCGAAATTGCCCGCAATTTCGCTTTTTTGCGCTTCGGGTTTTGCCGAAGTCTGTTTTTCGGATTTTGTTTCGGAAACCGCTTTGCCCGACTTTTCAAGCGTAAGGGTTTGACCGATGCGGATAGTGTCGTTCTTTAGGTTGTTTAACGCCTTTATTTGCGAAACCGTTGTGCCGTGGCGTTTTGCAATTTTGCCGAGAGAGTCGCCTTTTTGAACTTTATATTTTATCGTGTCGGTGCCAACACTTTCAACCGAAGCCATTGCCTGCGCTTTGGGAGCTGTTTGGTTTACAACTTCGTCGGAGGGGTTTGCCGGAACAATCAACTCCTGCCCGACTTTTATTGTAAGGCTGCTTAGGCTGTTTAGGTTTTTAAGTTTCGAAACAGTTGTGGAAAATTTTCTTGCAATTTTGCCGAGCGAGTCACCCTTGGCTACGGTATAAATCTTTGTATTTTCGGGCAGCTGTTTTTCGCTTTTAGCCGTTAAGGTAGAGGGTGCAATAAGCCCTTCGTTTGCCTGAGATTTAGGCGAAACTGTAGAGGGCTGGTTTTCGACTATAACGGGCTTGTTTTTGCCGTTGTCCATCGACCAAACGGGTCTTGTGGGGTTTGCCCTTAATGCCGAGCTGCCCTCTGGTGTTTCCTCCTGAACGGGAGCGGGTGTTTCAACCTTTTCTTCGTTGGCGGGAACTATTTCGGCGTTGACGTCTTTTTCCGTTTTTTGGTCGCCAGCCGAGTTGCAGCCCGACTGCGCGAATATAAGCAAACCTACCGCAACATGCAGGGCGGCAATGGCCGTTATTGTAAGTGAGTTTTTCATAGTATGGTTATCCTTTAATCTGTTGAAATTATACTTGTCCTTTTTGCGCGATTTTCAAACTTAAAAGCTCTTCGTCGAAACATTTTCCGCGGTGTGCGTAGCCGTCGAACATTCCGAAGCTTGAAAAGGCGGGGCTAAATAGCACGTAATATCCGCTTTTTGCGGCGGCATATGCTCCGCATACGGCTTCTTTTAGCGTTGCGCAACTTTTTGTGTTGCAGTGTCTTTTGTTAAGCAATGGCTCAAGCAAGGTTGCGCTTTGCCCGATTAAAAATGCGCATTTGCAGTTTTCGGCAACGGCGTTTGCCAAGTCGGTTAAGTCGCACTTTTTATTTTTGCCGCCGCCTATCCAAATAACGGGTTTTCCCTTAAGTGCATTTATGGCGGCTATTGTAGAGTGCGCGTTCGTTCCTTTCGAGTCGTTTATAAAGGTTATGCCGTTTATTGTGCCGCTTGTTGCAAACCTATATTTTGCAAGCGAAAATGTTTGCGCTGCTTTTTGCAAAATCTCTTCGCTAAGTTCCAACTTTTTAAACAGAGCTTTTGCCAAGCAGTAGTTTTCGCACTGTATGTTGTTATCGAAGGGCTTTGGGCAGTTGTTTTGCCTTTGCACAATTTCGGTAAAATCGGGCAGGGCAAAGCCGTATTTTTTTGCGTAGTTGGCAACGCTTTGCCCCACAATAAACACGGGCTTTTTTAGCATTTTAACCAGCGCAAATTTTGCGTCGAAATATTCGAGCATATCGGTGTGCCAATCCAAATGGTCTTGGTCGAAATTTGTCCAAACATAGGCTATGGGCGACATATATTTTACGCCCATAAGCTGAAAAGAGCTTAGCTCGCAAACCGCTGTGCAATTTTTGCCGCCGTTTTTTTCGACGCAAAATTTAGAAAGCGGAATGCCTATGTTGCCGGCGGCAACTGCGTTAATGCCGGCTTCGTTTAATGCCTTTGTTAAAAATGCGGTTGTTGTGGTTTTGCCGTTTGTGCCCGAAATTGCAATTATGCTGCCCTGCCAGGCAAGCGAGGCTAAATCGGGCTCGCAAATAAGTTCGGCATTGTTTTGCCTTGCAAGGCCAAGCCACTTGTGGTCGGGGCGAAACGCCGGCGAATATACAACAAGGCTGTGTTTTTTTGCCGCGCTTTCGTCGAAAACGGGGCAGTTGTCGGCAGGGTTTTCGGAATATAAAACCGATTCTATGCCTAGACTGTCGAACAAGCCCTTTGCGCACAACGCGCTAACGCCCTTGCCGAATATTGCGGCGGGCCTGTTGTTGCAAAGATCTTTAATTTTGTCGCTCATCTAAATTTAAGTGTTGCAATTCCCATAAGAGCGAACGCAAGCGAAATTATCCAAAACCTTATTACAACTTGCGTTTCCTTCCAGCCTCCGTATTCAAAATGGTGGTGTATGGGAGTGCATCTAAAAATTCTTTTGCCGCAAAGTTTGTAGGAGGAAACTTGCATCATAACCGATACGGTTTCCATAACAAAAATGCCGCCCACAATTACAAGGGTTAGGGGCTGGGCCGTTAAAATTGCCATTGTGCCTATTAAACCGCCCAGCGCAAGCGAGCCGGTGTCGCCCATAAATACCGAGGCAGGATACGCGTTGTACCACAAAAACGCCATGCTTGCACCCAACAACGAGGCGCACACAACGCACAGCTCTCCGCAGCCGTTTATTGCGGGCAAAAACAAGTAGTTTGCGGCAATGGCGTTGCCCGCTACATATGCAAACACGCCGTAGGCAAGTGTAGACGAAATTGTGCAGCCTATTGCCAAGCCGTCTATGCCGTCGGTTAGGTTAATTGCATTGCTTGCCCCCGAAATTACCAAAAAGAAAAACGCGCACAACACCCAAATTGGCATATCGCTTATAACGGGTCCTTTTACAAAGGGCGCGTACAAGTCTCTTACAACGCCCTCGTATTGGCTGTTTACCAAAACAAACACGCATGTAAGCGACACTATTAACTGCACTAAAAGTTTTACTTTGCCGTGGACGCCCTCGCTGCTTTTTCTTTTAATTTTAAGAAAATCGTCGGTAAAGCCCAAAATTGTGAACGACACATAAACAAAAAGCGAAACCAAAACAAGCGTGTTTAGCTGTGCCCAAAGCACCGCCGAAACTATAAGCGCAAAAAATATTATAATGCCGCCCATTGTCGGCGTTCCCTTTTTTGCCGCGTGTAATTCGGCAAGCTTGCCAACCTGTTCTTTTGTTCTAAAAGCCTGCCCGAATTTTATTTTGTGCAGAATGTCTATGGCATGCGGCGCAATAAGAAACCCTATAAACGCGGCCAAGCAAAATGCCATAATGCACCTAAACGACAAGTATCTAAATAGCCTTAGCGGGCCGAAAAAATTTTCGTAGTCAGCCAAATAGTATAACATAGCAAAATTAAGTTAGAATCTTTCAATATCTTTGTCTATTTGTATGCTTTCGTTGTCGAAATCGTCGTCATCGCAAAAATGGTGTTCCTCGCTTTCGTCGTCGTTTTCGTCGATGCTGTCTAAAAGGGTTTGCGCGTGGGGTTCGTCGTCGTTTTCGCTGGGGCTAGGCGGTGTTTCGTCTTCGGGCTTTTCTTCGTTTGCGGGTTCCTCGGATTTTGGTTCGGTTCCGTTTATTGTGTTTACAACTTCGTCGGGCAGGGCGTTTTCAAGCGCGTATTTGCGACTGCCCTTTAGGAACACAAACCCCGCCGCGTTTTCCAACAAAGGCTTTACGTCTTGTGCCGATTCGCAAAGTGTTATGTCGGCTTCGTTCCAGCCGTTTTCTATAAGGGCGTCCTTGTAGATGTTTGCGCTTTCGCCAACCAATATTGCCTTGTCGTTTTCGCGGCGTTTTATGTTGTTTGCAATTTCCCTATGGTAGCTCAGTGTGGAAATTCCCAATTCCGCCATTGATCCCAAAACAAAGGTTCTTTGTTGGGCGTCTTTCGATTTTAATTCGAAAAACTCCAAGGAGTCTTTCATAGACGTTGGGTTTGCGTTGTAGCAGTCTATAAAATATTCGGCGTTGTCCGTATTTACAAACAGGTTTCTATAGCCCACATTTTTTGTGCTTTCTATGCCCGTATATATAATCTCTTCTTTGCAGCCGAGCATAAGCGAAACTATTATCGCCAAAACTGTGTCTTCGGCGTTGCCCCTGCTCATAAGCGGGGCTTCGAACGAATATTCGTTGCCGCCTTCAAGGTAGATTTCTATAGAGCACTTGTCGGGCAAATAGCCTATTTGGTATCTGAACACCAAGTCTGCTTTTGTTTCGGGGGCGTCCATAGGCAATGCTATTGCCTTTTTGCATTTTAGTTCGTCGAAAGACTTCCACGAAAGCAGGCCAGCGGGCATAACACAATAGCCGTCTTCCGCGCAGTGTTCGGCAAGCTTTGCCTTTTCTTTTGCAATTTGTTTTATTTCGCCAAAGCCCGCTAAATGCGACGCCGTAACATTGGTTATAACGGCGATGTCTGGCTCTATCATGGAGGCCAAAACGTCCATCTCTTCGGGGCGCGAAACCCCCGCTTCGATAATTGCCAAGTTGTTGTTTTTGCAGTCGGCCTTAAGCAGGCTTAAGGCAACGCCAAGCTGGTTGTTTAAATTTTTTTCGGAATAGCAGGGGCTGCGCCATGCAAGAGTTTTTGCCAATAATTCCTTTGTAAAAGTTTTGCCGCACGAGCCAGTTATGCCAACTACGGGGTAGTCGAGCCTAAGCCTGTGCATTTTTGCGATGGTTTGCAGCGCCTTTAATGTGTCGGCAACCTGCAATACGGGAATTTCTATCCCCTCTAGTTCTTTCGAGGCTATTATTGCGCTTGCCCCCAATTCCTGCGCCGTTTTTGCAAATTCGTGCCCGTCGCGTTCGCCCACAAGGCAAACAAAGGCATCGCCTTTTTCAAGTGTGCGCGTATCGGTGGAAAACTTGTTAATAGTTATGTCTTTGGGCAGCTGTTTCCATTCGCCGCCTGTCCAGATTTTCAAGTCGTTAGATTTAAAGAATGGCATTTTTTACCCCTGTATTTAAAGTTATATCAACTCCCTTAAAGAGAGCAGCTCTTCGGCAACCTTTTTGTCGTCGAATGGAATAATGGTGTCTTTTAATTCCTGAAATGTTTCGTGGCCTTTGCCCGCAATTAAAATGCAGTCGCCTTCCTTTGCCTGCGAAATTGCCATATTTATGGCTCGGCGGCGGTTTTCGACAAACTCTATTGTGGAATTGTCTGCAACGCCCGTTTTCATATCGGCAAAGATTTGCGAGATGTCTTCGCCGCGCGGATTGTCGGAGGTTGCCCACGCAAAGTCGGCATACTTTTGAACGGCTGCAACCATTTTGGGCCTCTTGGTTCTGTCGCGCTTGCCCCCGCAGCCGAACACCACCAAAAGTCTTTTCTTTGTAACGCTTTTAAGCATTGAAAGCCCGTTTTTAAGGGCGTCGTCGGTGTGGGCGTAGTCTATAAAAATGTCGAATGACGCATTGCTTTTTACGCGCTCCATTCTGCCGGGAACCCCCCTAAAGTCGGCAAGGGTTTGGGCCGCTTTTACGATGTCAATATCTTGTGAATAAAGCGCCGACAAAGCCGTAAGCACATTCAAAACATTGTAGTGCCCCGGCATTGAAATCTTTAAATTTTTTATTCTGCCTTCGGGGTACACCAAGTCGAAAGTTGCGCTTTGCGAGTCCATCTTAAGATTTTCGGCGCGAATAACGGCGTCTTTGTTGTCTATTGCAAAGGTGATAAGGCGTATGGATTTGTCTAGGTTTTTAGCCAAATACGCGCCTTTTTCGTCGTCGATATTTATTGCCGCGCTTTTGGGCGTTTTGCAAACCGAACCCTTAAAGAGCAGTTCCTTGCACTTAAAGTATTCGTCCATAGTCTTGTGGTAGTCTATGTGGTCTTGCGTTAGGTTTGTAAAGCATGCGCAGTCTACCGAAAGCCCCTTAACGCGCGACTGCTCCAGCGAGTGCGAGCTTATTTCTATTGCAAGCGACTTGCACGAAGCGTGCCTCATTTGGTAGAGCATTGCGTAAAGTTCAAGCGAGTCGGGCGTTGTTCTGCCTGCGGGAATGCATCGTCCGCCCAAGTCGTATTGAATGGTGCCAACCATACCGCATTTTTGCCCGAGGCGGTCTAACATATGCTTAATAAGCCAGCTTACGCTTGTCTTGCCGTTGGTGCCAGTAACAGCAAAAGTTTTAAGGCTTTCGTCGGGGTTTTCGTAAAACGCCTTTGCAGCCCAAGCCTTGGCAAACGCCATATTTTGCACCTGTATCCAAGTGGTGGGGCAAATTTTAGGCGCTTCGTTTTCGGAAACAACGGCAACAGCCCCTCTGTGTATTGCATCGCCTACAAACTGGTTGCCGTCGCAATTAAAGCCCTTAACGGCAAAGAAAGCCGAACCTTCGGTTATTCTTCTGGAGTCCGCCAAAAGGGTCTTTACGGGAAGCGATTTGTCGTTTGTAACTTTTAAAGCCTTTACGCTTTTTGCCAAATCGCTTGTTGTGAAAACAATAGACGGGCCTTTTTGTTCGGCAAAGGAAAGTCTTTTGCCGCTAAGGCATATCAGGTTTGCAAGATTTAAAAAAGTATTGTTCATTTCGAAAATTTCCAGGCGACGCCTTTTGCGGCTTCTTCGTCGTTTTGTATGCCAAGGTAGCTTGCTGCGGTTTTTGCCAAGCTGCTAAATGCGGGGGCTGCCGAAACGCCGCCGTAGCCGCTGCCGGGTTTGCCCCTTGGGTTGTCTATAATTACGGTTATTACAAGCCTTGGCCTTTGCGCGGGGAAAAACCCCGTAAACGACGCAACGTGCTGGGTAGACACGTAGCGGCCGTTTACAATCTTTTGCGCCGTGCCAGTTTTGCCGGCAACTTTAAAGCCTTCTACGGCGGCCCTTGTTGCAGTTCCGCCTTTTTCGGTAACGCCGACAAGCATATCGCTCATAAGGGCGGCGGTTTTGGGCGAAACAACCCTGCGCATTGCCTTGGGAGAAAATACAATGCTTGCCCCGTCGCTTTTAGAGGTCACCTTTTTTATAACTTGGGGCTTCATATACAAGCCGCCGTTTGCAATTACGCTCATTGCGCAGTGTATTTGCAGGGGGGTGGCGTCTATTGCGTGTCCCATCGGAAGCCTTGTAATTGTAAGTCCGTCCCAGTCTTTTACCTTGTGCAAAATGCCGCTAACTTCGCCCGCCAAGCCAATGCCGGTCTTTTCGCCGTAGCCGAATTCTTTGGCATATTCGTATAGCTTGTTTTCGCCAATTAAAATGCCAATTTGCGCCGAGCCGCGGTTGCTGCTTTTCTTTATTATGTCGCGCACCGAAAGCTTTTCGTAAACGTGGGTGTCTTTGGGGAGCCTTAAAATTCTGTTCTTGTAGGTTGCAGTCGAGTTCTTGCAGTCGAAAATATCGTCGGCACTTACAAAGGCTTCGTTTAACGCCGCCGAAACGGGGACTATTTTGAATGTGGAGCCCGGTTCCAACCTGTCGGAAATTGCGCGGTTGCGCAAATTCGCCATTGGGAATTTGTTGTAGGAATTCGGATCGAAATTCGGGTAGTTTACCATCGACAAAATAAAGCCCGAAGTGTCGCTTATTATTATGCTGGCTCCGTCGGGATTAAAGTTGGAAACAATCTTGCGCATTTCCTGATGGGCTGCCTCCTGCAAAATGATGTCTATGCTGGTTTCAACATTCATCCCGTCTACGGCGTCCTGCTCGCGACCCCTAAACTGCGCCATTTCCCTGCGGCGGCCGTCGAATTCAATTTCCTTCCAGCCGTCCTGCCCCCTAAGGTAGTAGTCCGACATTTTTTCGACGCCGAATTCGGGAACGGATTCCGCATTCATAAATCCTATTATGTGCGATGTCAAAGCTCCCGCAGGATACATTCTCTTGTATTTTCTGACTCCGTAAATGCCCTTAAAGTTTAGGTCTTTAATGCGCGAGTATGTACCCTCGTCGAGCTGGTCTGCCATTTTGCGCCATCTTTTTTGGCGCACGGCTCCGTCTTTCGTTTTGTAGGTTGTTTTTTTGCAAAGCTCTTTTATTTGGGCGGTTGTCATTCCCAAAATTTCGGCAAGCTGCCCAAATTTTTGTTCGTCTTTTTCGGTTATGCTTACTGGGTCGCAACCCAATTCTATATAGGGGGCGGTTGTCGCCAAAATGTTCCCTCGCGAGTCTAAAATATCGCCGCGGCGCGCGTCTATCTTAATTGTGCGGTTGCGGGTTTCCTCTATTGCCTTTACGCAGTACGAGTGCTTGAAAATGTGCAGCCTGCATAAGTTCGAGCCAATGCCCAAAAAGCCTGCCGCAACAAAAACGGTAAGAAGTGTAATTCTAAACTTGTCTATAAACGAACGGTTCATTTGCTTGCGGTTTTATATGTTCCCAGTTTTGCGGGCGCTCTAAAGCTTAGCACCAGTTTTTCGCGCGTAGACGCCTCTACGCGGCCGCCTTCAAAATTGTCGTACGAAGCCCAAACAACCATTTTATCGGATATGGGTTCCAGGTTGGCGGCGGCTCTTAATTTTAAAATGTGCGGGTTTTCTTCGTTGGCTATTTTTACCTTTAAGTCGCTATTGGCTATGTGCAGCTTGTCTACCTTCTTTTCAAGGCTTTTAATGCTGTCGGCCAAGTCGGCCTGAAGGTTTCTTTCGAAGCTTAAAAAGAATGCGCCGAACGACATCGAGCAAATGCAGATGCCTACCATCGATACTAGAATGTAGAAATATTTTAGATCTTGTTTCATTTTTATAATTTTCTTACTGCTCTAAGCTTTGCGCTTCGGCTGCGGGGGTTTTCTAAATTTTCGGCGTCGGATGCCGTAAGGGCTTTTCTTGTCAAAAGCTCGGCTTTCTTTACGCGGTCTTGCTGGCAGGTGTTGTCGTTTGCGTCTATTGGCATTCCCGCAAGCGACTTGAAAAAGCGTTTTACAATCCTGTCTTCAAGCGAATGGAAGCTTATAACCGCCAACACTCCGCCGCTTTTTAAGGCGTCGAACGCCTTTGGCAGGGCATTTTCTATTTCGCTTAGCTCGCCGTTTACGGCAATCCTTATGGCCTGAAAAGAGCGCGTTGCAGGATTCGTTTTTTTGCCTTTGTCAAAAGACGCGTTTTTTGCAATAAGCTCGGCAAGCGACTTTGTCCTTTTTAGAGCATCTGTGTTTCGAGCGTCTATTATTGCCTGGGCAACCTTGCGGTAGCGCGGTTCTTCGCCGTATACCTTAAGGATTCTTTCCAGCTCACATTGTGAAACTGTGTTTAGCAACTCCAACGCGCTTTGCCCGCATTCGGGGTTCATACGCATATCGGTAGGGCCGTCGCGCATAAACGAAAATCCGCGCTCGGCGCTGTCCAGCTGGAACGAGGAAACCCCCAAGTCCATAATAATTCCCGCATATTGCGAAAAGCCCGTTTCGTTCAGGTTCGAAAAGTTTGTATTAAAAAATCCGAAACGTTCGCCGTAGTTTTTTGCGAAAATTTGAGCAATATTTCGCGCATTGGGATCGCGGTCGAGGGCGTCTAGGCGGCAGTTTGCACTTTCCAAAATCGCCTTCGAGTGGCTTCCGCCGCCGAAAGTGCAGTCTAAATAGCGTTCGCCGTCTTTCGGCGCAATAATTGCAAGCACTTCTTCGAGCATTACGGGATAGTGCCCCGCAATCTCCGACTTAACGCGCTGTGCTATGTTATTGCTCATATAGTGCCGATTTTGTGCGACCTCTTTTAAATGTTGCGGTTTTGAATGTGTGTAAAATTTTCACGGTAATTAGAAAACGAGATTTGCCCAAACTTCGTTCGGGTCTTCGCCGTCGTCTTCGTTTATGAACTTGTCGAAGCGTTCGGGATCCCAAATCTGGAATGTTTGGTAGGCACCAACAAGAATTGCGTCTTTGGCTATTCCCGCCATAGACATAAGCTTGTCGGTTAGGCTGATTCTGCCTTGCTTGTCGCAGCCAAACCTTTCTCCGTTGCGGAATATTTTTAAAAGAACGCGCTGGCGCGCGGGGTTTGTAAGCCCCGCTTGCGAAATCTTTTCGTCCAACTTTTCAAGCATATTGGGCGGATACACCGTTATCGAACCGTTTGGATTGGGCAAAGCAAGGTAGGCGTTGTCTTTGTCGTCGCCGGAAAAACGCCATTTTGCTGGCACTATAAGCCTGCGTTTATCGTCTAGCGAACGCTTGTATTCGCCGGCGTAATAGTAGGCTCTCTCTCTTGTTTCCGAAGACATTTTCTCCCTTAATTTACCATTTCCCTCCATTCTTACCCAAAACCCTCCATTGTCAAGCAGTATTATCCCAAAATCGGCCAAAAATTTGCAAAAATTTAGTTTTTTTGCCCAAAATTTTTAAATTTCAAAAAAAACGCCTCCACGGGTACTCCAAAAATCACCAAAAAGGGGGCAAAAATTGCGTTTTTAGGGAAAAACTATAAAAAAGGAATATTTTGTTGCGTATTGTATAAAAACCTATGCTTTTTGCGCAAAAAAACAAATATGCATCTAAAATTGCAGAATGTATAAATTATTGCATAATGGGTAGATGCAAATAAGAATTTGCGGCGTTGCATCTTGTGCAGTCCTTGCAAATTATGGGGCAAAAATTGCAGACGACAGAATTTTTAATGTAAAAAATAAAACTTTTAAATTAAAAATTTTGCATTTTTGCAACACCGTTTTACGGCATATTTTAGGCAGAACTCCCCAAAAAAATTTTTAGCCGTAAAGGGAGGTTTTTAATGATTTTTGCAAGAAAATGCAGTAATCTTTGCCGTTTTGCATTTCTAAAAAAGCCACGTTTTTTGAGGCATAAAAGCCGTCGCAAGCCGCCCGAAAACAGGCGCAATTTATACGATAAACAAAGGTCGTTTTCAGTGCAGTTTTATGCCCAAAATTTGCCTAATTTGTCCCGGTGTAGAGACAAAAAAACGCTCCCAAAAGGGGAGCGTTGAAAGGAGGATATAATATTTTTAAATCTTACTTTCTGCGGCGGTATATTGCCAAAGCCAATGCCAAAGCTCCGAAAATTGCTGCCCAAGTTGCGGGTTCGGGAACTTCGAATGTTACATACATACTGCCGTCGGCGTCGCCTTCGGTGAAGTTTGCAGTGTATTTCTGCCCTGTTGCATTGTCTATATATGTGTAGGTTAAACCGCTGTCTAGAATTTCTCTTAAAGAAGCGTTTGTAATGCTTTCTTCATTGGCAAACGAGAAGAGCAAAGTTTCCTTATTCAATATTCCAGCAATGTTGCTGAATATGAAGTCTGTCGACAAAATTTCGCCCTTAAGTCTCGAGCCATCTAAAAGGTTAAGCGATACGTCGCCCATTGAAAAGTCGAACAATAGCGAACCGCCGCTGTCTTTTACGATATACGAAGCACTTACGCCTTGACCTGCCGCTCCGAAAGTTGCGCCGTTTCTTACATAAATTGTGCTTTTCCCGTCGGTTCTGTTCATAAGCAACGTGCCTTCGTTTACGTTTGTCGTTCCCTTATAGGTGTTGTTGCCGCTTAGAATTTGCGTGCCAGAGCCATTTTTCACAATGTTCATAACAAGGGCCGCCTTGTTGGTCGAGTCGGCTATTTCGCCGGTGTATTTGCCCGAGCCGTTTAGGTTTACAGTGTATGTAATCCAGTCGGCATTGCCGTCGAGGCCGATTTTACCGTAGCCGTTAAGGTTGCCAATATTGGCTGTTTTTTGCAAAATGGCATCGCTTGTGCCCCTGTCTTTAAATGCAAATTCAAGCATGCCGCCGTTGCCCAAGTCTACGTTGTCTAGGTGCGAATAGCCTGTGTAGCCGTTCAATTCGCTTGTGCCAACCGAGCCTATGTGCAACCTAGAGTTTGTGTCGAGCTTTACATTCCTAATGTGAACCGCACCCGCCGAAATGCCGGTTTTTGTGTTTTCTTCTGTCCAAGCGTAAATATCGCCGCCATTGCCTAGCGAATTTCTTACAACCGCGTTTACAGTGTCGATTTCAACGCTCTTTGTGCCGCGTACGTTAAAGTAGATTTGTCTTGCGCTGTCCATTGCATTTGTAAGCGAAATGTCGTTTACTGTAACGCCTTGGTGGCCTGCAACTTCGCTTGAATTTGTCGTGCGTACATTGCCCGTAACTTTTTCCACCAAAAGGTTTGTGCCGGTAAATCCTTCGTCGCCAATTCCGTTGTCGCAAACCGAAATGCCGTCCTCTATGTTAAGAGTTCCGATTTTCGCACTTACTGTGCTAAAAGTGCTAAGGTAGTGCGACTGTTTTGCATAGCCTAAAACATTTATTTTGTCTATGGTAAGGGCATAGCCGTCGCCGTAGTCTTTTTTGCCTGTGTTTATGCGAAATTCGCCAACGCGGTATGTCTTGGCGTCTGCGCTTTCGCCGCCCATAAAGGTCAAGTTTTCTATTGTAGCGGGCCCGCCGTTGCTTCTAATTTGGGCGTAGTTTTCGGTAATGCCGTTTGCCTCGTTTTCGGACGAAACAAGGTTGGTCAATATCGTTATATTCTTTGCGGAAAACGCGCCCGCGTCGGAAACGTAGAACATGTGGTCTACAGCCTTTGCGGTCGGCGTTTCAATATCTTTCGAATAGCGCGAGAAACCGCCGCCTATTATGAGATTGTCGAACGAAACATTTTTACCGGAAATTCCAACATAGCTTACCCCTTTGTCGATGGTCGTGTTCTTTTCGCCCGAGCCGTATACTTCGAAATCGGAGAAGTGCGCTGCGTTTGTTTTTGCGTCAAATACAACTCTGCTTGAGGTTTTAGAATATAGCGAAGAACCTTCCTGGAAGTCTATGCCAGCTGCGTTCAGGTTGATATAGCCGCCAATGTTGTTTATTTTTGAACCGTTTGTGAACACCATTTTGCTCGCGTTTACATTCGAGTCTATAGTGCCTTCGTTGTTGATGACGGCGTTAATGATATTGTCGCTCGTATTATTGTCTATGGAGATTGTGCCGCCCGCTTTGTTGTTTATAACACCCGAAAGCTCTTGGTTGCCCGCATATAGGCTATTTTGAACAACAACTATTTTGCCGTAGTTGTTGAAGTTGTCGCCAGCTCCGATAAATTCGGTGTTTGCCCAAATGTTTATTGTGCCGTAGTTGTTTGTAGAACCCATTGCGGCTTTAACTTTTTGCCCTGAGCTTTCAAACCCTTTGCCCTGAAATACAATGGTAGAACCCTCGGCAATGTCGTTGGTAAACAGGTCGCCGATGCTTTCCCATTTGCCTTTGCTTTCGTTGTAAACGGCATTTAGCTTTATGTTCGCGCAGCAGTTTTCGAACCTAAGCGCGCGGGAATTTTCTACGCTAATATAGCCCAAATCTATGGATTTCCAACCATGGTTGGCGGGTTCGTTTGCGTTTTCGGGGGCAAAAACAATGTCTTTGTCGCCTCTAACTGTAACGCCACCTGTTACGGTGAAGTTGTTGCCTGTGTTGCGTACCGCCGTAATCTGAAATATGCCGCTACTGGGCGAACCCTTTGTTGAGTCGAAGTCGAACAAAATATTTGCCACGTTAAATTCAAAAGCTTGCGTGTGCATGCGGTTCGAAACTTGCGTGCCGCCGTCTCCGCTTACGGGATCGTAAGAATCGAATATAATGTTGTCTTCGCTAGTGGGGGCGCGATTAATAAGGTTGCCCGCCGAGTCTCTCCAGTTTGTGCCGTTTCTGCCGTTGTCATCGCGCGACCCGTACAGATAACGCCAATAGATGTCTTCTGCGCCAGCGTTTACCGACATTGCCGATACAGCTGCCGCAACGAATATTGTTTTTAGGTATGATAGTTTCATTGCTGTATAAATTAAATAGTAGAAAAATTTTTATCTAATGTTAGCAAAGCTAAATCGTTGTTTTTGTAATGTCAACCACATTTTTGATAGGGCAAGTTATTTTTTTTTTTTTTGAATAAAATGTGATATTTGTGTGGAATATGGAATAGGCTATGTATGAGCAAGTTATAAAATTTAATATACAAATTACCATTATTTGTTTTGGTATTTTTGGCGTTATTTGATTAACCAACAAAATGCCAACTTATGCACTTGTATTAAACTAAATAGTATAAATATATTTTGCCGCAAATTTCGTAAAATTTTTTACTAAAAACGAAAAAATGCACAACCAAATGGCTGTGCATTTAAAAAAGTTAATGTTTGGTTAAAGATTATTCGCCTTTGTCGGTTTTTGCCTTTACCGTGTCGTAGATTTCGGCAAGGTAGTC
>JAXFOH010000045.1:0-34690 GCA_034180465.1 Opitutales bacterium
TTCCGAAAATGTGCAACTATGCAACCGTTTTGTTTTATTCACAAAGCGTCCACACGCATGGCGAGTAAAACGGATAGATATCGTAAAAATCAGGTACGGAGAGGTGACGGAGTTGGTCGAACGTGCTCGATTGGAAATCGAGTGTGCCTCAAAAGGGTACCGGGGGTTCGAATCCCCCCCTCTCCGTTTGACAAATGCTTTTGGCGAAAAGACATCGTCAAAAGCAGAATGCACGCAATACTTACGTACCGCTTTTGTGCGCTTCTATCGCGCGTTTTTTTCAGTTTCCCAGTCTTCGTTCAAAATTATCCTCTCAAAACCCGAGCGCGGGCAATTGCCAATTTTTAAGTGAGTTCGGAATCAGGGCTTGTTTATGTCTGTATGCTGTCTTTTGCAACTAATTGATTATTAGACTACATAAAGGCATGTCGATACCGATGTCCGAAATGCGGAAGAATTTATCGAGAGCCGATACGGGGGTTAAAGAGCAACAAGAGGATATCGGAGAGTGCGGTGTTTTCCGAAAGCAAAAATAGTGGCGGAGAGGTTCCACGTTATAAGATTGGTTTTGTACCACCTTATGGAGTTTTGACTCGCGTTTGCATGCGCAAACCGTCTCGCCCTTCGGGTCTTTTGCCTGCGGCAAAATCTCATTCGCGCTTCGCTTGAATTGCAAGGCAGCGCAAGAAGAAGTAAAATAGAATAGAAAGTTGACCTACCCATTGCGAAAACGTGGAGATAGATTGAACACCGAAGAGCTTGAGCGATTGGAGAAGTTTTTTGAGAACAATCCCGCGATAAAGCTGGCTTACGAGTTTAAGGAAAGGTTGTGTGAGCTGTTAAACAGGAAACATCAAATGGCAAAGGAATATAAAGGAGCTGAAAGGAATGATGAAACAGATGAAATACGAGGCGACACAAGAGTTTGAAAGGCTAGCAGAGACGATAAGCGACCGGTTTACACCGATAATCAGAATGTGGAGATTTACGAAAAATAACTCAATAACCGAGGGCTTCCACAGGAAAATGAAACTGATATAACGAATGGCTTACGGTTATAAAAACTTTGAAAATTACAGATTGAGGGTCTTGGTTCTATGCGGCGTCTTTCACTAAAATCCACTCTCTTTGGTGTTGACCCAAAAAAAACTTACAAGTCTTTGGCTTGGAAGTTTTTCTAAATGGTGGGAGTAGCGGAACTCGAATCTGCGACCCCTTGCGTGTCATGCAAGTGCTCTAACCAACTGAGCTATACCCCCATGTGCCAGGGAGTGGATTTGAACCACCGACCAAAGGCTTATGAGTCCTCTGCTCTACCCCTGAGCTACCCTGGCTTGGTTGTTAAAGTCGGCTACTTTCTTATTTTGAATCAAATTTGTCAAGCATTTTTCAAAAAATATATTTTTTGTTTTTATGCGCTTAGCACTTTTTTAATTTCAAACGCGTTATTTTTTAGAACTGGCAAAATCTTAAACATCGCAAAAAGCAAATTTGCCTTTGCAAAAAATATGGTAGGGCAACCTCCTATCCCCCCACTGCTTTTGTTTTTTACCCGCCGTATTGAAATACTATAGTCAAACCTAATTTACTAAAATGTTTATTCTTAAATAATAAAATTTTCACCGCTTTTTTGATTATAGACGCCGCAAGTAAAAACAATTCCAGATAAAAATAAAAAAACCTTCGGGGAAACTTCCCGAAGGTTTTTTTCCCAGCAACTTTTGGCGATTTATTTGGGTTGCGATTCGATATAAACCGAAGTAGACGGGAACGCCATAGAAAGCTTTTGTTCGCGCAATATGCGCATAATTTCCAGATTTACCCTGCGTATGGTGGCAGTATAGTTTGCCTTGTCGGTTTTCTTGGAATAATAGGTTATGGCAATGTCCAACGAAGAATCGCCAAAGCTTATAAATTCGGCTGCAACGCCGTCGCGCTGCGAAACGCCGTCTATTTTGGCTATTCTGTCCCGTAAAATCGGCAGCAACGCCTCTATGTCTTCGGGGGTGGCATCGTAGGTAATGCCTATGTTATACGAAGCCTTTCTTACGGGCATTTTCGAAAAGTTTTCTATTGTGTCTTTCGCCAAAATCGAGTTGGGGATAGACATTATCGTTTTCGAGAAAGTCCTAATGCGGGTCGAGCGAAAGCCGATTTTTTCTACCGTGCCTTCGCAGGAAGACGTTTTAACCCAGTCGCCCGCAATAAATGGGCGGTCTATTATAATGGAAACCGAGCCGAAAAAGTTTGCAATAGTATCTTGCGAAGCAAACGCCAAAGCCATACCGCCAATACCCAAAGAGGCTATAAGCGTGTTTACATTCATTCCGCAATTTGTAAGCACCGAAAGCATCGCCAAAATTATAATGGCTGCCTTTACAAGTCTGCGCACAAAGTCCATTAAATTTGCGGTAGAAACCGATGCTTTATTTTTAAGTTTGCGCGTTGCCGCCGTAAATATCGCATCGGAAATTATTATTAAAATCCAGAAAATAGAGCACCAAAAGATTATGCCGACGGCGCGCGTTGAAAATTTTATGTAGGCTTCGCTTCGCAGCACGAACGCCGCCGCAAAATATACGCCCATTACCGCGGCAAACAAATCGAAAGGCTTGTGAATTTGCGAGAAAAACGAAGTTGCAAACGAGTTTGTATCGGAGTCTTTGCTTTTTGCAGACAACGCCGAAAGCCTTTTAAACACAAAGCCCAGCACATATTTTACAACCACAAAAGTTAGCAGTAAAACAATAATTGCCGACACATATTGTATACCCTTTACCCCGAAATATTCGGCGCGCATAATGGCCGCCGTTTTGGGCGAAACACTGTCGAGCCAGTGCATAAAGCGTATAAGATATTTCTTTACGGTTCGCGCGCTTTCTATGGCGTTTTGGTCTATTTTGTTTTGTATTTTAAGATGTTCAATTTCTTCGGGCGTAAGCTCTTTTTGGGGGGCTTTAATCTGTTGCTTGGCTGCAGCTTTTGCAATGTCTTTTTTTGCGTCTTTCGCGTCTTGGGCAATTTCAACCGCCCTAGCCTGCGTTTCGGTTTTTGCCTCCTCTTTTTCTAGCAAAGCTGTCTGCGCCTGGCACAAACTAAAACCGAAACACAAAAGCAAAATAAATATATATTTTGTAAAGTTCATAAGATAATTGTTCGGATAAAAATTATTTATATAAAACGAAAAACCTATTTATAAAAAACACCCCGGCGTACACTCATATATCGGGGCAATTTGTTATTCAAAAGACAATAGCGGCGCACCTTCGGGCACGTTGTCGCGCTCTTGCACAAAAATTTCTTTAACAATGCCGTCTTTTGGGGAATATACAAATGTATTCATTTTCATTGCTTCCAGCGTTATAAGCTGGTCGCCCTTCTTTACCGATTGGCCTACTTTTACGTTTATTGCAATAATTGTTGCCGACAATGGACACGCAATATCGTTTACGCTGGCTTTTGCAAGGGGCTTTGCCGTTTTAGCGGGCGTTGCAGTTTGTGTTGCCGGCATCGCTTTTGCGACCTGCGCCGCAACGGGCTTTATACTGGCAATTTTCGGAGTTTTGTCGGACAAAACTTCAACATCTACATCAAAAGACTTGCCGTTAATTGTTATCCTTAAAGATTTCATTTTGCCTTGTGTTAGTAGCGATGATATGGTGTAAAATTTCTCGACGCAAAAATCTGCGCGCGCCCTGACTGCGCGTATGCCATATCGGGCGCGTTGTATTTCAAGTCGGGGGTAAGTTTAAAATCGGGGTCGTCTTTCAGCGCCAAAAGTGCGGCCGCCGTTATTAGCGAAACAAGCTCTTCACTTAATTCGCATTCTTCATTCGCCAGCTGCGGGGCTAACGCCTTTTTTTTGCAAGCCGTATTCGAAAAACGCAAAAATAGTTTAGATATAAAACCCATACTAAAAATATGTAAGAATTATAGGGGAATATTTGTATCTTTTTTTGGCATTGTGGTCTCGCGCTTGGTAATGGTTGCCCTTAACGCCATAGCCAAAATGCCCCTTGTTTCGGCAGGATCTATAACGTCGGTTATCATTCCCTTTTCGGCCGCCTGATAGGGGCTTTCGAACTTTTCGCTATATTCGGCGCGGTGTTTTGCCGCGGCGTTTTCCCTTTCGGCGGGGTTTTCTATTGCCTTAAGCTCCTTGCCGTATAGCACATTTACGGCACCTTTTGCGCCCATAACCGCAATTTCGGCGGTAGGCCACGCAAATACCATATCGGCACCCAAGTCGGAGCAGCACATTGCAATGTACGCCCCGCCATAGGCCTTGCGCATTATAACCGTAATTTTTGGCACTGTTGCCGAGGCGTACGCCGAAAGCACTTTTGCCCCGTGCCTTATTATGCCGCCGCGCTCTTGAGCAAGCCCAGGCATAAAGCCGGGAACGTCTAGCAAAGTCACCAAGGGTATGTTAAACGAGTTGCATGTGCGCACAAACCTTGCGCATTTGTCGGAGGCGTCTATATCTACACAGCCCGCCTTGTACATCGGCTGGTTTGCAATTATGCCAACAACTACGCCCTGAATTCTTGCAAAGCCAACAACCATATTTTTTGCAAAGCTTTCCTGAATCTCAAAGAAGTCGCCCTTGTCTACAATCCTGTTTATAATGTCTTTAACGTTATATGCCATCGACGAATTTTCGGGCATAATGCTGTTTATGGCTTCGTCGTAGGTTTTTTCGACTGCAACGGAGAAATCGTGCGGAGGTTCCTGCATATTGTTCGACGGCAAAAACGACAATAGCTTTTCGGCAAGCTCTACGGCGTGCGCGTCGTCTTCGGCAACAAGATGTATGTTGCCCGAATACATTGCGTGGGCGTCTGCAGTGGCAAACATTTCAAGAGGGGCTTCTTCGCCCGTGGCGGCTTTAATTACTTGCGGGCCGCATATAAACAAATCGGCGTTCTTGCGCGTCATTATAATAAAGTCGGTAAGTGCTGGGCTATAGGCGGCACCTCCGGCGCAAGGGCCCGCAATAATGGCAATTTGCGGAACAACTCCAGAACACGCCACATTTTGGTAGAAAATTTGCCCGTAGCCGCCCAAAGATTCAACACCTTCTTGGATTCTTGCGCCGCCCGAGTCGTTCATGCCTATAATTGGCAGACCGTTTTTACCCGCAAATTTCATTAAGTCTACAATCTTTTTTGCGTGCTGCGAGCCTAGCGAACCGCCAAAAACGGTAAAATCTTGGCAAAAGGCTGCAACCTGACGCCCTTTTATAAGACCTACGCCCGTAACTACGCCGTCGGTCGGTATGCGTTTCTTTTCCTGCCCGAAATTGTGGCAGGCGTGTTTAACGTGCATACCAAACTCTAGAAAGGAACCTTCGTCGAAAAGTCTCTCAAGCCTGTCGCGCGCGGTAAGCAGACCCTTGCTGCGGCGCGCCTGCAATTTTTCGGCACCGCCTGCGTTCAATGCTGCATCTCTGCGGCTATTCAATTCGTCCATCAATTTTTTAGATATAGCCATTTAGTTTCTTTTGTTTGATGTTTTGTAGACCGCGCCCCGTTGGGAACGCAACTCGAATTTATATAATTGGCCGTTAATATTGCCCATATTTTGCCAGAATGCGAGAAAATAAATCTTAGCGCAAATTCCGCAAAAATTAAAAAAGGAGGCCTTTTTTGTAAAGCCCCCGTTTGCTTGCCGCGTTTTTGTTGCGCAATTTATTGGGCTTGCTCTGCCTTTTTGTTTGCATGCGCCAAAATAACGTATTTTTTCGACCACTCTGCAAGCGAGGCGGAAACTGCATCGTCTAAAGTTTTTACAACCTTTGCGGGCGTTCCCAACACCATAGAATGCGGCGGAACTATTGTATTTTTTGTAACCAATGCGCCCGCGCCCACAATAGAACCCTCGCCTATAACGGCTTTGTCGAGCACAATAGCTCCCATTCCTATAAGGCAGCCGTCTTTAACTTCGCAAGCATGCAAAATTGCGCCGTGGCCAACCGTTACGTTTTTGCCTATTTTTACGCCGGCATCGTTCGCCAAGTGAACCATAACACCGTCTTGCAGGTTCGAATTTTCGCCAAGCTCTATAGAGTTTATGTCGGCCCTGAGCACGCAGCCCGGCCAAACACTGGCGTTTTTGCCTATTTTTATGTCGCCTATCAAAACGGCATGTTTGCTAACGAAGGCTGTTTCATCTATTACTGGCTTTTTGCCGAGATATTTTTCGAGAGTTTCTTCTATGGTCATAACAAAGAGCGACTATCTTTTAAACAGGCAGACTTTTCAACCACAAATTCAGCGCAATTTTCCGGAAAAGCATATTAAAATAAAAAAAATAAAAAAAACATTGACAAAAGCAAAACGATGCAGCATAACATGTAGCTTTAAAAGTGATGCTCGGTAGCTCAGCGGTAGAGCAGGTGACTGTTAATCACTTGGTCGCTGGTTCGATCCCAGCCCGAGCAGCCATTTTTAAATTAGAAGGAGCTTTTGGTTTTCGAAGGCTCCTTTTTTTGTTTAGAATTGTACGGAATCTCCGATTTCGTTTTTTATAATTGGGTTGTTTTAAGATAAGCGAAAAACGGCTAGCAAAAATTTTGCGTTATGCCGATTTAAAATTTGTGAGCGGAGTTTTTGCTCGAATTTTTTACAACTTTACAAACAAAGGAGTTGTTATGGATAAAATGTTTTGTCTTCAGTGCTAACAAACTGCTTTCGGCTTTCGTCAAAGGCGATTAAACGCACTGCAAGCGACATTCCCCTTTTATTTTCGCTTTTGCGGCACGAGCAAAAAGCGGCTTGCATTTTGATTGCACCGCTTAGCTTGAAAATAAAAAACATATATTTTCAGGTTACTTTGCACGCGTCCGCATCGCCCGAAATGCTTAAAATCTTGGCAGGTAACTTTGCAATAAAACACATAGAAAACCCGCAAAACGACCTAAAAAAAGGCTTGCACATAAAATGCAAATGGCATTTGCCCTTATGCGGTTGACACGCCCGCGCTTTTTGGGTTGCATATAAAAAAATGTACAACCCATATATAAAGCGCGCGATAGACTTTTTCGGAGCATTGTTTTTAACGGTGCTGCTTTGCCCGGTTATGCTTATTATTGCCTGCGCCATTTTGCTTTTTATGGGAAGGCCCATTGTATTCAAACAAAAACGCATAGGCAAAGGCGAAAAGCCATTTTTTCTATATAAATTTAGGACAATGCTAAACACGCTGCCCGAAGGCGAAAGCGCGCCAAACGACGCACAGCGAACTACCGCTTTGGGCAAAATTTTACGAAAAAGCAGCCTAGACGAACTTTTGCAGCTTTTTAACGTTTTAAAGGGCGATATGTCTTTTGTTGGGCCGCGCCCGCTTTTGCCGCGCTATTTGCCGTACTATACAGACACCGAACGCCTTAGACACTCGGTAAAAGGCGGCATTACGGGGCTTGCCCAAACAAGCGGCCGCAACAATCTTTCGTGGAACGAAAAGCTTGCACTAGACGTTGAATATGCAAAAAACGTAGGTTTTTTAAACGACCTAAAAATTGCCGCAAAAACCGTATTTTTGGTTTTAAAGTGCAAAGATGTTAAAACCAGCCGGGCCGAAGAATATTTAGACGTCTGCCGCAAAAACAAGCAGCACTAGGCGGCATTGCAAACAACGCAAAAATGAAAGCCCCGCAGCATTTAGACATAAAAAAAAAGAGCGTGGCGCGCCCAGCAGGAGTCGAACCTGCAACCATCTGATCCGTAGTCAGAAGCTCAATCCAATTAAGCTATGGGCGCCCGCGCTATGAAAAAAATGTGGATCATCCGAGACTCGAACTCGGAACCAATTGCTTAAAAGGCAACTGCTCTACCATTGAGCTAATGATCCATCAATTAAAGATGATAAACATACCCCATGCTTTTTTTATTGCAAGCTTTTTTTATTTATTTTTTAAAAATTTTTTATAGGCTTTGTTTTATATGAAAGATTCGACAAGCTTATTTACTGACGGGTTAAATTGCGCGCAATCGGTTTTTGTGCCTTTTGCCCAGCAGCTTGATATAGACGAAGAAACGGCAAAAAAGCTGTCTATTGCCCTCGGGGCTGGTGTTGGACGTATGCGCAATGTATGCGGAGCATTTTCGGCGTTGGCAATGCTTGCAGGCCTAAAGTTTTCTAAAAACGACACGCCAGAAAACAAAAAACGCATCTACCAAATAACCCAAAAACTTGCCGAAATTTTTAAAGAAAAAAACGGCTCTATAATTTGTGCCGAACTTTTAAACTTAAAGGAGGGCGAAAATTCGTCGCCAACGCCGCAAAGCCGAAACGCCCAATACTACAAAGCAAGGCCGTGTTTGGCAATTGTAAAGAATGCAGCCGACATCGCAAAAGAGCAAATTTTAGGCGGCGTTATTGCCGAAGAAATAGACGGCAAATAATGCCGAATTTTACTCTACAACAATTGTATATACAATTTCAGAAAGCGGCTTTTGCGCCTTTTCCCACGGGCGGCGATACTTAAATGTAATTGTGCTTTTGCCGGTTTTCCTTGCCGAAAATACAAAAACCTGCCTTGCGGGTGCCCCCATAAGATTATTTTTTTGCGAAACGTAATTTTCGCTTTCAAGCTCTACAATGCATGGGGCTTCGTTTTCGAAATCCCACTGGTAGCCGGTAGATGGGTTGCCGTCTAATGTAATTTTTACAGTGTCGCCCTTTTTACATTTGGCAAAGCTTGTGTTGTTGTCTAGCTGCAGTTGCGCGCTGCCGACACACGCGGGCAAAAACAGCAAACAGGCGACAAAAATCGAAAATATTGCGGTAAAATTTTTCATATAAGTTTTTGTTTATATCGGTAAAATATAAAAGACACCCTATTGTTTGTTTTGTTCTACAATTTTTGTCTGCGGCGAAGTGGTAACAATATATACGCCCAAAAATACCAAAACCGACGCAAAAAGCTTGCCCCACGAAAACGTATCCTGCCCTACCACTACCGCCACAACCGACGATACTATTGGCTGCACATAAATATACATTGCAACGGTTGCCGGCCTCATTCTTTTAATGCCCATGGGCAAAAGCAGATACGAAATAAAGGTGGCGGCCCCCACAACATACAAAACGCAAGCCCAGTCGCAAATGGCAAGCTTTGCAATCTTTTCGGCGTCTTGCGGGCAATAGGCGATAAAAAACGGCGCAAACACAATTGCCGAAAATGTGAACATCCATTTCATCATTGTAATGGGCGAATATATTTTAGCATAGGGCTTAGACGTTACAAAATAGGTTGCGGCACACATTGTGGTAAATAGCACGGTTAAGTCGCCAAAAACCGAGCTCGAGTTGCCCGAGACATTGCCAGCCGCCGCAGTTATAAGCCAAACCGCACCTATTGCGCCAATGCCAATACCCAAAAGTTTGCGCGCAGTTACGGGGTCCTTTAAATAAAACGCCGAGATAAACAATGCGGCAAACGGAGTTGCCGTTAAAATTACCGAAGCGTCTATAGGCGAAGTGTGCCCCAGTGCAAAAATAAAAAGCCCCTGATTTAGCACAACGCCCGTAAGCGCAAAAAAGAAAAACCAAGCCAGCGTTTTAATGTCGGTTTTCTGCTTTTCCACAAAAAGCGAAGCCGTCCAAAAAAGCAGGGCAGCCCCCAAAACCCTGAACATTGTAAGAGTCATAGGCGAAATGTGCCCGCCCATAAGATATTTTGAAACGGGGATAAATACCCCGAAAATTGTATTTGCCGCCAACACGCAAATGTGTCCTTTTATGCGTTCTTTTGTCATAGTTAAAGGTGTAGATTATACACTTTAGTTGCGCACTATCAAGGGCTTTTTATAACGCATGCTGATCGGGCTATTTCGCCTGCATAAGCTTTTTTGCGGCATTTTCTACAACCTTTGAATACTTGTAGTTTTCTATAAACTCCTGACGCGACTTTTCAAATTTTTCCAAATCCGAATCTAGGGCGGCCTCGAACATTTCGCCAAGCGAAAGCAGCGTATTAAAATAAGCCCCGTTTATGGACGACAACGCCATCTTTATTTCTGTTATGCGCTGTTTTAGCATTGCCTGCATTTTAGGGTCCCGGCTCTTTAAAAACACGTCTTTGTCGGCAAAGCCCGCGTTTTCAAAATCGGGGCAAACGAAGCACATTTTTTTTATAAATTCCGCCGATTCGCCAAAAGTCATAACCCCGCCCTTTCTTGAATAGATTTCGTGATTGTATACGCAAAGCCATAACTTTTTAAAGTTTGCCTTTGTGGCGTTCTTTTCCAAAGCAAGCAAAGTATTTTCGGGAGCTTTGCCGCTTAGGGCATAAAGCATTGTTTTTTTTGCAATGGCTTTGTCGTCTAAAAAGTCGCGTATGGTAAGAAGCGTCCAATAGGCACTGCATTTTGCGTTTTCGACATCGAATTTGTCGCTTTCTTTTAGCGCAAAAAGCTCTTTTGGCTGCATTTTTTTGTTTTCAATGGCATAACGCACAAGTTGAGCCAACTCGCCTATAGACGCTTTTTGATATACATATTCGGCAAAGCCCAATTTAAGCCAAAGGGGAGTTTTGCTCGGCTCGTAGCCAAAGCTTTGCGCCGCCCTATATAAAACGGCATTCGATACAAGCGAACAAAAGTCCTCCAACAAAAGCTTTTCGTTAAACTTTGCGCTAAGCAGTATTTCGCCTTTATACGAAGCAGACACTCCCGAATCGAAATTGTCGTTGCCTTGCGAAACAATCTGCAAAACAATTTTGGGGAACGCCGCATCGCCGCCGAATCCGAAAAATTCGTACACCGCATTTTCGGCAACGCGCACTATGGGCATAACATAGTTTATTGCCATAGTTGCGTCTGAAATAACTATAAACGATGCTGTTTGGGCATCGTACAGTTGTTGCGTTGGGGCATTATCCAAAACCGGATGGCTTTTTAAGTTTGCATTGGGCTTTGCTTTGCCGAAAGCAAGCGGCAAGCCCAACAAAAACGCAATAAAAAAAGCCCTTAGCATCTATCAATTAAAAGAACGCCCTGCCTTCTTTTTTCTCGTAGAAGTTTATGAACGAGCGGTTAAGTACCTTGTAGCCACCGGGGGTCGGATATTGACCGGTAAAATACCAGTCGCCCAACGAAGAGGGAACCGATTTATGCAAATCTTCTATGCTTTGGAAAACCAACTGAACTTCGCCCTTCCACGGAATGTTTACGGGATATACCAACTCGGAAATTTTTGCAGTGATTTCGTCGGTGGCAAACTGGCTGTAAATCATATCCACATAGTTCTTTACTTCGGCTGCGGGTTTGTTTTCCTGCGCCTTGCAAAGGGCGTAAACTTCGTCGATAAGCGAGCCTTTGCCGCGTTCTTTTGTAAGTTTTACCGCAGCCTGAAAGGCTATGAACTTGCTAAGCTCGCTCATATCTATGCCGTAGCAGTCGGGATATCTGATTTGCGGGGCGGTTGCCGCAATAACGATTTTCTTCGGGTTTGTGCGGCTTAAAATCCTTAAAATTTGTCTTTGCAAAGTTGTACCGCGAACGATGGAATCGTCCAGGCAAACAAGAGTGTCTTCGGGAGTTACAACGCCGTAGGTGATGTCGTAAACATGCGAAGCCAGCTGCATTCTGTCTTTTTCTTTGCTGATAAATGTTCTAAGTTTTATGTCTTTGTGGGCAATCTTTTCGCCCCTTGGCCAGTTGTCTAGAACAAGCCTATCCAAATCTTCGGGAGTGATTTTTTCTCCCGAATTTATCTTTTTAAGAAGCTCCTCTTTAACTTGGGCGCGGCGTATTTTGCGCATGCCGCTCATCATGCCGTAGTACGCAATTTCGGCAGTATTGGGAATGTAGCTGAAAACGGTGTGTTTAAAGTCCCAATTTGCGCAGTCCATAATGGGCTTGCACAAAGCTTCGCCCATTGCCTGTCTTTCCCTGTAAATTTGCGGGTCGTTACCGCGCGAAAAATATATTCTTTCGAACGAACACGCCTTCTTTTCTTTCGGCTGGGTAAATTCCGAAAGGTTAAATTCGCCGTTCTTTTTAACGGTAAGCATATTTGCGGGCTGCAATTCGGTTATGTCCTTTTCTTCGGCATCGAAGATTGTCATAAGCGCAACTCTTTCGGAGGCAACCGCCAAGATTTCGTCGTTCTTAAAATACCAGCAGGGACGTATGCCGTTGGGATCTCTTAAAACAAAGCAGTCGCCGTTGCCGATAAGGCCGGCAAGAACATAGCCGCCGTCCCAATATTTTGCGGCTTCGCGCACAACCCTTATGGGGCTTAGACGGTCGTCCATCATTCTTAAAACCTCGGGGCCTTTAACGCCCTTGTTTCTAAGTTCTCTGTAGATTTCGCCGTGCTCTATGTCTAGGTGAAAGCAAATTTCCTCTAAAATGGTTTGGGTGTCGGTGTTTACAATGGGGTGTACTCCTCGCTCTACCAGACGCTGGTTTAATTCTTCGGGATTTGTTATCGAAAAGTTGCCAGCCAGCATTACATTACGCGCAGGCCAAGTGCTTTTGCGGCAAAACGGGTGGCACGTCGCCTTTTCGTAGCGACCGCTTGTTCCGTATCTTAAATGCCCCAAAAGAAGCTCGGCCGCATAGTCGAAATTATCCTTTAAAGAGTCTGGGTCTTGGGGATCTACCAAGCCGCTCTTTATCATTTTGCTAAGGTGCTTTGTCTGGTGGGCAAAAATGTCTTTCAGCGCGCTCGGGTCTACGGAGCGTTCCCTAAACAAGTAGGGCTTGCCGGGTTTTACGTCGAACTTAACCGCGCCAATACCCGCGCCGTCTTGACCTCTGTTGTGCTGCTTTTCCATAAGCAAAAACAGCTTGTTAAAACCGTAAAGAGCAGTTCCGTACTTTTCCTGATAGTAGCTAAGGGGCTTTAAAAGCCTTATAAGTGCTATTCCGCATTCGTGTTTAATGGCGTCGCTCATATATTTTATTCAGATTTTGTTGTTTTAAGATTTATGAAAGTTTTTCGAGAGCTTTGTCTATGCGCTTTAAGACTCTTTCTTTGCCCAAAAGTTCAACCATTGGCATAAGGTCGGGCCCGCCCGAAAGCCCCGAAACTGCAAAGCGCAAAATCGGGAAATATTCGGTGAATTTTACGTTGTTTTTTGCCGCCTGCTCTTCGAAAAGCCGGTGCAGGCTGTCGGCATCAAACTTGTCGGCTTCGGCAAGAAATTGGCGCGCTTCGCGCAGCCTTGCAAGAGGGTCGCCCTTCTTGAAAATCTTCTGCTTTGCCGTTTCCGAAAATTCGAAATCGTCGGCAAAGAAATATGAAATTATCGAGCTTATGTCCTCTAAATTTGCAAGTTTAGGCTGAACAAGCTTTAAAACGCCCTTAACGTAGGCTTCGTCACCTTCGGGAACTGCGCCCTTTTCGGCAAGCGATTTTTTTGCAAGTTTTTCGAATGTGTCGATATCCAAAGCCCTTATGTGCTCTTGATTAAAATACGCCATTTTGCGCTCGTCGAAACGCGCGTTGCTTTTTACAATGCCGTCGAAATCGAAGTGTTCAACAATTTCGTTTACCGACATAATTTCCCTGCCGTTTTTCGGGTTCCAACCCAAAAGCGACAAGAAGTTTACAACTGCCTCTGGCAAAAAGTTTCTTTCCATATATTCGGAAATAAGCGCGCCCTTGTCGCGTTTGCTCATTTTGCCTTGGCCTTCGCTTTTAAGAATTAGCGGAATGTGGGCATATTGGGGAATCGGGGCGTCGAAAGCCTTGAAAATTTCCAAGTGCTTGTTTGTGTTTGTAAGGTGGTCTTGCCCTCTTATAACGTGGGTTATCTGCATTTCGATATCGT
Source organism: Opitutales bacterium (assembly GCA_034180465.1). Taxonomy (GTDB): domain Bacteria; phylum Verrucomicrobiota; class Verrucomicrobiia; order Opitutales; family Intestinicryptomonadaceae; genus CAKUIA01. Next base: position 13,787 of record JAXFOH010000045.1, read on the forward strand.
CTACAACGTTAACGAAATGGAATACGGGCGAGCCGTCGGAACGGAAAATGGGAAAATCTTTTTCTTCAAGGCGTTCAACGTCGCCGTAAACGGCATCGTGCAAAACCTGCTTTTCGCCCGAAACTTTAAAGAAAACAGCCCCGTCTTTGTCGTAGGCGCGGCCGTTTTTGCGCAAAATGTCCAAATACTTCAGATAAATATCGCCCCTTTGGCTTTGAAAATAAGGACCGAAATTGCCGCCCTTTTTCGGGCCTTCGTCCCAATCCAAACCAAGCCAAGTAAGACTGTCTATAATGACGTTAAGGTATTCTTCGGTACTTCTGGCCTTGTCGGTGTCTTCTATGCGGAGGATAAAGTCGCCCCCCGTGTGTCTTGCATAAAGCCAGTTAAAGAGCGCGGTTCTCGCGCTGCCGATATGGAAAAAGCCCGTCGGGCTAGGTGCAAATCTTACTCTTACTTTCGACATAATAATATTGTTCTAGGAAATTTGCCCCATATTTAAAAAATCTTCAAGCTTTAAGCGCAAGTTTGAATTCTTTTTGCAAATTTGTGCAAAATATTTGTATACATAAACGAATGCTCCCGAAAATTTTTCGGGATTTGTCTGCATTAAACGCTCTATTTCGGCTTTTGTGTACCAGTCTAGCGAATCTATTTCGGCAGGAGGGAAAACAAAAGGGCCGTTGTGCCTTAAAACGTATACTTTAACAAATTCCATATCGGTTTGCTTGCAGGCGTCTAGCTTGCCTATGTAGATATAGTCGGCTAATTCGGTATCTATGCCCAATTCCTCTTTTGTTTCCCTGACAAGGGCTTGTTCGTAGGTTTCGCCATAATCGACGTGCCCCGACGACGATGTCGTGTAGCAAAGGGGGGCTCTGTCTTTATATTTCGAGCGCATTTGCGCCAAAATTTTGCCGCCGTTGCCTATAACAATGGCGTGAACTGCCCTGTGCATTAAACCGTTTTTGTGCACAAAGCTTCGGCGTTGGCGGTCTATAACAGTGTCGTTTTCGTCTACAACGGCAAAAAAGTCGTCGCTTTGGGCAGCAATATTTTCATCTAACTTACTCATATCTACTTAGTTAATGGAACAAATTTTATTTTCGCAAAATCGCTTTCGCCTATTTCCAGCTGCCTGCAATATTCGAACATTACAGGCTTTTCGGTAGAAACGGAAAAGCCTTTTTTTGCCCTGTTTGCGCACAAAAACTCCCAAGCTACGGCGTCTACTACGCAGGGGTTTTGGCTTGCAATTAAAAGCCTGTCGCAGGCCGTATAGGCATTGTTAAACACCGCCCCGCCTACAACTTGCCCATATTGAAAGCTTAAAATATTAAGCAGCAAGCTTTCGTTTAGCTCGGGAATTGCCATAACTTCGGCAACGGCAACGGGCGCGTTTGCGGTTGCTTCAAAAAACCTTTCGCTGTTCGACATATTCCATATAGACGCATTAGCAAGAGCTGCCGAAACGCCAATAGAATCCATATCGGTTATAACGGGCAAATTTATCCAAAAATCCACATTCAAAAAGAGGGGAACTGGCAAAAAACTTTTGCGGCGCGTTTGCTCCGACACCCCGAACGGCTCGGTTTCGTCGGCAAAGCGGGGCACTTTTGCGGGCATTTGGTTGTCGTAAAACCAGTTTTTGTCGTAATATTTGCGGCTTGCCAAGTCGTATACGGGGCAGCCCTTGTAGTTGTCGGGTTTGCCCGAAGCAACTTCGCCAATCTTGGGCAAATAGCCCGCCTGCCTAAGATAGTGGCGGCGCATATCCACAATGGCTATGTTTTTGTTGGCATAGCCCCTTAAATTAAGCTCTTTTATTACGGCGTCTACCAAAGCCTGCGGCGTTGCAAGCCCCCCGCCAGAATTTGTATAGATTTTAAGTGCAACTTTGCCGAATTTTGCGGGTCTAATCTTTTTATTCAACGCGCTTTCGGTTGCGGCAAATATGGCGTTTACCGCGCTTTCGTATTCCGAATTCGAAAAGTTTTGCATTGAATACTCGAACAGGGTTTCGCGAAAGGCCCTGTTATAGGCAGAAAATTTTTCGGGAATAGACGGGGCGTTTCCCCTTAATTTTTTGCCATTTTCGCCGTTTTGGGCAAAAACAGGGCACAATATGGCAAAAAACAATTGCAAGAACAAAAAATATATTGAAAATGTTTGCGAATTCATAATGGAGGAACTGCGCACCCTACCCTGAATGTTTATACCTATAGAATGTTTCGGGCATTGCGTATGTAAAGACTTTTTTTAAGACAAAACTTCTCGGGATATGGCAGGCAAAATTTTTAAAACAATCTCTTTCCTATTTTTATCGGCGGCAATTTTTGCAAACTCGGCGTGGTTTTTTGATAGCCCCGAGGAAAAGCTGCGCATACAAAACCAGCGCATACAAGAGGCTGTAAAAAACTCGCAAGTGCTAATGTTCGACGAAAAGAACCAACAGGCAATAGAGCTTTTAGAAAAGGCAACTAACGACTACGGCGAAAACGAAGTTTTGTGCGAAGCCCTTGCCTACGCCTATTCGCAAGACGCCCAATATTCGAGTGCCGCAATATACTTCGAAAAGGCGGCTTCATTTAAAAACGCAAAACAATCGCTTTTGCTTAATGCGGCGCGCTCGTACGAGCTTTGCAAGTCCTACGACTCGGCTTTGGCGGCCTACGAAAAATACATAAAAGTCTTTCCGAAAGACGGCCCCGTATATAAATCAATAGCCAAGTTGCTAGACCGAAAGGGAATGTACGACTCGGCTTTGACGTCTTATATGGAATTTGTAAAGCATTCGTCGCGCCACCCGAACACCTCCGAAGCCGCCGATATAGGCGAACTTTTCCTAAAAGGCAAAAATACGGTTCAGGCAAAACTGTGGTTTAACGCCGCTCTAAAAGTTTGCGACAATTCAAATAAAGACGTAAAAACCAGAATTCTTGCTGGGCTTATAGACATTTATCTAATTGAGCAAGACACGCAAAATTTGAAAAATGCCGTAAAAGACCTAAACGCCATAGACCCCGGCATTTTGTCAAAAAACTACCCCGATTTGCAAAACCAGATAAACGAATATAACGAAAAACTTAAGGCGGCAAAAGAGGCTGTAATTGCGGCGCAAAAGCTCGAAGAGGAACGCAAAAAAGCAGAGGAAGCGCGCATACAAAAAGCAAAAGAGGCCGAGCTTGCAGCCCAAAAAGCGGCGCAAGAGCAAAAGCAAAAGGAATTGGCTCTTAAAAAGGAACTCGAGCAAAAAAAGGCGCGAGAAGCCCAAGCAAATAAGGAGCTGCCCGAAACAAAGATAGAAACCGCCGAATTTACCGACATAGCGTCCCCCGTTCTTTCACAATACGAAAAAGACACCGATTTGTGCAAAGAGTTGCTAGCCCAAAATAAAACAAAAGAAGCCGAAAAGCTTGCCTTAAAAATTGTGGGCAAAAACGGCTCTAACCCGCAATCTTGGGCCTTGCTTGCGCGCGCTTACTGCGCAAACGGCAAGTTTTCCGACGCGTATTTATGCGCAAAACAAGCCTACGAATTTGAGCCCGAAAACCTAAACGCCACACTGCTATATCTAAAAACAGGCTCTTTTATAGAGTCTAACGAAATATTTTTAAACAAGCTTTATTTGGCGCACGAAAAGTTCCCCTATTGCAGCGAAATTATGCTGGGCTTGGCCAGAACCTATGCAATTATGCAAAATGCAAGAGAGGCAAAGTATTTTTACGAAAAGTTTTTGGACAACGCCCAAAGGCTGCACCCGCTATATTCTGCGGCGCAACAAGAACTTAAAAATCTTTTAGATGGAACCTTCCCGACGTTTAAACCTTCGCAGATAGGCTCGGCTTTAACGGACTAATATTAGGAAAAGGCCTGCTACATTTAATGGCAATAATAAGACAGTCGAGCATAGACGAAGTAAGAGACAAAGTAGACATCTATTCTCTTGTGTCGAACTATGTAAACTTAAAAAAGCGCGGCGGCCGCTATGTAGGGCTAAGCCCATTTAGCAACGAAAAAACCCCCTCGTTTTATGTAGATACCGCAAAAAACCTTTATTATTGCTTTAGCACAAGCCAAGGCGGCGATATTTTTAAGTTTGTGCAGACAAAAGAAAACCTATCGTTCCCCGAAGCGGTGGAATTTATCGCCGACAAATTCAACATAACCCTAGAATACGAAAATTCGCGCGGCGGCGAATCGGCCGCTGCAACGCGCTCGCTTAAAAAGCAGATATGGGAAATAAACGAGCTTGCCTGCGCCTATTTTCAGGAAAATTTCTTTGCCGAAGGCAATACCTACATACGCGATTATTGGACAAACGAACGCCGCTTCGATTTGGATACGGCAAAAAAATTCAGAATTGGCTTTGCGCCGCTAAATTGGGATAATTTTAAGAGCGGCCTGCTAAAAAAGGGCTATTCTAACGAAGCCTACGAAAAGTGCGGGCTGTTTTTTTCGAACAAACACGGGTCGTCGCTAGCGGGAATGCTGCCGCGCTTTAGGGGGCGTTTGACAATTCCCATTACCGACAAAAACGGACAAATTATAGGCTTTACCGCGCGTAAGACCGAAAAAACCCCCACCGATATGGACTACGAGGAGGGCAAATACATAAACACGCCCGAAACCCCCGTATTCTCAAAAAAGAACATTTTATTTAATCTATACAACGCGCGAGAAAAGGCGGTAGAAAAAGGCTGCTTTATTATTGTGGAAGGCCAGCTAGACGCCGTAAGAATGAGCATTTCCGGTTTCGAAAATACCGTTGCAGGGCAGGGTACCGCCCTGGGCGAAGGGCATTTTGCGCTAATAAAAAATCATGTGAGCAAGGTTGTGCTGCTGCTCGATTCCGACAGAGCAGGCCAAGCTGCAATCTTAAGGGTTTTACCCATTTGCCTGGCGGCCGGCATAGAGCCTATGGCCGCGGTTTTGCGCGCAAAAGACGGCTCCGACAGCAAGGAGGACCCAGATTCTTTCATACAAAAATACGGAGCAAACGAAATGCAAAATGTTATAAACCGCGCCGAGAACGCGGTAAGTTTTGTATGCGAAAAGCTTTTTAAAGCCGACTTCGATTCGTCTTCGCCGCAGGGCAAAATAAACGCGCTAAACTCTATATTTGAAATTATAAGTGCCTCGCCTTCAAACGTTGTGCGCAGCGACTATATCCAAATGGCGGCCTCGGCAATAGGTGCCGACTACACCGGGGCTATGCGCGATTTTGGCGAATATATGGCAAAGAAAAACAGGTTTGCCCAACACGGCGACGAAATTCCGAATATTGTTGTAAATAAAAAACAACGAGGAATATTGACAAACGCCGAATATGACACTTTATTTATATGCTTACACAATGAGAAAGTGGGAAACCGTTTGGCGGAAATAATTTCCGATGAATGGGTAGACACGTCTTCTTTGGCGGGGGCTATTCTCGCCAAATATTTGGCGTGCGTAAAAGAGGGCATAGAGTTTTCGGTGTCTTCGTTAGACTCAGTTCTCGAAAGCGAAGATGAAAAAAACCTTGTCTACAAAATTTTATCTAAAGAGGAAGTATCTAGCGACGACGTTGTGCGAGAGGCCAACGAGTGCGCAGAAAGAATATGGAAAAAGCATTGTAGAAAGCACATAGCCGCCCTGAATGCGCAGTTGCGCGATTCGGGAATGGCACAGGACAAACTGATAGAAATTTTAAAAAATCTTAAAATTTGGCAAAAATCTTTGCAAGATTACCCTTGGAAACTTGAATAATAAATATATGGCGAGTAAGAAACCCAATAAGAACGAAACAAAAACTTCTAAAAATGCGGCAAAAAAACCTGCCGCAAAAAGCGCGGCCATAGCCAAGCCGAGAAAAGTTGCAACTCCAAAAGTTGCGACAAAAAAGCCTGCGCCAAAAAAGCCCGCCATTTCGCCAAAAAAACAAGTTAAGGCTGCCGTTGCAAAAAAGGCTGCAAAGCCCACCGCAAAAAGCGCGCCTAAAAAAGAGGCAAAAAAAACCCCGCAAAAAGCTCAGGCAAACCCCCCCGTAAAAAAGGCGGCAACAAAACCCGAACCCAAGAAAGCAGCGGCAAAACCCGCCGCTCCCAAAAAGGCAGAAATCAAAAAAGCCCCTGTCAAGGCGGTCGAAAAGCCAGCAAAAAAATCCGAAGCTGCAGCCCCCGAGAACCGCGGGGCAAAGAAAGAAATTAAGCCCACTAAAACCATAAAAAAAGCAAAGGAAGTTTTAGAGGCCGAATTGCACGCAGCCCAGCCCAAGTCTGCCGAAAATATGACGCTTATGGAACGCAAACGCTTCCTTAACGACAGAATAAGGGCTTTAATACACTTTTCAAAACAGCAAGGCTACCTTACAATTCAGGATATAAATTCTTCGCTTTCCGACATTTTGGGAGACCCAAAAGAGCTTGAAAGCGTAATGAACATTCTTGAAACGCTCGACATAGACATTCTGGATAAAGACGATGTTGAAGCCTTCAAACGCCGTCAAACCGAGCAGGAGGAAAAGCAGGTAAAGGCAAGTGCCTCCGACAATCTCGACGACCCGGTAAGAATGTATCTAAAGCAGATGGGGCAAGTTCCCCTGCTCTCTCGCGACGAAGAAGTACAAATTTCAAAGCGCATAGAACAGGCCGAAACAAAGGCAACAAAAGCCCTGTTTTCGGTTGCGCTTACAAACGCCTACCAGCTAGATTTGGCAAAGAAACTCGTTCAAAGGGAAGAGCGTTTCGACAAGATAGTTCTCGATAAAAAGGTAGACAGCCGCGAAAACTATTTTAAGGAACTGCCCAAGGTTATAGAGGAAGCCGAAGATATGGAAACCAAGCTTACAAAAGCTTGGGAAGGCTACGAAAACGCCACAAGCGAAAGCCTTAAAAAACGCCATTTAACACAGTTTAAAAACCTCGAGCTAAAGTTAAAGGACATCTTCAAAAAATACCACTTTAAGATGAAGGTGTTCGAAGAATATCTCGAAACGTTAAACCCGCTTTTGCAGGAAATAGAAGACCTTTTATATAAGCGCAGCGCGCTGGGAAAAATAGGCAAGCACGCAAAGTCGGCAGATATGGAAAAGTATGCCAGCAGATTGTGCGAAATAGAAAGCCAAATAAGAATGAAGCCCGAAGAGCTTGTAGACCTTGTAAAGCTTGTTAAAAGCTCTATGAGGGAAGCCCACAAGGCGAAAACCGAAATGGTTAGGGCAAACCTTAGGTTGGTAATTTCGATAGCAAAAAAGTATACAAACAGAGGCTTGAATTTCTTAGACCTTATTCAGGAAGGCAATATGGGGCTAATGAAAGCAGTGGAAAAGTTTGAATACAAGCGCGGCTACAAGTTTTCTACATACGCCACTTGGTGGATTAGGCAGGCAATTACGCGCTCCATTGCAGACCAGGCAAGGACAATCCGCATTCCCGTGCATATGATAGAAACTTTAAACAAGGTTATGCAGGTTCAAAAGCAGCTTTTGCAGGAACTTGGCCACGAACCTACCGCCGAAGAAGTTTCGAACGAAATGCAGTTGCCCGTAGAAAGAGTTCAGGCTATAATGAAAATGGCGCAGCAACCCATTTCGCTGCAAAGCCCCGTTGGCGATTCCGACGACACAAATTTTGGCGACTTCATAGAAGACAAGGGAGCCGAAAACCCCTACGATATGACAGCATATTCGCTTTTGCGCGAAAAGATGATGAACGTTTTAAGCTCGCTTACCCAAAGAGAGCGCAGCGTTTTAAGCCTGCGTTTCGGCCTGCAAGACGGCTATTCGAGAACACTCGAAGAAGTGGGAAAACAGTTTAACGTAACGCGCGAAAGAATAAGGCAAATAGAGGCAAAGGCTTTGCGCAAAATGCGCCATCCAACAAGAATACGTCAGCTTCACGGCTTTTTCGAGGCCGACGTAGACACTTCGGGCCCGGGCTACGACCAATTTAAGCAGGAAAAAGAATAAACATTTTGCGCCTTTTGCCCGTGCGGCAAGGGGCGCGGTTTTTTTTACAATGCTTTTTAGAATTGCAGTATTTTTTTTGGCAACATTTTGCATTTGCAGTGCAAGACCAAAAGACTTTACCTCCATAAAAGTTTCTCCCGCGGCAAAAGCTGCGGCAAAACAGATGCTTGCCCCGCGCGAGATTTTCCAAAAAATAGGCTACATTGCAGACGTTGACGGCAAAGTTGCCGTGGTAAGGATCACCAACCAAATTCCATTCGGAGATGGAACAACCTATTTTTATTCTAGAGCGGCAAACGGCGAAATTTCGGCACTTTTAAACTACACAAACCTAAGCTGCCGATATATGCGAGCAATGGATATTACGCAAGGCACCCCTGAAATTGGAGACTTTGTTTTTGCAAAATTTGTGCCAGACAATCTCGAAACCAAACAGTAAAAAACTACAGGTAACTTTTCAGACAACGGAAATTTGCCGCCGTTTTTTTGAGTTTAAATCGTTTTATTTGGGTTAGTTTTGTTTTTCCGAAAAAAATTGTTGACTTTGCAAAATTAAAAAAATAAAAGGATACAGGTTAAACGTATAATTAACCTATTTTTAAATACGAAAGACTATATATGAAAAATAAAATCAGCAGAAGGGAATACATAAAGGGGGCCGCGGCAATGGTTGCAGCTGGGGCAATAACGCAAACAGCCGTTGGCTGCACAAGCGATTCGGCAGATACAGTTTTGTTTAGCAGCGAATTTCCGATAAAATATAATGTAGACGTTTTTGTTGCGGGCGGCGGCCCAGCCGGGTGCGCCACGGCAGTCAGCGCGGCGGAAACGGGACACAGCGTATTTTTGGCCGAAGCACATTCTTGCCTAGGCGGCATGGGCACGGCGGCAAAAGTTCCCGTATTTATGCAGCTAACCGACGGCAAAAATTTTCTTTGCGCGGGCTTTGGCCGCAGAATTATAGATTCGCTTAGGGCAAACCGCCGCATAGGCGGCGAAGCCAACGATATCGAAGCCCTTAAGCGCATTTACGACGACTTAATGCTAAAGTCGGGCGCAAAATTCACATTTCATACAACGCTTATGGCGGTAAAGAAAACGGGCAATAAGATAGACTACGTTTTGTGCTGCGCGCCCAGCGGCATTTTTGCCGTAAAAGCCAAAGTTTATATCGATTGCACGGGCAACGGCGACATGGCGGCACAAGCGGGGGCAAAGTGGGAAATGACACCCTCGAACGAAGGGCGCATACCCGCAACCCTTTGCGGCGTTTGGAGCGGCATAGACTGGAAAAAGTGGCACGCCGTTATGCCCAAAGACAACCCCCAGCCCCAAGGCTATAAGCTTGCCCAGGCAATTAAAGACGGCGTATTTACCGTGCCCGACTATCACATGACCGGCACATTCAAACTCGGCGACAATATAGGCATTTCGAACATAAGCCACGCCTTTAATGTAGACGGCACCGACGAAAAATCGCTAACCAAAGCCTTGGTAGAATCGCGCAAAACCCTTATAGAGTTTGAAAACTACTACAACAAGTATATTGAAGGCTTTGAAAAGGCAAAGCTTATAGGCACAGGCTCGCTGCTTGGAGTAAGAGAAACTCGTCGCATTATGGGCGACTATGTTCTTAATTTTGAAGACTACAAAAAGCGCGCCGTATTCGACGACGAAATCGGCCGCTATGCGTACCCGATAGACATTCACCCATCGGGCGGCGATATGGCGGAATACGAAAAACACCGCAGAGATTTCGACAGGCTATATAGATACAAGAAGGGAGAAAGCTACGGCATTCCCTACAGAATCCTAACGCCAAAGGGCATAGACAACCTGTTGGTTGCAGGCCGTTGCGTTTCGTCAGACCACCTCGTTCACGGCTCTGTAAGAGTTATGCCCGCCTGCTACATTATGGGGCAAGCGGCCGGTTTGGCTGCGTGTCAGGCGGCAGACGCAAAAGTTTCGGTACACGATATAGATGTAAAGAAGCTTCAAAAATCGCTACTAAAAATAGGTGCATTTTTGCCCAACGCAAAAGCGTAAGATTAAAATAGCCAACAACCACTTTGCAAACAAAGCCTTTTGGGAAATCCACAAAAGGCTTTTTTATTTTTTATGCAAATATTCCGCTTTTTGCCGAAAGCCAAGTTTTTATTTATAAAAATCTATCCTACTTTTTTGCAATGCCAACTTTTGCCAGCCAGTTTTGCACCGATTTTTTGGCACTGCCTACCGAGCCGCCACGAATGGGCAAGGCCTCCAGCAAAGTGGAATTTGCGCAAATCTTTTTTATGTCGCTTTCGGCGCGCCCCATACGGCTGCCTTCGTGCGTCATAAAAGGCACAATCTTTTTGCCCGAAAAATCGTTTTGTGCCAAAAAAGACCTTATAGGCGAAGATATTGTGCCCCACCAGTTGGGCGAACCCACAAAAATTACGTCGTAATCTGCAAGGTTTGCATTTGCGTTTTTAATTGGGCGCAAAAATTTGGCGTCTACCTCTTTTTTTGCAATGGCAACAGTTTGGTTGTAGTCGGCAGGATACGCAGTTTCGGGCACAACTTCAAGAATGTCGGCGCCTGTTTCGTCCTTTATAGTTTGCGCCAAGCGGCGTGTATTGCCGCTCCACGAAAAATATACAATAAGCATTTTGTTTTTGTCGGTTTTAGTTTCGCCAAAAGATAGTGCAGCCGAAATAAAGGGGGCTGCCACTAAGGTTAAAAATGTTTTCCTTTTCATACTTTATCTATACGAGTTTTTGTAGATTGCAACGCAGTCGGCGTTGGAAAGGGCAACTTGGTCGGCCTCGAACAAAAAGCCCATACACGCTTTCGCGTTTTCGGCAAACTTTTCGAATTCGTCTTCGGAAATGCCGTAATCCGACATTTTAAGGTCGTCTACGCCGCAGTCGGTCTTAAGTTTTTTCAGGGATTCTATAAAGTCTTGCGGCGTTTTTGCGTTTTCGCAGCCCATTGCCTTTGCCATTTTAACAAAGCGTTCGGGGCATGCGCCCTTTTCTATCCACGCGGTAAAATACGCCTGACATATCATAATAAGCCCTGCCCCGTGCGGCAAATTTTGGTGGTATGCGCTAAGGGCGTGTTCAAGCGAATGCTCGCTTGTGCACGAGCCCGTTGTCATTACCATTCCAGAAAGCGAGTTGCCGAACGACACATGCTCGCGCGCCTCCAAGTCTTTGCCGTTGTTTACGGCTCTAGGCAAATACTTTGCAATATTTTCTATGGCGGTTATTGCATACATATCGCAAATCGGGTTTGCGCCTTTCGAAACATAGCCTTCTACGCTGTGCAAAAGCGCGTCGAAGCCCTGATACGCCGTAAAGCGCGGCGGCACGCTTAATGTTAAGGCTGGGTCTACAATAGACAATACAGGGAACAAAGATTCGTCGAAAACCGCCGTTTTTTCGTTCGTTTCGGGGTTGGTTATAACGCCGCCTGCGTCTAGCTCCGAGCCCGTGCCCGCCGTTGTAGAAATTGCAACCAATGGCAACGCCTTGTTTGCAAAGGGCTTTTTGCCGCCCTTGCCGAACAGGATATAGTCCCACAAGTCGCCGTCGTTTACAGCCATTGCGGCAATGGCTTTAGAAGCGTCCATAACCGAGCCGCCGCCCAGGGCTATGACAAAGTCGCACTTGTTTTGGCGCGCAAACTTTGCGCCCTGCATAACGGTGTCTTTTAGCGGGTTTGCCTCTATTTTATCGAACAGGACATATTCAACTTTTGCCTTGTCCAGCTGGGCAAAAAGCCTGTCTAAATAGCCGTTTGCCCTTGTAGACTTGCCCGAAGAAATAACAACCAAGGCCTTTTTGCCGAAGAATTTTTCCTCGCCCAATTTGTCGAACGAACCGCTGCCAAAAATGAATTTGGCGGGAATATGGTTTACAAAACCTTTCATTTTAATCCTTTCGTTTTACTGTTAAAAATAAAAATCAGGCCGCGCGTAATTGCAGCCGTTAAAAATACTATCGCCGCATTTTCGGCAAAAAAAAGGGCTGCGGGCAATTCGCCGCTCCAATAGTCGAAAGAGTATCCGCAAAAAAGTTTTTGCAAAAACGCCCTGTCGAAGACCGCATATACTCCGAAAGCGGCAAACGCCGCCATAGCGCATTTTGCAAACGCTCCCGCTTTGCCGAAAATAAAATTAAAATGCATCCCAATGTGAATCCCCAAAAACAGCATTAGGTAATACGCCGCAACAGAGTGCCACTGCCTTGCATGCATATCCGAAACTTCAAACCCGAATATGTATTGCGAAATTATTGCGGCGGCTGCAAAAACAATTACGCACAATATAAGCAACCCGATATTTGTTGCAGTGCCCAAAATGCGCATTGCAAAATATTTGCCCTTAAACGAGTTTTTATACCACCGCCAATTTAAAATGTTATGCACCGCAAACAATATAAGGGCGGCCGTTCCCAAAATTTCATGCAAAAAAACGTCGGTTATGCGCATTCCCAAAGCGGCAACAAACGCCGCAAACATAAGAATGTCCAGCCAAATACGCATATTTTTAAGAGCCTTCATTTATGGAAAATTTCGGGCAAAATGCTAGCATATAAAACCTTTTGTGTAAATACACACAAGAACCGAATTTATGCCTAATACTACCAAAACGGGTGTTTTAGGAACTTGGCACAATTAGACAAGTCTTAGGTTCTGATACACATTTACAGTGCAAAATCAAGTAATTGCAAAAACTAGCATTTTCCAGTTCGGCGAAAAAAATGTAGCGTATGCCAAATACTTTTCGGGCAAGTCGTATTTGGCAGGGCTTTTAAGCAATAAAAACTTAAACGCATCTACAAACAAAATTTCGTGGCACGAGCCTGCTAACAAAGGGTAATATATAAAAAGGCTACAAAAGAATAAAAGTTTTTTTCATCGCAAACCCCGCACATTTAACACAAAACAAGCCGAAATGGACTCTTTTCCCTTGCAGACTTGCTTTGCATAAGTTGCCCGCCATATTTTGTTTCGTTAAAAAGCCCAGCCGCTACGCGATTTCCTCTAGGTTGCGGCGTTCAAATTTGCGGTTGCAAAAATAGGCGCTGTAGCCGCGCAAAAATTTTTACGATAAAAAATATATTGACAAAAAAGCCGTTCATTCATTCGTTTAAATCATTTGTTTAAATCGTATGACCAACACAAATATAATTTCAAAGATTGTAGAAGGCGACTTAAGCGACCCGAAGTCTAGGATAGCAAAGGCCGCCATCGAGGAATTTGCAATGCGCTCGCTTGACGGAGCCAGAACAAGGAAGATTGCCGAGAAAAGCGGCGCAAATCTTGCCTCAATTAGCTATTATTTTGGCGGCAAGCGCAACCTATACAAAACGGTTATAGAGCAGCTTACATCGTTTTTCGACGATGCGGTTTCCCCCTACTACGAAGAGGGCAAAGACATTTTAAAAAAGCGCGACCCCAAAGGCGCAATGATTTTCATTCAAAAATTCCTGATAGGCTGCATACGGAAATTTTCGAAAATGGAAATTGTCGCCCCCCTTTGCCAAATATTGACAAGAGAGCAGGACAACCCTTCGGAATACTTTAAATGCGCGTACGCCTCTATATACGAAAGGCCCGTTGAGTTTTTGTCGGAGCTGCTTGCAAAGGCTTCTAAAGAAAAACTAGCCAACGATATGCGCATTGTTTTTGCGCACACTTTGTGGGCAACGGTGCGAACCTACGCGGCCGAAAGCCCCGCCGTAATGCGGCTTCATTCGTGGGGAAAATTCGGCGAAGCGGAATTGTCGCTCATAGAAAAATCTTTAAACAAAGTACTGAAAAAAACATTAAATAGATAACCGCCATGAAATATTTTAAACTCTATACAATTGCACTTTTTGCGCTAACGCTTGGGCTTTGCGGCTGCAAAAAAGAAGGTGAACAAAAAACTCAAAAACCGACTAACACTGTAGTGGCGGCCTACCCCATTGTAAAAGACGTTGAAATTAAAAACGAATATTCCGCGCGCGCCGTTGCCTACGAAGAGGCTGAAATTAGGGCGCGTGTTGGAGGGTATCTTGAAAAGGTATTTTTCGGAAAGGGGGCCGTTGTGGAAAAAGGAGCTCCGCTTTTTAAGATAGACGACCGGCCCTATGTTGCGGCATTGCAGGCGGCAAAGGCAAATGTGCAGGCGGCGCAATCGCATGTAGCTTTGGCAAACGACAACGCCGAAAGGGCGCGCGGGCTATTTAAGCGCAATGCAATTTCCAAAGAGCTTTACCAGACAAGGGAAACCGAGCTGCTTATAGCAAAAGCAAAGCTTGCCGAGGCTAAGGCCGCCCTTACAAACGCACAGCTAAACTTGCAATATACAACAGTCTGCGCGCCCGTTTCGGGCAAGGTGGGCGAAAACCTTGCCGACACAGGCAACCTTGTTTCGGCGCATATTACAAAACTTGCAAGAATTGTAAACGACTCTAAAATTAAGGTGTATTACGAGCTCAATTCGGCAGACGCATTCCGCTACAAAACAGGCGGCCTATTAAAAGACATAGACGCCAACAAGGGTGCAAAGATTTTGTTTGCGCCCAAAAATTCGGGAAAAGCCGTGCACGGTGCGCTTTGCTACTACGACAACGCAATGGATTCTACTACGGCTTCTCTTGTAATGCGCGCCGACATAGACAATAAAAATAATGACCTTTTTGCGGGCTCGTACGGAACGATAACGGTTTTTGAAGGCGTAAAAAACAACGCCATTTTAGTGCCCAGCAACGCCGTAGGAACAGATATGACGGGCAAATATCTTGTTGTTGTAAAAGACGGCAAAGCCGTAAACGTTCCCGTAAAGACGGGAGCCGTTATAGGCAAATTTACCGTTATAGAAAGCGGTATACAAAAAGACAGCCTAGTTGTTGTAAAGGGTCTGCAAAGAGCGGCGCAAAACCCGCAAGTAAACGTAAAAATCGAAAGGTTGGAATTTTAACCGGCAAAAAAAACATTAGGCGAAAGATATGAAAAAGTTTTGCGATTTCTTTATAGACAGGCCGATTTTTGCCACGGTTGTGTCGATTGTAATTGTGCTTTTGGGCGCTATAGGCTTTTCGGGGCTGCCCATTTCGCAGTATCCCGACATTGTGCCGCCCACAATAGCAATAGACGCAATGTACCCAGGGGCTTCGCCCGAAACGCTGATGAAAACGGTGGCAACCCCAATAGAGCAGGAGCTAAACGGCATAGAAAATATGATGTACGTTACAAGCCGCTGCAATTCCGACGGCACTGTAAGCATAGAAATTGCCTTCGAGCTTGGCACAGATATAAATCAGGCACAGGTTTTAACGCAGAACAGGGTTGAAGTTGCAAAGCCCATTTTGCCCGAAGAAGTGCGCAACATTGGCGTGCGCGTTTCCAAGCGTTCGCCCAGCCTGCTTTTGGGAATAGGCCTATATTCGCCCGACAAGTCGCGCGACACCGCCTATATTACAAACTATTACCTAACACAAATGCGCGACAGGCTTTTAAGGGTAGACGGCGTGGGCTCTATAATGGAGTACGGAGCAAGGGAGTTTAGCATGCGAATTTGGCTGGACCCCAATAGATTGTCGGACCTAAAAATTTCGCCTTTGCAGGTATATGCCGCAATAAAAAAGCAGAATAAAAACGTAGCCTCGGGCAAGCTAAACCAGTCGCCTGCGGGCAACCCCGACGCCTCGCACGAAATTTTGATAGAGACAAAAGGCGGCCTTACCGAAGCGGGCGAATTTGCAGATATAATAGTTGCAAAAACTCCGACTGGCAAACTTGTGCGCCTGCGCGACGTTTCAAGAATAGAGCTTGGCGCATATTCTTATACGGACGCAGCCTTTTACAAAGAAGGCAGCGCAATAGCATTGCTTGTATACCAAACCCCCGGTTCTAACGCATCGAACACGGCTGGCGAAGTTTTAAAGCTTTTCGAGAAAATGAAAAAAGACTTCCCATCGGGCGTAGACTACGCGGTGGGTATGGACAACACCGTATATATTGCAGATTCCATTAAGGCGGTTTTCCGCACAATACTGGAAGCCACAGTGCTTGTTGTTTTTGTAATGGTGCTTTTCCTGCAAAACTTAAGGTCGGCAATAATTCCGCTTTTTGCGATACCTATTTCGCTTATAGGAACATTCTTTTTTATGAAGATTTTCGGGTTTACAATAAACAACCTTACCCTTTTTGGGCTAGTTCTTGCCATTGGCATTGTTGTAGACGACGCGATTGTTGTTGTAGAGAACATAGAAAGGAATATGAGAGACGGACTAAACGCCAAAGAAGCCGCAAAAAAGGCCATGGCGCAGGTTTCGGGCGCGCTTGTCGCAATTGTTTTGGTGCTTAGCGCGGTATTTGTGCCGACGGCTTTTGTAAAGGGCATTACGGGCGAATTTTACAGACAGTTTGCGCTTACAATCGCGGCCTCTACCATAATTTCGGGCATTGTTTCGCTTACGCTTACGCCCGCCGTTGCCGCAATTTTAATGGGAAAACCCGAAAGGGAAAATTTTGCCATAAAGTGCTACAACGCAATTTTCGGCAAAGCATTCTCGGCGTTCAACAAGCTGTTCGAAAAGTCCGCCGCCTTATACGGCAAATGCGTGTTTAAAATTCTGAAAATTTCGGCGCTATTGGCTCTTTTATATGTCGCGCTTTTGGCCGCCACCGTATTTGTGTTCGAAAAATCCGACAAGGGTTTTATTCCCCCACAAGATACCTGCTACTTTTACCTTGCAGTAGAGCTGCCCGACGGGGCGACTCTGCAGCGCACCGAAAACGTGCTTAAAAAAGCCGAAAAGACAATATATAAAACCCTTCCCGAAGCGCAAAAGTGCATGCTTATGGCGGGGCTAAACATTGCAAACTTAGGCAGAATGCCGAACGGAGCAACCGTTTTTATTCAGCTTGAAAGCAAGGAAACTAGAAATGCAAAAGGCATTGCTTTGGAAGACTCTATAAACCGCCTTATGGCGGCGTTGTATGCCGAAATCCCCGAGGCTAATTTTTATGCGATAAAGCCGCCCGTAGTTTCGGGCATAGGCATGGGCGGCGACTTTAAAGGCTACATTCAAGACAAGTCCGCAAAGGGCTTAAACGAAATAGAAAAAGACGTAAAGACAATGGTTGCCCAAGCCCGAAAAGAGCCCTCCGTTTCTACCGCCCTTACAATGTTTTCTATTGCAAGCCCGAGAATTAGCCTAGATATAGACCGCCAACAGGCGGAAAAAATGGGGGCCGACATATCCTCGGTATTTTCTACGCTAAGCTTTAACTTTGGCTCGGTTTATGTTAACGACTTTAACATTTTAAACCGCACATACAAGGTTGTTGCCCAAGCCGAAGGCAAAGACCGAAGCAATCCAAGCGACCTGCTTAAAATGAAAGTGCTTTTGCAAAACGGTAAAACAGCGCAGATAGGCAGCTTTGCCTCGATTAAAAACACGGTGGGTCCCGAAGTTATAACACGCTACAATTTGTACCCTGCAGCCGAAATTATGGGCAACGTTTCGCGCGGACATTCAACGGGGCAGGCAATAAACGCAATAGAGCAAATTGCGGAGCAAACGCTGCCAAACGGAGTTGGCCTTGAATGGACCGACTTGGCGTTTCAGGAAAAGCGCACGGGGTCTACAACCGCGGTTATAACGTTTACCTTGTGCGTTGTGTTTGTGTTCCTTATTTTGGCGGCGCTTTACGAAAGCTGGAAGCTTCCGCTTTCGGTTGTGCTTATTGTGCCGCTTGTATTGCTGTTCTCTATTTTGGGCGTGCAGCTTTTAGGGCAAGACGTAAACGTGCTAACACAAGTCGGCTTTATAGTTCTTATAGGTTTGGCGTGCAAAAACGCAATTTTGATTGTGGAATTTGCAAAACAGCGCCAAGACGCAGGCGAAGAAATTACAAGCGCAATTTCGAACGCGGCAAAAAACAGATTGCGCCCCATTATAATGACATCGTTTGCATTCATCTTGGGCGTAGTGCCCTTGGTGGTAGCTTCGGGCACGGGCTCGGAACTTAGGAACGCGCTGGGAACCCCGGTATTTTTCGGAATGCTTGGCGTTACCGCAGTGGGGCTAATTTTTACCCCCGTATTTTTCTATTTAATAAGAAAACCGCGCAACACGGCAAAAACTGCTCAAAAATAAAAAGGCAATTTAATGAAACTTGTAAAAAACATTTTGGCTATTGTGCCTATCTTCGCACTTAGCGCGTGCATGGTAGCCCCCGAATACGAAAACCCAAACCAAAGCATAGGCGAAAAGGAAGTTTTAAATTTCGAAAAATTTTCGCACGACAAGGGGCAATGGAAAACCGCAACCCCGCAGGATACCTTAAGCCGCGGACAGTGGTACGATGTCTTTAAAGACTCGATATTGTCGGAGTATATGCAAAGTTGCAAAGACGACAACCCCGACATAATGTCGCTTTACTACAAAGTGCAGCAGGCAGCCGAGGCAGCCGCTATAACGCGCAGCCATCTATACCCGAATGCCTCTGGCAGCGCCTACTATTTTAAGAACGAAGTTGGCGACCACTCTATTGTGCGTCCGCTCGGCAATGCCTTCGAAGACTGGGCGTTGGGCGCAACCCTAACTTGGGACGCCGACTTGTTCGGCAGAATACGCAGCGTTTTGGCGGCTTCGAAAGCCGAAGCGCAATCGGCTTTAATGGAATACGAAAACGCGCTGCTTTCGCTGCAGACAAAAGTGGCCGCCCTATATTTTTCGATTGCCGAAATGCAAAGTGAAATTGCGGTTTTAAAGAACACCCTAAAACTTAGGGAAAGCCAAACAAAATTTGTGGCAAGCAGGTGCGAAATGCAAAGCGCAAGCCTTGCCGATTTAGAAAGGGCAAAAGCCCTGCAGTTTTCTACTGCAGCGCAACTTACACAGTTAATGGAAAGCGTTGCCATAGCCAAAAACACAATGGCAGCCCTTTTGGGCAAAACGCCTTCGGCAATAAAAATTAAGGTTGCCCCGCTAAAAAACAACCCTCCCGAAATTCCGCTAGAAGTTCCCTCTAAGCTGCTCGAGCGCCGCGCCGACATTGCCGCAGCCGAACGTATGGTATTTGCCGCAAACCGCCGCATAGGGGCTGCAAACGCCGCGTTTTTCCCGACAATTTCAATTACAAGCTCGCTTGGAACCGAATCTACCGCGTTTTCTAAACTGCTAAACACAAGCTCGTTTGCATGGGGGGTAAGCCCGCAAATATACATACCGCTGTTTCAGGCGGGCAAGCTTAAGGCGCAAAAAAGGGCAGCTTTGGCAAAGCACCAAGCCGCCTTGCAAGACTATAAAAGCAAAGTGTTAAACGCCGTAAAAGAATGCGAAAATGCGCTGGCAAAAAGCTCGCACACAAAACAAAGGTCTAAGCAGCTTTTGCTTGCATACAATGCCGCCAACAAAGCCGACAAAATCACGCAAGACCAATACGAAGCGGGAGTTATAGACTACTTTCAGGCGTGCCAATCGCATGCCGCAGCCCTTTCGGCAAAGCTTGCCCTTTTGGAAAACCGCGGCAAAGAATATAGGAATGCAGTAGAGTTAATTCGCGCGTTAGGCGGCTCGTGGGAATTTAAAGCCCCAGAAAAATCCGCTCTTGAAAATGCGCAAGACATTTTCGAGCAAAGCAAATAGGCAAAAAAACAATATGCTTACATTGGCGGCGCAACCGGGTTTGTGCCGCCAAAATTTTCTTGAAAGCCAAAGTGCAAATTTTACCATTAAAGCCCGTTTAACCTGCAAATATGTATACAAGGGCAATAGCAACATTATCGCTTTTGGCGGCAACGCTGCTTTCGGGGTGCGCAACCTATAACGAAAGCAACGCGCGCCAGCATGCCCTTTTTATGCAGGGCAATTTTAACGAAGCCGCAGCCTTGTACGAAGAATCCGCCAAAGAATATGCAAATTCAAAAGACGCGGTTATATACAACCTGCAGCTAGGGGCTGCAGCCCGCGCGGCAAACAAATTAGACATAAGCACAAACGCATTTGAAAGTGCCTACAAAAAAATAGACTACTATTCAAGCCAGCCCGAAATATCTCTTTCGGACGAAGGCACTGCTTTTTTGGTAAACCAAGCCTATATGCCATACAAGGGCTATAACTACGACAAGATTATGCTTTGCGCATATCAGGCGTTAAACTTTGCAGAGCTTAAAGAATACGAAAAGGCGGCAGTAGAAATTAAAAGGTTTGAAAACATACAAAGCCAAATAAACGCAAAAAGCTCTGCGCAAAACGCACAGCTTGGCGCGCAAATGCAAAACCAAAACATTAGCGATTACACATTCGAAAACCCGCAAATTGCAGCTCAGCTAAAAAGAATTTACGGCAAAGATTTTAACGAAATAAAGGCAATAAAGCCCAATACAAACGCAAACCCATATGCCTATTTTGTTGCGGGCATTGTGCATACAGCGGCGGGCAGCGACACCTACAACGCAAACAGAGCTGCAGACTTTTTCAGGCTTGCGTTCGAAAAAAGCGGCTTTAAGTCTAAAGCGTTGGCTGGGTGCTTGGCAAGCGCCGAAACGCGCGCAAACTCGCTTTTTGCGAGCAAAAATGCAGACACAAAAAAGCACACCTACATCGTATACGAGGCGGGCTGCGCACCGCAAAGAAGGCAAATTAGGCTAAACTTGCCGCTGTTTTTAATAGATGAAAGCCTGCCGCACATTTCGGTAAATTTTCCCTATCTGAGAAAAGAAAATTCCTATAGCGAGAATTTGAACATTGTTGCAAATTCAAAAAAAGTAAATCTCGAGCAAATTGCCGATTTCGACGAGATTATAGAGGACGAATTTATGCAAAATTTGCCATACGTTATTTTAAGGACAATGCTTTCGGCTGCGGCAAAATCCACGGGGCAGTATTTCGCAAAAAAAGCCGCTGGCGACTACGGAATTTTGGTAGACATAGGAGGGGCAATCTACCAAAGCGCAACAAACA
>JAXFOH010000019.1:0-4130 GCA_034180465.1 Opitutales bacterium
GACGACGGTGAAGAAGTGAAGAATGAAATAGACCAGGAGGAAGTGAACCGACTGGTTGACTATGCCATTGCACATGGCGTAAACTATTTCGACACCTCGCCTGCCTATTGCCAAGGCCTTTCAGAGCGTTCGACGGGCATTGCACTTAGCCGTCATCCGCGCGACAAGTATTACATAGCCACCAAACTGTCGAACTTCGCTCCCGACACGCGCAGCCGTGAAGCCTCGATGGCCATGTACCACAATTCGCTGAAGGAGCTGAGGGTTGATTACATCGACTATATGCTGCTGCATGCCATCGGCGGAGGCAAGGATGCCATGGCGGAATATGCCGAGCGATATGTTGACAACGGCATACTCGACTTCCTGCTGGCCGAGCGGAAGGCGGGAAGAATACGCAATCTGGGATTCTCGTATCATGGCGACATACGTGTGTTTGACTATCTGCTGTCGAAGCACGACGAATACAAGTGGGACTTTGTGCAAATACAGCTAAACTACATAGATTGGAAGCACGCAAAGGAGATAAACAAAAACAATACAAACGCCGAGTATTTGTATAGAGAGCTTGAAAAACGCAACATTCCCGCCGTTATAATGGAGCCGCTTTTGGGCGGCAGGCTTTCGTCTATACCGCACACAATAGTTCCCGAATTTAAGCAAAAAGAGCCCGACAGCAGCGTAGCTTCCTGGGCGTTCCGCTTTGCAGGAACATTCCCGAAAGTTTTAACCGTCCTTAGCGGAATGGCTAAGATGGAGCATTTAAAAGACAATCTTCGCACCTATGCGCCGCTAAAGCCGCTTACCGACCAAGATTTTGAATTCTTGGAAAGAATTGCAAAAACTATGTTGGAATTTAACAACATACCCTGCAACGACTGCAAATATTGCATGCCGTGTCCGTATGCGTTGGACATTCCCGCAATTTTGCTGCACTACAACAAATGCCTAAACGAGCGTTTAACGCCAGAAAGCACTCAAGACAAAAACTATGCAATGGCGCGTCGAGCCTATCTTGTAGGCTACGACCGCTCTGTTCCAAAGCTTAGGCAGGCAAGTCATTGCACGGGTTGCGACCAATGCCGCCCGCACTGCCCACAGGGCATAGATATTCCCAAAGAGTTGCGCCGCATAGACGCCTATGTAAAAAACCTAAAGCGCACAGCGGCTTTAATTGGCGATGTAAAGGCAAAGTTTGCCGAAGAGGGCAAAAACTATACTCTTGTCGTGGGCAATGGCGACATTCGCACCTATACGGGGCGCGGCTTAGACGAACTTTATAAAATCTACCAAAACGAGCCGGCACTGCTAAAAGGCGCAATTGTTGCCGACAAGACAGTCGGCAAAGCGGCGGCCGCTATTTTTATAATGGGCGCAGTTTCGCAACTGTATGCCGAAACAATAAGCAGACCCGCATTGGCAATGCTAAGAAAGGCAAGGGTAGATGTTTCGTGCAAAAACATTGTGTCATTCATACAAAATGCCAAGCGCGACGGAATGTGCCCAATGGAAAGCGCGTGCAAAAATGCGGGCACGCCCGAACAATGCGTTAAAATTATTGCCGAAAAGTTTGCGGCAATAAAATAAAAACGACATTTACGGCTTTTGCGCATAGTATGCAATCAGGTTTTTTTTGATATGAAAGTTTTATATTACGACTGTTTTGCGGGCATTAGCGGCGATATGAATATTGCGGCCTTTGTGGATTTGGGCATAGATAAAGACGCCCTTATTAAAGAATTGCAAAAGCTTAATTTAAGCGGCTGGCAGCTAAAGTTTAGCCGCGATATGCGCGGCGGAATTTCGGGTACAAAGGCCGAGGTGATAGACGAATCCTGCGTAGAGCATGCCTTCAGCGGGCATTCGCCAGAACACGGCCATTTGCACGCGCGTACTCATTCACACGAACACGGGCATTCGCATTTTCACCGTTCGTATGCTGATATAAAAAAGATTATAGAAAATTCAAATATTTCGCAGCGCGCAAAAAATTACGCCTTAAAAATATTCGAAAAAATTGCGCTGGCAGAGGCAAAAGTTCATAATAAAAATATGGGCGAAGTTTGCTTTCACGAAGTAGGCGCCATAGATTCCATAATAGACATAGTTGCCGCCGCCGTTTGCGCCGATATGCTTGGCGTCGACAAATTCGTGTGCTCTGCGATAGAGCTTGGGGGAGGCACGGTAAAATGCGCGCACGGAGTTATGCCGGTTCCTGCACCTGCCACAGCCGAAATAGTAAAGGGGCTGCCCGTAAAGTTTAACGGCGCTATGCACGAATGCACAACGCCTACGGGTGCCGCAATTATTGCCTCACTGTGCGGCGGCTTTTCCGAAAAAATTAGCGGCAAAATCATAGCCAACGGCGTGGGCATTGGGCACCGCAATTCCCCCGAACTGCCCAATATTTTAAGGATTAGCTTAATCGAAAGCGAAGATAGCTGTTCTTTGCCGCTTGAGCGCGAAAGAATGTCGGTTGTGGAATGCAATATCGACGATATGCCAGCCGAGGACATTGCGCATTTGTGCGAAAAGCTGTTTTCTGCCGGCGCATTAGACGTTTGGCAGGAAGGCATTTCAATGAAAAAGTCGCGCTTGGGCACAAAAGTTTGCGCACTTGCTCCCGAAAAAGACGCCGAAAAAGTTGCCGAATTTGTTTTTGAAAATTCTACGACTTTGGGCGTTAGACTTGTTTCGGCAAACAGGCTTAGCCTTTCGCGCAAATGTGTAAATTTTAAGTCGTCGTTAGGAGAAGTTAATTTTAAAGTTGCCGAGTTTAACGGTAAAACAAAGGCAAAGCCAGAGTTTGACGATTGCAAAAAAATATCTGACAAAACGGGGCGTTATATTGGCGTTGTAAGAAAAACTCTATGCAATGAGTTTGAAAATAGATAGCTTAAAAAATCTGCTTGTAGGCTTTGGGCGTGTTTGCGTTGCTCTTTCGGGCGGGCTAGACAGTTCCGTTCTTTTGGCTTTTTGCGCGCAAACATTGGGGGCAAAAAACTGCACGGCAATAACGGCTTTTATGCCATATGCAATGCAAAGCGAGTGCTCGTTTGCCGAAACTTTGTGCAAAAAACTGGGCGTAAAGCTTGTAAAAATAGTCGAAAACAGCATACCCGCCGAAATTACATATAACCCGCCCGAACGCTGCTATTTGTGCAAAAAAAACATTTTCGGCAAATTTAAGGACGCTGCAATTTCGCAAAACGCTGGTGTTTTGTGCGACGGCACAAACGCCGACGATTTGTCGGACTATCGCCCAGGAATGAAGGCATTAAAAGAGATTGGCGTAAAAAGCCCATTTTTGGAATGCGAAATTGGCAAAGATTTAATAAGGCAAATTGCGCGCGAAATTCTGCCTGAAGTTGCCGAAAAACCCGCCTATGCCTGCCTGCTTACGCGGCTAGAACACGGCAGGAAAATCGAGACGGAAACCCTGAAAAAAATAGACGGGTTTGAAGGCTATTTGCGAAGACTTAATATAGGCAAAGTAAGGGCTAGAACAGACGGAAATTCCGTAAGGATAGAGTGCAGTGTGGGCGACTTCGAAAAGGTTGTAAAAAATGCCGCTCAAATAAACAAAGAGGCCAACGACTTTGGCTTTAAGCGCTGCACACTTGACTTGGCGGGCTATAAAACAGGCTCTATGAATGTAAAAATATGAACGAAATTTTTGAGATTTTAAACGCCTACAAAAACGGCACGCTTAATTTGCAAAACGCGGGCAAACAAATAGAAAATTTGTTTTGCTGCGATATGGGGCACACAAAAATAGACTTCGATAGAAAACGCAGAACGGGAGTAGGCGAAATCGTATACGGAGCTTCGAAAACGCCCGAGCAATGCCTTGAAATTTGCCGCAAAATTTTGGCGCGCGAAAAGGGCGTTCTTATAACACGCGCAAGCGAAGCAATTGCAGAACTGATGCAAAAAAATTTCGAAAATTGCATATACGAAAAGTCGGCAAAAATTATTCAAATTGGCGAAAGCTGCCCGAAAAATTCGTTGGGCGAAGTTGCCATTGTAACTGCGGGCACTTCCGACATTCCCGTTGCAAGGGAAGCCGAACTTACGCTAAATTTTTTGGGGGATTGTGCCAAAACCTATTTCGACTGCGGGGTTGCAGG
>JAXFOH010000110.1:0-5077 GCA_034180465.1 Opitutales bacterium
AGCCCAAGGTGTTTTTTCGTAGTCGGTTATTACAACTTCTAAAATTGCGTTGGCATCGCTTTCGCCGGCAAGGCTTAGCTGCCCTGTTCTCGACAAATAGTTGCAAAGCTGCGCCGTCAGCAAATCTCCCGCTTGCGGGGCAAACGAATTGTTCCTTACGGGCTTTACATATATGCTTTTAAACGGAAGCTTTGCGGGGGTTCCCGCCAGCTGGTAGTGGCACGCCGTAAACGAGATTAACGACGCAAAAGCCAAAGCTATAAGTAAAAGTTTTTTCATAATAATTCAGCTAACTAGGGTTGGTCGACAAAGCCCTCTTCGTTTGTTTCGGGCAAAAGCGGCACAAACTCGACGGGGGCTTTTTTGTTGCTTTCGTTTTTGTCGAATGCCTTTGCTTCGGCTTCGAATACCTCGTCTTGAATTTCCGAGAACTTTTCGGTTTGCATTTTCTCGACTTTGGTTTCGTCTTCAAATGTATCTACAGCGGGCTTTTCGTAGCGGCCAAAAACCCAGTCTACTGGGGTCATAGGCGCAATTTCGCCTTCGGCGATAAGTTTTAGTTGCTCTCTTGCCAAGTCTGCCGCGGGGCTTTTAGGGGCAAGGGTAATGGCTTCGTTATAGAACACAGCGGCCGCCGTGTTGTCGGTGCGGTAAAAATAGTAAAAGTCGCCCATAATAAGGCGGCTACGCGCCAAAGTGTCTTGCATAACGTAAAGACCGTTTTCGGCGTGAACCGAATCTTTTTCGTTGGGGAAAAGAATTATATAGTCCTGGTAAAAAGCAATGGCTTCTTTTGTGGGGGTTTGGTCGTAGTGCGGGCCTTCAACCATGTTGCGGTAGGTTTTTGCCAGCTGCAAATACGCGTCGGGCACCAAGTCGCTTTTAGGGTATACGTTAATAAGCCGGTCCAGCGCGTCTATTGAAGTTTCGGGCTCGCCGTTGCTTTGGGCGCAGAGCGAAATATTCATAAGCGCCATAGGCGCATATTCCGAATACGGGGCGTTTGAAATTACGTCTTCGTAAATCTTAATGCCATCTTTATAATTTAAAAACCACGGAAACCATCCCCACAAATACGGGTGTTCGCCGCTTTGTATAAGCGAGGCAACTTCGTATTGCCGCCCTATAATTTGGTTGAAATTAGGGTAGTCGGGGTATTTTTGTATTATGGTTTGAAAGCATTCGTTTGCAAGTTCCCACTGGTGCCTTTTTGTGTAGATAATGCCCATTTGGCAATAGGCTTCGGGCGCGAAAATAGAGTTGGGATAGTCTGAAACAACCACTTGGTATAACGCCAGGGCCTGTCCGTAGCTTTCTTCGTTTTGGGCTTTTTTTGCCAAATTCATTCCCTGCAGGGCGTTTTCCGCATTCGTGTTTTCGCCCATAACTTTGGCGAGAATGCCGCCTTGAATCTGCCAGCCTTTGTCCTTTGTCCAAACCAAGTCGGCAAAGGGGGTTTGGCAGAATGCGCAGAAGGCGAGGGCGGTTATCGCACATTTAAAAAAATTTTTCATATTATTTCCATCTAATCAAAGTTGCGCCCCACGTCAAGCCCGCACCGAAAGCGACAAACAAAAGAATGTCGCCGGTATTGAGCTTTCCCGATTTTTTTGCCTCGTCTAAAGCAATGGGGATAGACGCCGAAGATGTGTTTGCATATTTTTCTATGTTTACAAAAATTCTTTCCCTTTCGATATGCAGTCGCTTTGCAACACTTTCTATTATGCGCATATTTGCCTGATGGGGAATAAGCAGGTTTATGTCTTCGGGCTTTATGTTGCACAAGTTGCAAACTTCAAACGCCTTTTCCTGCATGATTCTAACTGCGTTTTTAAATACTTCGCGGCCATCCATTTTTATAAAGTGCAGCCTGTCCTTTACGCTTTGCTCTGTTGCGGGAATAAGACTGCCGCCTGCGGGAAGCTCCAGTTTTACCGTTCTAGAGCCGTCGGCTCCCAAAACCGACCCCATAATTCCGTATCGGCTTTTTCCCTCGGTGCGAAGCACAACGGCACCCGCGCCGTCTCCAAAAAGCACGCAGGTGTTGCGGTCCTGCCAGTCGAGAATAGACGAAAGTTTTTCGGAGGCAACAACCAATGCATTTTTGTATAGCCCCGAAAGCATCATTTTAGAGGCAACTTCAATCCCGTAAACAAAGCCCGAGCATGCGGCCGAAACGTCGAAACACGCAATATTGTTGCGTATGCCCAGTTTTGCCTGCAATAGGCACGCCGTAGACGGGAATGCCATATCGGGGGTAACGGTTGTTACAATAACCAAGTCTATCTCCTCGGCAGTAATGTTTGCGTCTATCAAAGCGTTTTTTGCCGCCTTTACCGCCATATCCGAGGCAGCTTCGTCTTTTTCGGCAATACGCCTTTCCTTTATTCCCGACCTTTCGTAAATCCATTGGTCGGAGGTATCGACAATCTTTTCCAAGTCGAAATTAGTTACGATTTTTCGAGGGACATACGAGCCTGTTCCCGCAATGATTACTGAATATAAGTCGTTAACCATCAGTCGTCGGAATTCGGATTTAGTATTTTTGAAATGTTGTCTATATCTTGTTTGATAGAATCTATAAGGGAATTTTTAACGCACTGCGCGCAAATGTTCAGTGCTCCGCAAATTTGGTGTCGGTTGCTGGAGCCGTGGCCTTTAATAATAAGCTCGTTTAGCCCCAAAAGGGGCGCGCCCGAAACCTTTTCTACGGGAATTCTCGCCTTCATTGCCTTAAATGCGCCCATGCAAACGGCGGCTCCTATTTTCCTGAAAATATTTTTTGTAAGCTCTTCCTTTAAAAGCGAGGCCAAAGTTTTAAAAAGCCCCTCGCAGCTTTTTAAAAGAATGTTTCCGGTAAAGCCGTCGCAAACGATAACGTCGCAGTCACCGCCAAAAACCTGAAAGCCCTCTACGGGCCCCACATAGTTTAGGTTTATAAGCGGGGCTGTTTTTTTCAAAATTTCGTGCGCTTTTTGCACGATTTCGTTGCCTTTGCCTTCTTCGGTGCCAATCGTTAAAAGCCCCACTTTTGGATTTTCTATTTTAAGGGCAATTTTTGCATAGTTTGCCCCCAAAACGGCGTTGCTTAAATAGTGCAATTCGCGCGGGTTTGGGTTTGCCCCGACGTCTATCATAATAAACCTACGGTCTTTAGAGGGAATTACCGATCCTAAAGCTGGGCGTTCTACACCCTTCATCGGGCGAAGCTTCAATGTTCCCCCCGCCATAAGTGCGCCAGTGTTGCCGCAGCTTAAAAGGGCGTTGGCCTTCTTTTCTTTAAGGTAGTCTATGGCCATATGCATAGACGAATTTTTTTTGCGCTTTAAAGTAAGCATTGGTTTGTCTTCCATGCTTACAACTTCGGGCGCATCTAAAAATTCCACAAAGTTGCCTATGCCGTTTTCTTGCGCGATGGGCGCAATTTCGCTTTCTATGCCGGCCAATATTATTTTTACGGGGTCTTTATACTCCTTAAGGAACATCGAAACCCCAGCGATAACTTCTTCGGGCCCCATGTCCGAGCCCATAGCGTCTACCGCGATTCTTATTTCGTTATCGCCCATAATGCAAAGAAAGAGTTTTGTTTAAATTAAAAGCGGGCATTGCTATTGAAGCTTTAAAACCGCAAAGCAACACCCGCTAAAAACTTAGGTTAATTTAAGTTAGACCTTTGTGCTTATAACCTGCTTGCCGCGGTACATTCCGTTTGCGGGATTAACCCTGTGGGGTTTAAACATTGTGCCGTCGGTCGGGTCTTTCGAGAATTCGGGCAGATCGTAGTTGTTGGCAGCGCGTCTGATTCTTGTGCGCTGTTTCGATTGTTTGCGTTTTGGTTGTCCCATAGTTTGTCCTATTTGTAAATTTTAAAGCTATTTGAATGTAGGTTTAAAAGCCGTTGCGTCAAGCTTTTATTTTAACACCTCTTTTTGTTTGCAAGCTTAACCATTGCAAATTTTACGGCGGCTTCCAGTTTTTCGATCTCTTCGGGGTCTAAATCGGGGCGTTTCCTTGCTTCTTCCAACGCCTTTTGCGCTGCTGCCTTGGCGTTTTGTACGGCGTCTGGGTCTATGTCGTCGAACTTAACGGCGTTTTCGGTAAGCACCGAAAGCAAGTTGCCGCTAAGGCGCACAAAGCCCCTGTCTACAGCCAAGTCTTCGGTTTTGCCGTTGAAGTTTACGGTTAACGCCCCCGAGTCGAGCATTGCTAAAAATGGAATATGCCCGGGCAAAACCTGAATTTCGCCGTCTACAAGCGGCAAAGTAACCGATTCAACCGAATCGTTTTCCCAGGCAATGCCCGTAGGGCTTACAATTTCAAGTTTTAATGCCATTTTTTATTTCTTTTTTGCGTTTGCCAAGCTGATTTCGTGAGCCTGCAAAACGTCTTCTATAGAGCCTTTCATATAAAAGTCGTTTTCGTTCACTTCGTCTAGCTTGCCGTCTAAAATCATCTTAAAGCTGCGCACGGTGTCGGCAACCTTAACGTATTTGCCGGGTATGCCGTTGAACACTTCCGACATATGGAAGGGATGCGAAAGGAATTTTTGAATCTTTCTTGCCCTTGAAACCGTAAGTTTGTCTTCTTCGGAAAGTTCGTCTATGCCCAAGATTGCAATAATATCCTGCAAATCTTTGTATTTTTGCAGAATTTTTTGCACTGCGCGCGCGGTTTCGAAGTGCTCTTTGCCGACGATTTCGGGGGTAAGGGCATTCGATGTAGATTCCAACGGGTTTACCGCAGGATATATGCCAAGCGACGCTATTGCGCGGTCTAGGACAATTGTAGAGTCTAGGTGGGCAAAAGTGTTTGCGGGGGCAGGGTCGGTAAGGTCGTCGGCGGGAACGTATACCGCTTGGAACGAGGTAATACTGCCTTTTTTTGTGGAGGTAATTCTTTCCTGCAAGGCTCCCATTTCATACGCCAAAGTAGGCTGATAGCCTACCGCCGATGGCAACCTGCCCAAAAGCGCGCTAACTTCGGAACCTGCTTGGCTGAATCTGAAAATATTGTCGACAAACAAAAGCACGTCTTGGCCTTGCACGTCTCTAAAATATTCGGTCATTGTAAGAGCCGA
>JAXFOH010000078.1:0-51855 GCA_034180465.1 Opitutales bacterium
CAATTTTGCATACTTGTTTATAAGTACTATGAAAACTTTGCTACAGGTAAACACGGTTGGCAACTGCGGCTCTACAGGAAAGATTGTAGAAAGCATTGGCGTTACAGCCCAAAATCTCGGCTGGAATGCAATATCGGCATTCGGCAGAAAGGAAAGGCCAAGCAGGCTAAAAAAAGCAAAGTTGGCAAGCTGTGCCGAAATTTTTGCAAACGTTGTTTGGGCACGCTTTTTCGATAGCGATTCGCCATTTTCCAAGCTTGCAACAAAGCGTTTAGTTAGCCTTATAAAAACAGAAAAACCCGACATAATACACCTGCACAACCTGCACGGCTACTATTTAAACTGCCCTGATTTTTTCGATTTTCTTATGAAAATCGATACCCCAATTGTTTGGACTTTGCACGATTGCTGGTCGTTTACGGGACACTGCGCGTATTTTGACGACTGCAAAAAGTGGCAAACTCTTTGTCATAATTGCCCCAAAAAGCACGACTACCCAAAATCGCTTTTGCTCGATAATTCAAAAAACAATTTTCTATGCAAAAAGCGTTTTGCGCAAAAGGCAAAAAATCTTACAATGGTGCCCGTTTCGCACTGGCTAGACAATCTTCTTAAAAAGTCGATTTTTTCAAACAGCGAAAGCGTTGTAATACACAACGGCATAAACACCAAAATTTTTGCACCGCAAACAGACTTAAAAAATATAAAAGCAAAGTTTGCCTTGCCCGATAAAAAAATAGTTTTGGGCGTTGCCAATGTGTGGAGCCAAAGCAAAGGCTACAACGATTTTATAAATCTTGCCCATATGCTTAAAGGAGCGCAAATAGTTTTGGTGGGCGTAAATAAATTCCAAAAAAGCGAGCTGGCAAAACACAATATAATAGGCATAGAACGTACCGAAAACCAAGCTGAACTGGCAAAGCTATATTCGATTGCCGATGTATTTGCAAACCCGACCTACCTTGAAGCTCTTGGAATGGTGAATCGCGAGGCGATTTCGTGCGCAACACCAGTTGTGTCGTACAACACGGGCGGTTGCCCAGAATCTATAAACGCTAAGACGGGGATTATAGTTGAACAAGGCAACTTAACCGCCTTGTTGAATGCAATAGGCGAAATATTAAAAAATGGCAAATCTAACTACGCCGAAAATTGCCGAAAAAAGGCACTTGCCGAATTCGACGAAAAAGACCGGTTTTTAGACTATATAAAGCTTTACGAAAGCCTGTTGGGCAAATAATGGCGAGCGGCGCATCTACAATGCAAAAACAAGCGGGCCTGCAACTATTAAAAGCCCGCCTACAAGCGTTTTGCAGCTTAAAGGTTCGCCCAATACAACTACGCTAAGCAAAAATGCAATTGCAATGCTAAGCTTGTCTACAGGGGCAACTCTAGAAGCATCGCCCACCTGCAATGCCTTAAAGTAGAACGACCACGATGCCCCGGTTGCAAAGCCCAGCAACACCAAAAAGACAGGGGCATGCCAGCTTATTGACAAAAGCGATTTTGGCGGCATAGTGCAAAAGGCAATTTCCCGTGCAAACGCAACAAAAAATGCGCACCCCAAAAAGGAGTGCACATGAAGATTGTTCAACAGATAAAAATCGTACCAAAAAGGAAATATTAGAATACAACTTCAAGCCTTGCGCCCGCCACATATACTGCGCCGCAGTCGTCGCGAGTTGCCGGGTTAAAGTAAATTTGGAAATCGGGCTGGAACGAGATTGCGGGGGTAATTTGGCACCTGTATGTAACTTCCAAAGTACCTTCGTAGTGCGCATAGTCGTCGCGGGCTGTTCTTTCGTTTTCTATAACCGAAAAGCCCGCCGCAAATACGTCGTTTTCTCTGCAGGGAATGGGGGCAAACCAGTTAAAGCCGAAATCCGCATAAAAGTTGTTGTCCGATTGTTCGGCATCGGGAACAAAGCCAACCCTGCCGTATACGCCGAATTTTGCGTTGCCGTCGGCATCGTTAACCAACGCCTGCTGAATGCCCGCATAGAACGAATAGAAGTCGCTTTTTGTGCCTTGTTCGAAGTTGGCCTTGCTCGGGTCGCTGTGGTAGTTGCCGCCAACCATTACGCGGCCGTCCAATCCGCCAACTTTGTAGTTGTAGCCGAACTGATACCAAAAGGCAATTGTGTCGAAAGTGTTTTTATAGTCGAAACCGTTGTTCGAAGAAATGTCTTCGCCGATTATATACGCCGAATGTTGCGTCGAAATTGTCGTAGGTGTAGTATACAAGCAAGCCAAGAGTTGCAACGTTGTATTGCGAGAACAAATTGACTGGAGCAATGTTGGGCATTGCGACGAAAGACGAATTTAGGAATGTGTCGGAATAATCCATACCCATAAAGTCTTCGTCGGCTGCAAGCTGGCCGATTCTAAAGCCGAAAGTACCCGCCTTTGTTTCGAATTCGTTGGCGTAGTAGATTTCGAAAACCCTTGCCATATCGCCAGCAAAAATGTTGCTTATGTAGCCTTGCAAAGAGTCTACATTTTCCAACACGCCGCCGTGCGTTTGGTTGTAGTAGAACGCGCTAACGCCGATTCTGCCCATATTGTCTTTGCCCGACAATACCGACAAATCCTGCTCTACTTCTACGGTAAATAGCGAATCTACAAAAGAATTCATATTGTTTTTGTTGGAAACGTCACCCCAAACTTCGCCCGTCCAGGTAAGAGCGGGGGTAAAGCCCGTTTTTTCGGAAACGCTTTCGGTTGGCACAGCCAAAAAGAGGCTGTCGCGTTCGTACCACGACTGGGGCGTATCTTCTTTTGCCTGAGTTTGTACGGCTTCTTGTGCATTGGCAAAAGTAGTCATAGTTAAAATCGAGCCTAAAGAGGCTGCCATAACTTTGTTGTTTATGCTGTTCATTTTTGTTGGTTTTTATATTATGAAAATTTATTAGGCTAATCTAACTTTTTGAAAAAAATTTTCAGCCCTTGAAAGGTTGCCCTAACGCCCATTGCAGAAACAAGCTTTACCAATGGGCTTGCGAAACCGTGAACGCCGCTTTTGCTGTTTGCACACGCGCTGCAGCTACCGCAGCATTTGTTTTGCGCCGCACAGCTTTTAATTTTGCTGTCTAAACCCAATTTCATTTTTCAGTAAAAAAATTAGACGCTTCTAACTTGTCAAGAAAAAATATTAGGTTTATCTAACTTTTTTGCTTCGTCTTTTTTTCAACTATAAAATGTATGCCAAATTTTTGCATTATTGAATTTGACTATCTTTTTAAAGTAGCCAAAAATTTTTTGCATGAAAGAGATTTTTTTTACATTTGCATTGTGCTTTGTTTGCGCGCTTGCACAGGCTAAAACAAACATAATTTTCGACACCGATATGGGCAACGACGTAGACGATGCATTGGCCTTAAATATGCTATACGGCTACCAGCAAAAGGGCCTTGCCGATATAAAGGCAATTCTTGTCAACAAAGACAACCCCTATTCTGCGGTATACGTTTCCATACAAAACTGCCACTACAATATAAACGTTCCAATAGCGGCGGCAAAGAACGCCCCAAAAAACACGGCGCACAAAAACGAGCACCCAAACGGAAAGTTTATAGGCAAGATTGCAGACGCAAAAAATGCCGACAATTCCTACAAATATAAGCGTTCCGTTTTTAACGGATACGACCTTATAGACCCCGCAAAGCTTGCCAGGAAAACTTTGGCAGAATGCCCAGACAATTCCGTTGTATACGTTAGCGTGGGCTTTTCCACAAACGTAGCCGCCCTGCTTAAGTCCGTCCCCGACGACATTTCCCCCCTAAGCGGAACAGAACTTGTTGCAAAAAAAGTAAAGTTTTTTTCGGTTATGGCGGGGCAATTCGGGCTTTCTAAAAGAGCTAAGCGCAACAATCCCGAATTTAACGTTTATAACGACCCCAATTCGGCGCGCTACTTTGTGCAAAACTGCCCCGTAGACATTGTTTTTAGCGGCTTTGAAGTGGGCGAAGAAGTGGGCGTTACGGGCAAGAAAATCTTAAACGGCCTTTCCGATAAAAACCCTTTAAGGGAAGCCTATATACTGTATGCAGGCGTGCACGGCAACGCCAGAACGTGGGACTTAACAAGCGTGTTATACGTCTTTAACCCCGAAATTTTCGACATATCGGAACGAGGAACTGTTTGCGTAAACGATAAAATTAGAACCGATTTTACGGCAAACAAAAACGGCAAACACCGCTTTCTTATATTAAAAAATGGCTCGGAGAGCATTGTTACAAACGCGCTGGACGCCGCGGTTTTATCGCCAAAAGAGCCTTAATAAGTTTTGTATAAAACTTCGCATTAACGCCCAAACAATATTTATGTTCGGGCGTTTTTTTGCGTTTCTTTGCAGTTTTAATTTTTGTTTTAGCTAAAAAATTTTAAAAAATTGTTGACATTCCGTTTTATAGGGTATACCCCCATACCCTATATAAAACAATTTTATCAAAACATAAATTTATAAGGAAAAGTTATGTCGCACTGTAGAACACCCGATGAAAAGAAAAAACTTATAACCCGCCTTAAAAGGCTTGAAGGCCAAATGCGCGGACTGCAAAAGATGATAGACACCGACGCCGAGTGCATAGACATTCTGCGACAGATAAACTCGGCATCGGGCGCGCTGCACGGGGTATGGCTTGAAGTTTTAAGCGCGCATATGAAATGCTGCATTTCCAACGCCCTAGCCCGCAAAGACACGAAGCTTGTAGACGAACTAATAGAACATTTAAAGAAGGTATCGTAGTATGAAAGACAAAAATCAGCGCGAACGCTGCTGTTGCCACAACCACAATGCGGCGGCAAACGAACACGAACACTGCCACAACGAAGCCGAACACGAACATTCGTGCTGCTGTTGCCACAGCGAAAGCCACAATGACCACTCGTGCTGCCACGGGCACAAAGACGAATCGCATTCGTGTTGCTCTACGCATAAAAGCGAAGGCCTTTTAAGCGAAAAGTCGCAGTTGTGGATTTCGTTTTTGGCATTGGCTGTAAGTTTTATTTGTGTTGCCTACGGCAACGAATTTCCGCTTGCGGGCTTTGCAGACCCATCATGGGTTGCAATATATTTTTGCGCTTTGCCGATAGTTAGCAAAGCCTTTAATATGCTAAAAAATGGGCAAATATCAAGCCCCGCGCTGGTAACGGTTGCAATGTTCGCCTCGCTTGTGCTGCAGATTTTATGCGCTTTCGGCTATTCTGGCGAAGGCGAACACGGACACAGCTACATATTTGTTGCGGGCGAAATAGCATTTTTGATGGCGTTGGGCGAATTTTTGGAAGAACGCACCGTGCAAAAGGCAAGGTCGGGCATAAACGCGCTTTCGGCAATGATGCCCAAAATTGCAAAAATAAAGCGTGGCGGCAATGAAATGGAAATCCCCTCCTCGGAAATTGCAAAAGGCGACATTCTCTGTGTGCGCAGCAACGAAATGTTTGCCTCGGACGGCGTTTTGCTTAGCAAAAGCGCAAGCGTAAACGAAGCTAATATGACGGGCGAAAGCCTGCCCGTATCCAAAAAGTCGGGCGACTCGATTATGTCTGGAACATTCAACGTTTCTGAATACGCCGAAGTTTTGGTGCAAAAAAGCGCGGCAAACTCGTCGCTGGCTAAGCTTGTAAAGCTAGTAGAGGAAGCAGAAGGCAAAAAAGCCCCAATTTCAAGACTGGCAAACAAGTGGGCGGCATTCATAGTGCCGAGTGCAATAATATTGTCGGTTTTGGTTTTCTTGCTTTCAATGTTCTGTTTCTCGATTAGCTGGCAGCAGGCGTTGATTAGAGGAATAACAATTTTGGTTGTATTTTGCCCGTGCGCCTTTGTTCTTGCAACGCCGACTGCAATAGCCGCGGCAATAGGAAATGGGGCAAAGCACTCTATATTGATAAAAAGCGGCGAAGCAGTAGAACGTATTGCAAAAACAAACACCGTATTTTTCGACAAAACGGGCACTTTGACGATGGGCAAAATATCGCTTTCTAAAATAGTGCCATGCTCGAACTTGGACGAAAGCGAAATAGTATCGCTTGCGGCCTCTGCCGAAGAACTTAGCGACCACCCCATAGCAAAAGCGGTTGTAGCCTACGCAAAATCGAAAAATATAGAATTAAAAGAGGCAACCCACTCTAAAAACATTGCGGGGGTGGGAACACAGGCAACTATAGGCAACAAAACCGTGTTTGTGGGCAAGCCCGACAGTCGAAACGAAAACCTTGCAGAAAAGGCGGCCACCTATTCGGAAGTTAAAACAGACGGCAATACCGTAGGCTATCTGGAATTTTCCGACACAATAAGGCCAACTGCAAAAGCTGCAATAGAGCAATTAGAAGCACTTGGCATAGACTGCGCAATGCTTAGCGGCGACAACAAAGCGGCAGCCGACAACATTGCAAAGCTTGCAGGCATAAGAAAGATTTTTGCCGAATTGCTACCGCAAGACAAACTAGACATTGTTTCTAAAACCCAAGCTTCGGGCAAAAACGTATGTATGGTTGGCGACGGCGTAAACGACGCTCCGGCTTTGGCCCTTGCAAACGCTTCGGTTGCCGTTGCAGATTTAAAGAACGACATTGCATTGTCTACGGCGCAAGCCTCGCTATTGGGAGGCGACCTTACAAAAATAGCCAACCTTATAAAATTCTCGAAAACCACAATATTTACCGCAAAGGCGAATATGGTATTTTCGGTTTGCGTAAACATATGCGCAGTTGTGTTGGCGTTTTTTGGAATTGTTACCCCCGTATGGGGCGCGCTGATACACAATTTGTCGTCGGTAACGGTTGTGCTGAATTCGGCCTCGCTTTTAAAACGCAAACTCTAAAAACGTTGCAAATGCAAAAATTTCGGGCGCGGCAAACACCGCGCTATTTTTTGCGGAAATTTTTGCCTTTTGTTTTACCCTGTTATAAGCAAACAATGCCGCGCACTTTGCCACGCTTAGCTATAAATATGCCCCCAAAAATATCTTGCAATAGACACGTTATTGGGCAAACTAAGGAATTTTTATTGCGTGCGTTCTTTTCGTTTACAAAGTTATGCGCCAGTAGAACAACACACCAACACAATGAACCCTAAAAAACTTGTATACCTTATAATTTGTATGGCGGTTGCACTAACTGCGTGGTTTTTGCCCTCTGAAGTATTCCACATACAAAATTTAACAGTAATAGAACAGCGCGTCATAGCAATTTTCCTATTTGCCGCCTTAATGTGGATTACCGAAGCAATACCCTCGTGGACAACGTCGGTTTTAACAATAGCACTTATGCTGTTTACGGTTTCCGACTATTCGCTATTTTGCTTTAAGCCCGCCGAAGGTGTTTCGGCCGAAGTTTTCGGGCATGCGGTTAAATATAGAACCCTTATGGCAACATTTGCAGACCCCATAATTATTCTGTTTATGGGCGGCTTTGTTTTGGCTATAGGTGCCGAAAAAGTGGGGCTAGACAAAAACTTGGCAAGAGTTTTATTTAAGCCCTTCGGCAAAAGATCGGGCGTGGTTCTTTTGGGGCTAATGTTTGTAACCTCGGTATTTTCGATGTTTATGAGCAACACGGCTACAACCGCAATGATGTTCGCCGTTATGGCACCGCTTCTAAAACCCGCGGCCGACAGCGGCAAGGGCAGAACAGCGCTTATTTTGGCAATTCCCGTTGCGGCAAACATTGGCGGCATTGGAACTCCCATAGGCACGCCCCCCAATACGATAGCATTGGGCTACTTAAACGAACATCTAAATTTGGGCATAGGCTTCGGGCAATGGATGCTTGTAATGGCTCCCTTTGTTCTTGTTTTAATAACAATTATGTGGCTTTTCCTTTTAAAAATGTTCCCATTTAAAAGGAAGGAACTTGAACTTAATTTCGACTGCAAATTCGAGAAAAGCACAAAGGCATATATCGTATATGCCGTGTTTGCAATTACCGTGCTGCTTTGGATGTTCGACAAGGCAACTGGGCTAAATTCAAACATTATTGCAATAATACCCATTGCGGCATTTGCAGTTACTGGCGTGCTTACCAAAAGCGACCTAAAATGTATTAATTGGGATGTTCTTTGGTTGGTAGCAGGCGGTTTTGCGCTTGGTATTGGCCTAAACCAAACGGGCTTGGCAAAGCACTTGGTTGCATCTATTCCCCTTAGCACATGGAGCCCCATTATGACAATTATAGGCGCTTCGCTTTTGTGCTATATAATGTCTACGTTTATGTCGCATACGGCTGCAATGAACTTGCTTGTTCCCGTGTTGGCTGCGGTCGGTATTGGCATGAAAGACGCGCTAACGCCCTACGGCGGAATACCCACCTTGCTTATAAGCGTGGCTTTGTCGGCATCGTTGGCAATGATTTTGCCCATAAGCACACCGCCCAACGCCATTGCATATTCTACGGATATGATTAAGCAAAAATATATGGCTATTGTCGGCATATTTGCCGCCGTTGTAGGCTTGCTTGCAAGCTTTGCATTGCTGATGGGCTTGGGAACGCTAAAATATTTTAATTCGTAAAATGTAGAGAAAACCGAACAACAAAAAAGCCCCATATTGGGGGCTTTTTTTGTATCCTGTTAAAATTGGGGAAAAGCGGACTTTAGTAGTTTTGGCAGGGGGCTATTTCAAAATAAGCCTTTGCGTGAGAGCAAACGGGGCACTTTTCGGGGGCGCGCTTGCCCTTCTGCAAATGCCCACAGTTGGAGCACTTCCACTCAACTTCTTCTTCGCGCTCAAAAACCCTGTTATTTTCTATATTTTCAAGCAATTTTCTATAGCGCAATTCATGCGCTTTTTCAATCTTGGCCACGCCTTCGAACAACGTTGCAATGTTGTCGAACCCCTCGGCGCGGGCCTGTTCGGCAAAGGCGGCATACATATCGGTCCATTCGTAATTTTCGCTCGCAATGCAGTCTTTTAAATTTTCGGCTGTATCGGGAATTTCGCCGCCTTTAAGCAACTTAAACCAAATTTCGCCGTGTTCCTTCTCGTTTGCGGCGGTGTCCTCAAAAAATGCCGCAATTTGAACAAAGCCCTCGGCCTTTGCTTTGGAGGCATAATATGTATATTTTGTACGCGCCTTTGCTTCGCCCGCAAAAGCCTCAATTAAATTTTTTTCGGTTTTAGAGCCTTTTAAATCCATATATCTCCTTTTATTGATATATGAAAATCGGACTCTCTTGGACAAACTTAAGCCGAAATTGCAGCACAAAAAAGCGCGTTAAAAAACATATCTTAACGCGCCAGAAAATTTTTGAATTCCGCCTATTTTTTAAGAACTGCTTTGTGGAATATCTTTTTGCCCTTTTTAATCTTAAGTGTTTCCCGCAAGTCTTTTTCAAAATAGAAGGGCTCGGGCAGAGAAACCTTTTGCCCGTTCACGCTTACCCCGCCCTGCTGCACAAGCCTGCGGGCTTCGCCCTTGCTGGAGGCAAGCTTGCACTTTACCATAAGCTCGGTAATGCTTATGCCCCTTTCGGGAATTTCAGAAGCATCTACTTCGGTAGACGGCATATTTGCGTCGTCGCCCTCGCCAGAAAACAGCGCATGCGAAAGAGCTTTCGCCTTGTCGGCGTTTTCCTTGCCGTGCACAAGCTCGGTAAGGCTGTAGGCCAAAATTTCCTTCTTTTCGTTTATGCGGGAATCGTCCCAAGCCTCCATTTGGGCGATTTCTTCCAATGATATAAACGTAAGCATCTTAAGGCATTTGTTTATGTCGGCATCGTCTACATTGCGCCAGTACTGGAAGAATTCGAACGGGGTTGTTTTTTCAGGGTCTAGCCATACTGCGCCCTTTGCGGTTTTGCCCATCTTTTTGCCCTCGCTGTTCAAAAGCAAAGTAATGGTCATTGCATACGCGTCTTCGCCCGTCTTGCGGCGTATAAGGTCGGTGCCGCCAAGCATATTGCTCCACTGGTCGTCGCCGCCAAACTGCATATTGCAACCGTAGTTGTCGTGCAAATACAAGAAGTCGTACGACTGCATTATCATATAATTGAACTCCAAAAAGCTAAGGCCTTTTTCTAGCCTTTGCTTGTAGCATTCGGCGCGCAACATATTGTTTACCGAAAAACATGCGCCTACGTCTCTTAGCAAATCTATATAGTTTAGCTTTAAAAGCCAGTCGGCGTTGTTTACCATTATTGCCGCATCGTCTCCAAATTTTATAAAGCGTTCCATCTGCTTTTTAAAGCAGTCGCAATTATGCTGTATGGTTTCGGGTGTCATCATCGAACGCATATCGGTTCTGCCCGAAGGGTCTCCTATAT
This sequence comes from Opitutales bacterium, assembly GCA_034180465.1. GTDB lineage: Bacteria > Verrucomicrobiota > Verrucomicrobiia > Opitutales > Intestinicryptomonadaceae > CAKUIA01. Next base: position 10,262 of record JAXFOH010000078.1, read on the forward strand.
AGCCTGTGCCGCCGCCTATTAAAACCACGGGTTTGTTGCCTGCCATTTGCAGGCGTTTCATTAAGCACAAAGCCATAAAGTGCCCAACGTGAAGCGAGTCTGCTGTAGGGTCGAAACCTATGTAAAACTTCGCCCCGCCCCTGTTTATAAGCTCTTTAATTTCGCTTTCGTTTGTAAGTTGGGCAATTAGCCCCCTTGCCTTTAATTCTTCGAAAATTCCCATAATAAAAATTCTTTATGTTTTGCAATAGAACACACAATTTGCGCAATTTGCAATATATAAAGAAATTTGCGCCACCAAAATTTGCGCATTTAAACTTAAAAAACGCCTACTTTAAGCTCCACTTATATTTTATGGTGGCAGCCCTCAACGCAAAAATTATTATGAATGCAAGCACCGGCATATTCGTAAAATGCAAAAGCAAAAGCCCTATAATGGAATTTGTGGCATACAACTCGCCCCTGAAAATAAAGGGCCGCCTGTTTAGCGCAATATCGCGCAAAAGCCCGCCGCCGCAACCCGTAAACAAGCCCATAACAACGGCAACTTCGCCAGAATTTACAACGCTTTGCGAAATCATATACCCTTGCACCGAAAACAACGCCAAGCCCGCGGCGTCGAACCAGTTTACTATATTTTCGCGCTTTTGAATGAACCTTGAAACAATGTAGGTTAAAACCGCGCATGCTATGCAAATGTTTAGCGAATATAAATATGCATCATGCAGCCAAAACACGTTGCGGTCTAAAATTACATCTCTTATCGTGCCGCCGCCAATGCCTGTAAAAGTGGCAACAAAAACAAAGCCAACTATGTCCAAATCTTTTTTAAACGCAGCCAACGCTCCCGATGTTGCAAACGCAGCCAATCCCAAAATTTCGAAAACCAAAGGCAAACTCAATTCCATATAAAGACTATGCCATGCTGCGTTTGTTTATTAAAGCATAAATTTTATAAAAAACGCTCCGCCTTAAATCGACAAAGCGTCCGGCAAAATTTAGTCTCTTACTATCTTTAAAGCCTTGCTCCACTTTTTATAGTCGGCAAGCTTAAAGGGCGGCTTGCCGTACATATAGTGATTTAGGTTTTCGGCTTTTTTATCTTGCTCTTTATATGTTATAAGCAGCATTCCCTGCTCTGCCGGTTGCTTTAGTTTTGCAATAACGCTTTTAGAATTTGCATTTACGGTAAATTCGCCGCTAAACAATTCTTTGCCGGAATCTATATCCACAACCTTTACGCTTCCTTTTGCGGGTTTTAAAGAATCGTTTACCGCAACAAGCTCTAATTTATCGTTTAGCATACAGCACACCGTTTTTTGCGCGCGCTTTATGTAGTAGTAGGCAAGCTTTTTAGAATTGTAGTAGTCTACAATAGCGTCCGACAAAATGGGCCAAGCATCGCGCAAATTCCACCAAATTATGCCCGTTTTTGCGGCAAATTTTTGGCTGCGCCAGTGCTCTATAAAATATTTTTTGGCCTCGGCTTGCACGCTTTGCGAAGCGAATACAAATTCGTCTAAATCTTTTGGGCATTCGCCATACAAGTGCTTTATCTGATTTACCATAAGCATATTGCGGCGCGCTCCGGTGTCGCTGTCTCTATAGGGCATAACCGCCTTGCATTGCCACTGTTTGTTAAATTCAAAGTCTTTGCCCTTTACAAACGGATACACATAATCTTTGTCCATCATCTTTTGCAGGCTGCTTTTATTTGGGCAGCCGTGATAGCCAATTTCGCTTACAAACCTGCAAATTGCGTTTGTGTAGAAGGGAATTTTATAATAGCCCCTAGGCCCCCACAAGTGCGCTTCGGGCGGGGCAAATTTCTTATTTTGCACAACGGTTTTTTCCGACATATACGGCGAGCTGGGCAAATACGGAATAATCCAGTCGTATTCCCTTATAACCGCGGGTATTACGTCGCGGCTTAAAGCGTCGTGCTGCGGGGCGAACATCTTTTCCTTTATGCGCCAGTTATAGGCTTGGTCGTTTTCGTTATTTCCCGCATACAATGCAAGCGAAGTTCTGTGCCTTAGCCTCTTTACCTGAAAGGCAACCTCTTTTCTTATCTTTTCGTAAAACCCCTCGGTTTGCGGGTAAACCGAGCAGCCCATCGCAAAATCTTGCCAAACTAAAATCCCGTATTTGTCGCATAGGTCGAAAAACTCTTCGCTTTCGTACACGTTGCCGCCCCAACACCTAACCATATTGCAGTTTAAGTCGGCAAGCATATCCATTGCGCTTTGAACATGCTGTAAATCCCTGCTATGCGAGGCGTCTAGCGGCACCCAGTTTGTGCCCCTTATAAATATTGGAACATCGTTTACATAAAACTTAAATTCGCCCTTAAGAGAATTTTCGTCTAAATCGCCGAAAGCTTCGCCGTTTCGAGTTGTCGTAACTTTTTTGGAAGCCTCGTCGTTTAGTTCTATTTCCGAAAATTCAAGCCTTACGGTTCTAAAGCCCATTTTCTTTTTGCACTCGGCAAGCGTTTTGCCGGATTTATCTAAAAGACTTACGCTTATGTCGTATAGCGGTTGCTCGCCGTAGCCGCGCGGATACCACAAATCTACGCCGCTTATCCAGTGCGCGTCTTTAACATTGTATGAAAGCGGTTTTTTTGTGTACGAAGCAATTTCCTTGCCGTCTTTGCAAACCGAAACTTTCACAGTAAGCTTGTCTAGCTCTTCAAAAGGTGTTTGTATTTTTAAATCAATAGCCAACATTGCCCTATTCTTTGAAGGCTCTACATACAGGGTAAAGGGGTAGAATTCAGAAATGGAAATTTCGTTTTCCACCTGCAAAGAAACCGACTTAAACAAACCGCAGTTTACAAGCCTAGGGTGAATGTCCCACCCGAAGGACGCGGGGGCTTTTCTTATGTGTATAAGTTCGGCGCGGTTGCCGCCCGAAGAGCCTGCAATGTCGTCGTACTTTGCGCTTTCTATTACGGGCGAGCGCAAAACAACCTCTAGCAAATTTTCGCCGCTTTTGTTTACGACATTGCCAATATCAAATTTTTGCGAAACAAACATATTGTCGCTGCTTCCCACAAGATGGCCGTTTACAAAAACGTCCGCCAAAGTATCTATGCCGCCAAAGTTTATAAATAGCTTTTGTTTTTCGTTAAAATCGGGGGCTTTAAATTTCTTTGAATACAACCACTGGTAGCCCTCGAAAGGTCTAAATAAATATATATTGTCGCCCCTTTGCAGGTCGGGCAAAACGCCGGCTTTTTGCAAATCCAGCTCGCAGTTGCCGGGAACCGAAGCCGATATGCTTTTAACGTCTTTTAGCTGTTTAAACTCTTCGGGGCTTTTTGCCGCCCCCGAAAATGGCTGCTTTGCATACGAAAGCTTCCAGTCGTCGCCGTCCAAACAAACACTTTGCTTGTCGGTATCCGAATTGCCTTTTGCAAAGAATGCAAATATGGCGCACGCTGCAATTATAAAGATAAATATGTATTTGTTTTTCATAGTCTGTAAAAATATCAACGCCCAACCGCTATATAAGCCAAGATCAACAAGTTTTCCTCCAAAACTCCATTTAAGCGCGTAAAACGCAGTTCATTTCATTTGTGGGCAAACTCTGTATAAAAATCGAATAACTATGTCAAACTATTTTGCGCTGATTGCAAAGCCAAGCAGCCTTTAAAGGCAAAATATGCGCTTGACATAATCAAACGCTAATAAGAAATTGTCCGAATAGTTCTTACCATACTATGCGCCCAATGCAAAAAACTTTGGGCGAATGTTTTTAACGCAAACGGAAGTCCCGTTAAATTCGGGCGCGGTCTCGCCGCTGTAATTTTCCGACACGCCTTTTAAGCCACTGCACATGCGGGAAGGCAAAAGGTGGTTTTCGCCCCAAAGCGAAATGGGAAATAGCCAGAAGACGCGCGTTAAAAATGTCCTAACTTCCCGAAGAGGAACTATGAATATATTTTGGGTTAACCCCCTTTTATATATGGACACAATTTTGCCGTATGCAGCTTTGGCTTTTGCCGAATTTTGCAGCCGGCGTTTTGTTGTTGCTTTTCGGAAAAATTAGGGATTATCGACCGCTTCGATGCAAACCGGAAAGATAAAACAACAAATGAAAAACAAACTACTATCTATTGCGGCGGCTTTAACCGCCTTAACGCTAACCGCACAAGGCCTTAGTGCCGATGTGTTCGATTTTTCGGGGGCTACTCCCGTATACGACGCCAACCGTTCTACAACGGCAACGAGCAGCGGTGTACATTATTACGAAGGCTATATGTACAACCCGCAAGTTGGCTTTAACTGGAGCAACAGCCAATATAGCGGAGTTTGGTACTATTCGTGGGACGGCATAAGCGTATCGAACTGCGCCGACAAAACCGTGGATATTTCAAATTACTGGGAAGCCGGCCAACTCGGGCAATACACCTCTATAACAGGCACCGACGGCAGCGGCGCGGCAGGCGGCTACTACGGTATTTACTACGGAAACACCTCGGAAAATTCTGGCTATTCAAGCTCGGATATGGCGCAGATTTTGTTTTCGGACTTAATAAGCGTAAGCTCAATTCAAGTGGCAAATACCCTTGTTAGCTACGACTATCTTACAAAAACCCTTACCGACGACGGCAACCACTACTCGTTTAAAGTGCTAATCTATGCGATAAACTCTATGGGCGAATTTTCCGAAAACTTTGTTGAATGCGAGCTTTCGAATGCCGACACCGTTGCAAATAGCTGGATAAACGTAGACCTTTCGTCGCTAAACGAAGCCGCCGGCATTTACGGGCTTTACTTTAAAACCCTTACTGACGACTACGGCGAATGGGGCGCAAATGCGCCTTCGTATTTTGCGATGGATAACCTAACCTACTCGTCGGCGGCGGTTCCCGAACCTTCGACATACGCTGCAATATTCGGTGCTTTGGCATTGGCATTGGCTATATACCGCAGGCGTAAATAAGGGAGTGTTTTAATGTATACGGCGTCTAAAATTCCGCATTTTTTTGCTGTTTTCGCACTTTGCTGCCTGCAAAATTCACTTTTTGCACAAGAGAAAAGCCAATCAAGCGAAGCGCAATATGCAGGCACTTTAGACACCGTATACGCTACGGCATACAGGTTTTTAACCCCCAATTTGGAAACCCCCGCAAACACGGTTCAAATTTCGTCCGAAAAGCTGGAAAATTCGCAATACACAAATGTTGCCGAAGCCCTTAAAAACTTTGCAAATCTAAATTTTAGAAGCGTAACATCGTCTATGGCATCGGGCGACTTTGCAATGCGCGGCTTTGGCGAAAATTCGCAAACAAGAATAATGGTTGTTGTAGACAACCACAGGATAAACCGCCCGGATATGGGAGCGATAAACTGGCTGCAAATTCCCCTTTCTAGCATAGAAAGTATGGAGGTGCTAAGGGGCTCGCAAACGGCGTTGTACGGCTCAGCGGCCTCGGCTGGTGTTATAAAAATAAAAACAAAACGCCCCAAAAAAAATTCGTATGTATTTAAGGGACTATACGGCTCGTACCAAACCTACGATTTGGCGGCGCAAGCCGCCCTTGTAGAGGGCGACTTTTTTGCAAACGTAGGTATAAACTATTTTAATTCGGCAGGCTGGCGCGACAACTCGGCAAGCGATGCTATAAGCGCAAACCTAAGCCTTGGCTACGACATAAACGAAAAAAACTCTCTTGTTTTTTCGGGCAATTATACCGACTCTAACACAATGTATGCTGGCCCCTTAACCTTGGCGCAATGCAACACAAACCCGCAGCAAAGTTTCTACAATTCAAAGTCGTATTCCAAAGACGGCTCGTATAGCCTAACTTTAGACACGCAATCTGCCGCTGGCGAAGGCGATGTTGGCCTTGGCTGGAATTTTAGGGACATATTTTGGAATATGGGCGGCAAGACAAAAAATTTCCAATATACCGCCTCTTTTACGCCTAAATACAAATTCGAGACTTCCGAAAACACGCATATTCTTGTGGGCTTCGACGGCGAATATAGCGATATAGATTTTAAACGTTTGCACGATGGCTCTGCTCCCTACAAGGGCTATGCCAACGCTTCACAAATTTCTGCCGAACCCTACATTGGCGGCGGCTGCACTTTGTTTGAAAGGCTTATTTTAAACGCCGTAGGCCGCATAAGTTTTTCGCGCCTTAGCATAGACAATACCGAATTTAAGCAAAACTCGCTGGACGAATTTAGGGAAATTTCGGTGGGCGGCACAACAATTTTAGTGCCAAACCCCGATTGGCCGCCGCAGATAAACCCCGCAAATACCTATAAAGAACACCTTTCATTTACTGGTTTCGGAGCAAACTTCGGCGCAACATACTTGGTAGAAAACAACACCGCCTTGTTCTTTAAGTTCGACCAAATTTACCACTATCCCGTTGCCGACGAAGTTTGCTCGTATCAAACCTACGGCGGCTTAAGCGTGCCCTTCAACAAAGACCTTTCTCCCGAAAAGGGGCAAAACTACGAAATCGGCGTAAAATTCGAAAACGAAAATTGGAAGCTTACGGGAAGTTTCTTTTTAAATATGCTTGTAGACGAAATTTCGTATTACCAAACACTTACGCCTAGCGGGCTTGAATGGCTAAATACAAATTTAGACCCTACAATGCGCTTTGGCACCGATATTTCGCTTGAATACGACGCAAAAATTTGGGGCTTTAGCGCAATGTTTTCGGCGGTAAAAGCGCAGTTTTTAGAGGGCGAAAACGATGGCAACGAAATTCCGCTTGTGCCAAACTTCTCGGGCACGCTGTCGGCTTTTGTGCGCCCGATTGAGCCCCTTACACTCTCGTTTTCGGCAAGCTTTTTAAGCGACCAATATGTTGGCAGCGACTACGAAAACACCACGGCAAAAATTCCGGCCTACGCGCTTTTGTCGCTTAGGGCAAACTACAAAATCTGCAAATACGCAAGCTGTTTTGTGGCTGTCGACAACCTGCTAGACAAACGGTATATCTCGTGCGCATGGAAGTCGGGCTACTACCCCGGAATGGGCAGAACATTTAGCGCGGGCATAACTTTAACATATTAAACAAATGAAGGCAAAAAATATATTTTCGGCCCTTTCAATTTTGGCGGCGGCATTTCAACCGCTATACGCGCAAAGTTTGGGCATAGACTGCTTTTTACCCGCAAACGAATACTATTCGTACGACTCTAACTACGGCTATGTTACAGGCTTTGCCCCGGGCGTAGGCGACGCAAATAGCGCGGCTATTCACGTTAGCGGTAAGGCTTCGGGAGGAAATCCCAAATATACCTTTAAAGAGTGGGCAACAAAATGTGTTTCGTATATTCAAGGCAGCGGCATTACGGGCAGCGAAACCGACTACGACGTTGGCTATTGGACCGACACAAGCAAAGCCCTTGGCAAACCAACAGCAAGCAACCCTTCCGACGTTCTTGTTTTGGGCGACGGCGGCTCTATAATTTTGGGTTTCGACAAGGCAATACGCAACGGCGCAGGCTACGACTTTTGCGTGTTCGAAAACGCCCTAAACGACACTTTTTTGGAATTGGCTTTTGTTGAAGTTTCAACCAACGGCAGCCACTTTGTAAGGTTCCCCAATTTCTATTTGGGCACAAAACCCGTAGGCTCCGACGGCGATGTTGGCGGCGGCGTAAACGACCCTACTTTGATATACAACCTAGGCTCGAAATATAGAGTTGGCTATGGCACAGGCTACGACCTGCAGGAACTATCCGACGTTTATAGCTATATATTAGGCCACTACGATTTTGACACAAATACCGCAAAATCTAGCAGTATGTTTTCGGCAGAATATATGCGCGACTTTCTAGACAACTACAATTATCTTGATTTAGACAACGTAAACTACGTTAGAATTGTAGACATTGTAGGCGACGGCAAAACTTTGGACAGCCGCGGCAGCCCAATTTACGATGCGTATCCCACTTCGGGCACGCCCGGCTTCGACCTAAGCGGGGTTGGCGTTTTAAACGAGGTTCCCGAAGCCGCCCAATGCGCTTTGTTTGCCGCGCTTTCAGCATTAGCCTTCGTTTTTTTGCGCAAAAGAAAAGTTATATAACATAAACTTTTTAATATACGCAAAAAATTCGGAATATTTTCGAAATATAGGGGATTGTTCAAAGCCAATGAACGAGCGTTCATTGCATGTTGACATAACTTCCTTTTTCTGATTTAACAGGGATATAATGAAAATATCGCTGATTAAATGTTCGAATAAAAACGCCGTATATTTCGGCGGCGAAACTTATTCGTACAAAACACTTTGCTCCTACATAAAGAAGGCGGCTTTGCTTTGCAAAAATAGTTCTAAAGTTGCAATTTTTGCGGCAAACAGCCCCGAATGGATTGCAGCCTTGCAGGGAGCCTGGGCGGCAAAAGCCTCGGTAATTCCCATAGACGCAAATTCTACCGAAAGCGAGCTGCAGTTTTTATTGTCCGACAGCGATACCGAAACCGTTTTCGCCTCGCCCGAAAATCTCGAAAAAGCAAGGGCAGCCGTTGCAAAAGCAAGCCGCAACATTCGCATTATAGACATTTCGCAAATTTCCGAACAACCTCTTTTAGATGTAGGCGAAGATTTTTCGGTAGAGCGCAACTTAGACGACCTTGCCCTTATTGTGTATACATCGGGCACAACGGGCACGCCCAAAGGCGTAATGCTTACGTTTAAAAATATATATACGAACATAGACGCCGTTTGCAAAACGCAATATTTCCCCAAAGGGCTAAAGTGCTTTGCAATGCTGCCCTTTCACCACATTCTGCCCATTGCGGGCACGGTTATTGTGCCCCTTTATGTAGAAGGCGAAATTGTAATGCCAAAGTCGCTTACTTTCGAAGATATTTCTTCGGCGATGAAGGCGCGAAAAATACACCTTTTTATAAGCGTGCCGCGCTTTTACGAAACTTTGCACGCAGGCATAATGGGCAAAATTTCGAAATCTAAAATAGCAAAGCTTTTGTTTGCCGCGGCAAAAACGGCAAACAAACTTTGGCTTTCAAAAAAGATTTTCGGCAAAATACATTCGGCACTGGGCGGCGGGGCAAACTTTTACGTTTCGGGTGGGGCTGCCCTAAACAGAACCGTTTTTGCAGACTTAACCGCCCTCGGCTTTAAGATGTGCGAGGGCTACGGAATGACGGAGGCCTCTCCCATAATTTCGTTCCCGAGGCCAGACAACATAAAGGCGGGCTCGGTTGGCCAGCCCCTAAACGGCATAGACGTAAAGATAGACAACGGCGAAATTATCGTAAAGGGCAGCAACATTACAAGCGGCTACTACAAACGCCCGCAGGAAACCGCCCAAACGATAGTAGACGGCTACCTGCATACGGGAGACCTAGGCTATATAGACGAAAACGGCTTTATTTTCATTACGGGCAGGTGCAAGGAAATTATAGTTTTGCCAAACGGCAAAAAATTTAACCCAGCCGACTTGGAAGCCCTTGTAAAGAAAGAGTGCCCGCATATTTCGGAAATAGGCGTATGCTATAAAGACGGTGTTTTGCAGGCCGCAATACGCCTCTCGGGCGAATATGCCGATATGCCGCCCGCCTTGGCAATGGAATTTGTGCAAAACAACGCCATTTTGCCGTATAACAGAAAAAACGCCGTATATAAGCGCATTATAAAATTTGCCATAACAAACGGCGAATTGCCGCGCACAAGAATAGGCAAATTAAAAAGGCATATGCTGCCCGATTTGCTAAACGGGATTGCCGACGAAGAAAAGTCCGCCAACCCCGAGCCCGAAAGCCAAATATACAAGCTTTTAAAGAAAACTTTGGCGGCTCAAATTTCGGGGCAAGTTAGGTGCGATGCCAATATGGAGATGGATTTGGGGCTGGATTCGCTTGGCAAAATAGCAATGCAATGCTTTATAAAAGAAAGCTTTAACACCGAAATTACCGAAGCGGACTTCGAAAAATACCCCACTTTGCGCAAGCTTGCAGAATATATAGAAAACCTCGCTAAAGGCGAAGCTTTAAACGCGCAAATAAAAGAGCCCAGCTGGAACGAAATAATAGCCGAAAAACCGACAACCTTGCTCGGCAAACCAAACTTTTTGCACTGCATTTCGGCGGCAATTTTCAAAACCGCTTCAAAGCTTTTATATTCGGTAAAGGTTTCGGGGCAAAACAATATCCCTCAAGGCGCGGTTATTTTGGCCGCAAACCACCAATGCTATTTCGACGGCGTGTTTGCAGTTCAAAAGCTTTCCACAAAAAAGCTCTACAATACCTACTTTTTCGCAAAAATAAGGGGCATAATAAAAAGCGGGCTTATCAGGAAATATGCAGACTGCAGCAACGTTATTATTATGGACATTAAAAGCGGCGTAAAAGAATCCATACAAAAAGCGGCCGAAGTTTTAAGACAAAACAAAATTCTTGTAATTTTCCCCGAAGGCACAAGAACGCCCGACGGCGAGGTTTCGGAATTTAAACAAAGCTTTGCAATTTTGGCAAAAGAGCTGAATGTGCCCGTTGTTCCCGTCGCAATTTCTGGAGCATACGAAGCCTTGAAGGCGGGAGCTAATATGCCCGACTTTAGGGCAAAAATTTCGGTGCAATACCTGCCGCAAATGTGCCCCGAAAAAGACGAAAGCTACGCCGATTTTGCCGAAAAGGTGCGAAAAGCAATAGCCATTGCAGTAAAATCCGCAAAATAGTTTTTTTAGCCCCGACTTTCGGGGCTGTTTTTTTGCGCACATAAAGTTTTTGTGTCGCAAAAAATTCTATATGCTACGTTATATAACACGCCTAAAACTAGCCCTACAACACCTGCAATGTAGGCTATATTGTGCATATTGCCAACCGTTTTAAAGGCATCTTTATCTATTATATATTTTGGGATATAAACCCACGTGAAGATAAAGCCGCAATATGCTAAAAAAGTGCAAACAACAACCGTAAAAATTGCAATACCAGCAGAATACAAAAAGCATTTAAACATATGTTTACAGCTTTGTTGCATAAATGCAAAAAGCCCCAGTATTGCCGCCAACAAAAGTCCTGTCCACCAAGTGGCAAATACACCCACAAATGCAACCCCAATTCGCGGATATTCGTTGGCAAAGCTTCCCTTTATGCCAAACTGCTCAAACTTAAATTTTGTGTAATATTCGGGCGAAATTGCATAGGTAATTTGGTCGTTAAGCGCGCCGTAAATTGCGCCAAACAAGGCACCGCAGGCTAAAATTGCAATGTAAACAACAAACCTTTTGCCAAGCTCTTTAAAGAATAGTTTTTTCATAACTTTTTGGATTTGTTTGCCGAAATTGCGGCAAACACATATAAAACAAATTCTAGCAGAATAAAGAAAATTGCGGCAAATCCAAGATAAAGCGATTTTATGGGAATTGAAACAGCCAGCATCATTAAAAACGAAATCCAAAACCAAATTTTTGGATAATCAAATTTCCAGACAAGCAAAGCTTTTAATGGCAAAGAGACAATGTAGGCTGGATATATACACAAAAACCATGCAATAAATTCCAATCCGCACGTTTCGTAGCCAAATGGGCTGTTTTTTAAGCCCGACCAATAGAACGCCAGCGCGCAATAGTAGCCAAAAATTGCAAGGGCTAAGGCAAGCAAGCCTACAAAATATTCAATTCTAAAAGACCTTTTTTTAACGGAGCTTCCCATATAAAAATTTTGTTATAAATCGGTAATTGCAGGGTATTTTTCGTGCAATTCGTCGTATTTTTGCCGTTGTGTTTTGGTAAGCAAACCCAAAATTTTTAGGTGCTTTGCCTTTAGCTCGGCAAGCTTTTGCTTGTTGCACTTTTTAAATATGGGGCAAAGCCACAAACTGTTTTCGTCCTTCAAATTTTCCAGTTTCAGCGCAAAAGGCAAAAAAATTTGCAAGAAAAAACGCAACATATACCGCATATTTCATATACTTTGTCTACCGAAATGTAGCGCAAGCTGTCAAGGCTATTGCCCTTGCGTAAAAGGCGTTTGCCCCAATTTTGCGCTTTACTAAACAGCGCGCCTTATTAGGCTTTTGATACAAAGATATGTTTGTTAAAAATATTAAGATTGAAAACTTTAAGGGGCTGCGAAACGAATTTGTGGAATTCGACAAATCTTGCACGGTTCTTACGGGGCGAAACGGCGGCGGCAAATCGAGCGTGCTAGAAGCCGTGTCGATAATGCTCTCGTGGCTGCCCGTAAAGCTTTGCAACTATGCGGTAAAGGGCAAAAAAATTTCCGACAGGGAAATATCGTACGGAACAAACTACGCAAAGCTTACAATGCAAATAGAAAGCAAAAGCCCGCTTACCCTTACCCTTTACAAACAAAGAAACTCCACCAGAAATTCGCAAAACAGCAATATGCAAAGCGCGTTCGACTTCGGGCGCGACATGCGCGTTATGATAGACGGCAACGCATCTGTGCAAATTCCCGTCTTAGCATACTACGGCGCAATGCGCGACACTTCGGGCTACTGCGCGCCGCAGCCGATTTCATCTACAAACCGCACCGAAGTATACAAAAACGCGTTCGCCGCCAGAACCGATTTTGTTAAGCTGGACAAATGGTTTACCCAAATGGCGCAACGCCGCGAATTTGAAATGCAGCAAGCTGCCAAACTGCCGCTAAAAAAAGGAAATGCCCTAAGGGCTAAAATAGACGCGTTCTACAACCCCCTTTCGTTTGTAAGCAAGGCGCTTGCGGGCTTTTCACCCGAATTCGGAACATTTGAAGTTCGCGACGGGCAAACATTTTTAAAGAGCCGCAATATTCCTTCTTCAGGGCTTTCCGACGGCGAAAAGACCGTAATTGCCCTTATTGCCGACATTGCAATGCGGACTATTGTAGCGAATCCCGAAATGAAAAATCCGCTGCTAAGCGAAGGCGTTATTTTGATAGACGAAATAGACCTGCACTTGCACCCAGATTGGCAGGCGCGCTTTGCCCAAAAGCTCCCCGAAATTTTCCCGAAGGCGCAATTTATATTTTCTTCGCACTCGCCTTCTGTAATGTCGGTTTCTAAAAACCTCTACAAGATAAACTCCGAAACAAACGCCGTAGAAAAAGTGGAAAACACCTACGGGCGCTCGCCGGCCGACATACTAACGCAGTTACTAAACGCGCACCGCGAGCCCGAAGTTGCAAAAAAGCTAAGGGCAATGTATGCGGCGATAGACAACAACGACTTGCAAAACGCGCAAAGAATTGTAGACGAGCTAAACGTTATGATTCCCGAAGACCCCGAAGTTTTGCGCGGCGAATATCTTATAAGGGCGCTGCAATGAGGTATATTAAAAGACCCGAAAATTCCGAAGCACCGCAGTCGTTTAAAAAATGGCTGAAAAAAAGGCCTTTTGCAAAATATTCAAACTTCGGCAACACACGCATTAAAAACGAGTTAAAAAACTCGCTTGTTGCGCGCCAAAGCTATTTGTGCTGCTACTGCGAAAGCCGCATATTTGCGCAAACTTCACACATAGAACACATAGAGCCGCAGTTCGGCGGCGCTTCCGAAAAGACTTTGGAGTATTCCAATATGGCGGCCTCGTGCATAAAAGAGCCAAAAAACCAAGACGGCAAGCCGGCCTTTATAGCCCAATCGGCTCTGCATTGCGGCCACGCCCGCGGCACGCACACGGTGGCAAGCCCCTACGACCCTATGTGCGAAAGGCTTTTCGAATATTCGTTTAGCGGTGAAATACGCCCGAATAGCGCGCTGACAAACCCGTCCGAAAAGGAGCTTGCAATAAATTCAATAGGCTACTTAAAGCTGAATGTCCCCTCGCTTATCGTGGCAAGAAAAATCGCGATAACCGAGTCTATAAGGCTATACCTAAACGGAACAAAGCCCGAAAAAATTTTGAGCAAACTAAACAACAAGCTTATTCCGTTTTGGTCGGCGGCAAAGTTTGCCGTAAACGAGCTAATAAAACGCAGGGCGCAAAAAAGCTAGCTTTATGCCCTAAAAAAACTTGCCACAAAAAACCTTTAAAACAGAATCGCATACTACGAATTACACCTTTTATATATGATGAACACTAAATACGCAAAAACACTTGTTTTGGCTTTAACCGGCGCATTGTGCGCCGCGCTTTTTGCCGCATGCACCTCGGCAAACTGCAAAAAGCCCTATGAAACAAAAACAATTAACATTGCCGACTTCGGCGCAAAACCCGACGGCAGCGACAGCACCCCCGCGCTTCAGAAAGCCTTAATAGAAGCAAAAAAGCACCCCCACGCGCATATAAAATTCGGCAAGGGCACATACGCTTTCGGCGGCAATTTTGCAAAAGACTACTACGTTTTTGCCAGCAATAACGACGAAGGCCTAAAGCGCGTAATATTCCCTATTGTGGATTTTAACGGACTTACAATAGAGGGCGAAAAAGACACTCTTTTTATGTTCTACGGCAATGTAACACCTTTCTTGGTAAGAAATTCAAGAAACGTTTCGTTTAAAAATTTTGCCTGCGACCTTTTCAACAGCCCCCACGCCGAAGCCATTGTGCTAGACACTTTCGACGACGGCGTTATCTTGCGCATAAAAGACGGCAACCCCTATGTTGTAGACAACGGGCTTTTGCAGTTTAAGGCAAAGCCAAACCCGCTTACTTCGGAAGCGCAAAGGCCCTACCGCTACGGCGGAATTTTAGAGTTTAACACAAAAGAAAAACGCCCCGAATACAACACGGGCGACTATTTCCCCGCCATAAGAATGGGCACTTTCCGCGCCGAAAAATTGGGGAAAGACAAAGTAAAGCTTTACTACAAACGCCTGAACAAAGCTGTTAAGGGCAACACCATTGTGTTTACGTTTTCGGGCAGGCCGCACTCGACATTCTCGGTAGACGAATCCGAAAATGTGCTCTTTAAAAACATTACAATTTATGAAGCATACGGAATGGGAATTATAGCCCAAAACTCGGCAAACATTGCGGTAGATAGCTGCGTATTTACCGCAGGCAAAGACCGCGTTATCAGCTGCGCTGCCGATGCCACCCACTTTGTAAACTGCACAGGCAAAATCATATTAAACTCCAACCGCTTCGAGCAAATGATGGACGACGCAACCAACATTCACGGCATATACGAAAGAATTAGAACCATAGAAAGCCCAAACACTTTTGTTAGCGAGCTTGTGCATGTTCAACAATACGGCTTTAAAACATTCAAGGCAAACGACACAATAGAGTTTGTCGACAAGGATTCTATGATAACTAAGGCAACCGCCAAAATAAAGTCGGTAGAAACCATAAACAAGCAGTTTAAAAGGGTTGTTTTAGACGGCAATATTCCCGAAAATGTCATTGCAAGCGACGCTGTTGCCAAACTAAGAGACTACCCCGAAATTATAATAACAAACAATGTAGTGCAAAAAAACAGGGCAAGGGGTATGCTGCTTAACTGCCGCGGCAAAACCACGGTAGAAAACAACGTATTCGCAAACGGCGGCACCGCCTTGCTTTTCGAGGGCGACGCGTGCTACTGGTTCGAGCAAGGCGGGGTTAGAAACTGCACCATAAGGAACAACTTGTTCGAAAACAACTTCTACGCAAAGGGCTGGGGAACGGCAATAATAGGGGTAGGCTCGCGCATATCAAAAGACAAAGACAAAAGCCGCTACAACCGCAATATTATAATAGAAAACAACACCTTTAAAAAGTTCGACGACACCCCAATGCTTTACGCCGTTTGTATAGACAACCTTAAATGGCTTAACAACCGCGTCGAAAAAACCGAGGCATTCCCGCCAAAAAATATCGGCAAAAAGCCCTTTATTTTAGACAATTCAAGCAATATAGAAATTAAATAGTATTGCTTTGGCAAAATTTTAAGGGTGGCAAAAAAGCCGCCCTTTTTTTGTGCGATGTTACAAAGCGTGCAAATTCTGCGGTGTGCACTAAAATTACCGCCTTTTTGCCGAAAATTATGGAACAAAACAAAAGAAACGCTTTCAAAGATATTGCATTAAACAAAGCCTCCGCATAAAATCGGGGGCATATTTTTATACGAAAGGAATATATGGAATATAAATTTCAGGCCGAAGTTAAACAGGTGCTAGATATTGTTATAAACTCGCTTTACACCGACAAGGAAATATTTGTAAGGGAGCTTGTTTCGAACGCCTCAGACGCCTCCGAAAAGTTCAGGTTTGCCTCGCTGGAAAAAGGGCAGGCAATAGACAATAATTCGCTTAAAATCAAGATTGATTGCAATGCCGAAAAGTCGGAATTTTCGATAGAAGACAGCGGCATTGGTATGACCGAAAAGGAAATCGCCGAAAATTTGGGCACAATTGCACATTCGGGTTCTAAGGCGTTTTCCAAGGCAATACAGGCAAACGGCGGCAAGCTGCCAGAAAACATAATTGGACAGTTTGGCGTAGGCTTTTACAGCGTGTTTATGGTTGCCGACAAAGTAGAGGTTTTAACCAAAAGCGAAAACGACAATGCGTATTTATTTAAGTGCGACGGTTCCGAAAACTTCAGCATTAACGAAGCCGAAAAATCGGAGCGCGGCACAAAGATAACCGCACACTTAAAGCCCGAATACAAAGAGTTTGCAGACCCCCAAAGAATCAGGGAAATTCTTGAAAAATATAGCGCGTATGTAGACTTCCCCATAAGCGTAAACGGGCAAGACGTTCAAACCAGAAAGGCAATTTGGCTAAAAAACAAAAGTGAAGTTTCCGATTCCGAATACGAGGATTTCTACAAATTTCAAACCCATTCGTACGACAAACCCGCCGACTGGCTTCACTTTAAAACTGACGCTCCCCTGGAGCTTAACGCGCTTATATACACGCCCTCCGAAAATCCCGAAAAATTCGGTTTCGGCAAGACAAAGCCTCAAGTTTCAATCTACAGCCACAAGGTGCTTATAGACGCAGCCCCAAAAGACCTTTTGCCCGAATGGATGCGTTTTGCAAAGGGAGTGATAGACAGTGCCGACATTCCGCTTAACATCTCGCGCGAAAGCATGCAAGACAGCGCGCTGCTTAAAAAATTGGGCAAAGTTGCGGTAAAACGCTATATTAAAAACCTTGCCGAAATAGCAAAGAAAAGCCCCGAAAAGTTCGAAAAAATCTATGCGGCAATAAGCAATTTCATTAAGGAGGGCGTTGCCGTAGACTTCGAAAATAGAGAAGCTTTAACCAAGCTTTTGCGCTACGAAAGTAGCCTTTTAAAGGCGGGCGAAAAAACCTCATTCGAAAGCTATGTGGAAAAAATGAAATCGGCGCAAAAAGACATCTACTATGCTTTCGGGCGCGACCGCAACACAATAGAAAACGCCCCCTATTTAGAGGCGTTTAAGTCGCGCGGCATAGAGGTTTTGTTTATGTACGAACCTGTAGACGTTTTTGCAATGGGCAATTTGGGCGAATTTGGTGGCAAGAAAATTGTCTCTATAGACAGTGCCGACATAGACTTAAGCGGCATACCCCTTGAAAACGAAAACAAGGAAAGCACCCTACCCGAAGAAGATGTAAAAACTCTTTGCGAATGGATAAAAAACACTTTGGGCGATGCAAAAGTAAAGGAGGTTTCGGCAGGCAAAAGGCTTGTAGAAAGCCCCGCAGCAGCCCTTAATGCCGACGGGCTAACCCCGCAAATGCGCGCAATGCTAAAGGCGTTTAACCCCGAAGGCGCGCTGCCGAATCCGGCAATAAACTTCGAGATAAACCCGAAAAGCGGGCTTATAAAAAATCTAAACGACCTTCGCAAAAACAACGAAGCTTTGGCAAAACTTGTTTTAGACCAGATATACGACAACGCAATGCTTTCGGCGGGCTTGCTCGAAAACCCGCAAAATATGGTAAAGCGTTTGAACGAACTTATGGCAAAAATAAAATGATAGCCAAAGCCGAGCAACAGGGCGACAAAATCGCCATAACCGACGCGAAAGGCAAAGTTATAATCCGCAGGGGATATCTTATTTCGGTTTCGCCGAACAAGGTTTCGTATGTGAACGACAGGCTCTCTAAAACCGTTTTGGTTGTAGACGACCGCGGCAAATACATAAACTCTTACAACGTTTCAAAGCCGTTCGCGTCGGGAATAGGCTGGTAGTTTTGCCCCTTGCGCGTACGCAAAAAAGCCCGAATTTTCGGGCTTTTTTTTTGCTTTTCAAAAAAAAGGTTCTTTACCTTATTCTCATTTCAATCTTTTTAAGTTTAAAAACGCCCTTGTTTTGCATTACAAACCTAAAGTCGCTTGCGCCGTTTTGCCCGTTTTTAAACATCACATTTTCCATCTTAAAAGAAAGTTTGCCAGAATCCATAGGCAAAGTTCCCGCCGAAAAGTAGCGTTCCCTTTTCTTGTCGTACATTCTACCGTACTGCAATGTTATCTTGCCGTTTTTTATAGGCTCAAATTCTATTGCAAGCACAATATTTTTGCCTTTCAATACATCGGCAAAATCGTCTTTTACATCGAAATATAAGTGGCGCATTTCCGGGCTTTTAAAGGTGTTTTCGCCCAAAGTAAGCCCACTTTTGTCTATGCTAATTGCGCCGTCCGAGTGTTCCCTCGGGCAAAACAGCCCGAATTTTTCGCCCGCCTTCCATTCTATTTTCTCGAAGTCGTCCAAATCGTATTCTATGGGTTGCGCCTCTTTTTTATTTTTTAGCATGGCAAAGAAGGTGTAGGCGTCTACGACCCTGATTTTTGCGTCGGGGTTTGCGGCCTTTGCCTGCCGCATTGCCTCTACAATGCACTCGGGCGAAATTTTTATGAGCCTGAACGCCCTAAACTGCGTTTCCGGTTCGCTTAAGTGCCCGTTTATCGCATACATATTTTTTAAAGACTGCGCAAAGTTGTCGCTGTTGCTAACGTGGTAGGTGTGCAAATATGCAAGCGCAACATTGTTTACAACCATGCTAAAGCCCGCATTGCCCCCTATTTTTGCAGAAACTGGAACGCCCATTCCATCGGGGTTTAAATCGGCCAGCTTGCCAAGCCAGTCTTCCGAGAAATTGCGGCTTATATACATTGGAGTTATGCTTATGCTTTGGCTTTGGTAGTATTTTTTCGCAAATTCAAAATACTCGTTAAAGCTGTCGCTTTTTACCGTGCCTATCTTGTTTTTGCCGAACAATGTTTCAGGGCTTATGTAGGCTGCTCCGTCGTCGGCAATGCCGAAAAAGTCAAGCGCGGTTTTATTATCCAGCATATATTCGAATGCGTGGGGCACCCTGTCGGCAAGAACCGGATTTATTGCCCAGTTTAGAGGAACAACTCCCCTCTTTTGTCCGAAGACCATGAGCGCGCATTGGTTTAGCCAAGCCGAACCGTCGTAGTCCAGCATAAAAAAGCATATATACATAACGCCCTTTTCAGGAAGTGCCTTTTTGTAGTTTTCGGGTTTGCTAATAAAGCGTTTTTTATCTGGCTTTGGCATATGCATAAAAAACGATGCATTGCTTAGCCCCAAAGCCGCGTCGGCATCGTTTGCCATATTGTACGAAGTTATAAGCTCTATAAAGGAACACTCCGAACCTACCGCGGGCTCGTTATCGCCGCCATGCTTCGAGTATTTTAGCCACCACGGCACAAAGCCGTCTATAATGCCGAATTTGCCCTTACGCAAATCATACGAGCTTTGCAAAAGCTTGTTCCACATTGCAAAGTCGCCTCCCTTTTTTTGCGCGCGGTCGGAAACTGGAACATACCCTCCGCTTGGAGCCAAATCTACAATAACGCTTTTTTTTGCGATTGCGTAGTCGAAATTAAAGTGCCCGTTGTTTTGAAATTTGTAGGTATAGGAGCCATCGTAGTTGTTTTTACCGTAGCCGCCCTGCATATTAATGTAGCAATAGGCGTCGGGCAGATACGAAAAGCAAAAGGGGTTTAAACGCCCCTTGTCTAAATAGTTTTCCTTTAAATATAAATAGGCGGCAAGCTTTTGCGAGTTGTACGACTTTTCTGAAGCCTTAATGCCGAAGCTGTCGGCATAGACCGTTTTTTTTGCAAAGGGCGCAAGCTTTTTTAAAAGTGCGCCGTCGTCTATGTCTTGCGAAAACGCAACCATATCTTCGGCGGCAGCGATGCTGGCGCATACATTAAGCAATGCGGGGTTTTTCTTTTCCCAGACAATAAAGCCTTTGTATTTGTCGGCAAAAACGGTAAATATTTCGTCTAGCGTGCTTAGCTCTTTTACATTGCTGCCGTCTATATAGCCTTTCCCCTTAAGCCAATTAAACCAGAATTTGTCCATGTAGTAAAACTGGTCGTAATACTTCGACAAATTCGGGTAAACGCCCTTGTAGGAGGTGTGCGTAAGGTTTTTTGCGGCGAACAAATACAACTGCGGCTTTTGCCGGTTTGCCAGCCCCTGAATGTTTGTAAGGGCAAATATTATGTTTATTTGCTCTTTGTGCGTTGTGGCCGCCTCGTTTTTAAAAAGGGTTTTTAGGTCTACCGTATATATTGTGTGTTCGAACTTTGCCGCAAAAACGGGCAACGCCGCAAACAGCGCAAAGGCAATGCAAAGAAGTTTTTTTATTTTCATAAACGCAAGAATTTTTCGATTAAAAAAATTGCGGCACTCGCAACGGATTGCCGCAATTAAACACGCGCAACTAGCGCAAAGTTTTTACGGGAGTGTTTGTCAATTCCAATTCCAAAACGCCGCCTTTGGCAAAGTCGCTATGCTTAAGCTTTGGCTCTTTAAGCGGCTTGCCGTTAAGCTTCGCAGATGCAATATACACATTGCCTTTCTTGTTGTTTTTGGCAATAATTGTAAAGGTTTTGCCCTTGTAATAGCGGTTGTCCAGCTGAATTTCAACCTTGTCGAAAACGGGGGCCGTTATTATATATTCGGGGTCTATGTTAGCTCCGCCTTGGGCGTCGAAAAGCCCTATCGCCATTAGCGAAACAAGCGCTCCTCCTACGCCGTCGTCTTCGTCGCCGTTATAGGCGTTGTTAATTGCGTCTACCTTGTCGGCAGGGTAAATTGTGTCTTTAACCTGCCTTACCCAATACTGGGTTAAGTCGTACGCTCCCAAATAGGCAAAAACGTGCGCCATTGCCATGCCAGGTTCGTTGCTGTAGTCTACCCACGGGTCGGCCAAAGAGCCCTTGTTTAAAAAGCGGCTGGACTTTGCCTTTTCAAACTGCCCGTTAAGTTTTTCTATAAGCTTGTCTTTTCCGCCCATAAGCTCGGCCAGACCTTCAAAGTCGTGCATTACATAATAGGTCATAATGGCAGAATTGCTCTCTACAAAACCTTGTTGGGTAAACAGCTTTTTTTCTCCCTTTTTGTGCTCTACTACGGGCTTCCAATCGCTGCCGCCCATAAATTCACCATTCAAATTTCTCGGGCGCATATAGCCTGTTGTTTTGTCGAAAACGTTTTTATAGTTTTTGGAGCGCTTTAGGTATTTTTCGTAGTCGGCCTTTTGGTTTGTAGCCAGCGCAAACTGCGCCATACACCAGTCTTCGAAAGCAAAATTAAGCGTCAGCGCGCACCCGTGCAAATGGCTTGCCGACGGCCTTTTTATGCCTTCGGGAACATAGCCGCGCTCTATGTAATATTTCATATACGGCCCCGCTGGAACTTCGTAGCCCGTGTGGTCGCGTATGCCGCCTATTTCGCTATTTTTTATGCAGCCTTCGTAGGCGGTTTTTACGTCGAAATCCCTAATGTTTTTATTGTAGGCTGCGGCAATTAGGGGTATTGCCTGGTCGCCTACCATAACAAAGGTGTAGTTGCCGCCGCTGGGGCCCCTGGCAATCATACCGCCTCTCGGGTAATAATCTATAAGGCTGTTTATATTGTCGCTTAAAGTTTTCGGCCACGCCAAAGACCAAAGCGCGGAAAGCGAAAATTCGCTGCCCCAGTGGGCGTCGCAATTTATGGAATTAAACTTGGGCTTGCCCGATTTGTCTAAAGGCAGCTGACGTATTAACGTTTTTTTGCCGATATTGTCGGGATATTTGCCGTCGGCATCGTTTATAGCCGAGCGGTGAAAAGCGCGAGCTAAGTCGCTGTAAAAGCGGCGAACATTGTTTATGTCGGAAGAATATACCTTTATTTTGCCCAGAACGTCGTTCCAATTATTGGCTGCGTTGGCAACCGCTTTTTCAAAATCCCAATCGGGCAATTCGGCGTTTAAATTCTTTTGCGAGCCTTCTATGCTTGTAAACGAAATACCAGCCTTCATAAGTAAAGGCTCTTTAGAAGGCGCAAACTTAACATAAAAGCTGGCCCCCTTGCCCGAAACGTCTTCAACTTTTTCGAAATTGAACCTATCTGAATTGCAACCCCAAACTTCGGCTATGGGACGGTTAAATTCCAAAGTAAAATATACCGTAAAGGGATTTTTGCGGCGCATCTGCCCCGACATTCGCACAAAACCTTGTATCTTATTGTCGTCTATCCTTTCCATCTTAGAAAATTCTGGCTTGCTTTGCCCAAGCTCGCTTGCCAAGTCAAACATAAGGAAGGGTTCTTTTTCGGGCAAAAATGTATATTTATGAAAACCTACCCTTGATGTTGCGGTAAGCTCTACCTTTGTTTTTTGGTTCTGCAAAAACACCTTGTGGTAGCCTAATTTTGCAACTTCGTCGTCGTGCGAAAACTTGTCTTTTAGCGACTCAAAACCCTTGTATTCGCCCAAATTGCCCGTAAAAGGCATAACGGGCAAGCCCGATATTTGCCACGAGTGTATATGGCTAAAGCACCTAATTTCGTCTATTACATATATATAGCCCGCTCTCCAAGTGCCCTCGGGCTTTGTGTCGGGCGAAAGCTGAATCATTCCCTCGGGGCGCGCCGCCGAGACAAAATAATAAAATCTGGAATTGCGCGTGCCCATTCTTACGTTTGCAAAATCTACGGGCTTTTTATTGAAAATTTCCGTATCGGCATGCGCCGATCCCACCATAAGAGCGGCCGCAAAATAGGCGAATATTTTTGATAGTTTTACCATATATACTTGATGTTATTAACGTTTACTCGAACTCGGTCTCCGATTTTTAAAATCGAACAAATTCGGTCAAGTAAATTTTAACCGACCGCAATATTGTCGATATATAAACAAGAAAAGCCTAGTACAGTGGAAATAATAGGCAGAAAAATTATTTTTTTTCTTTCTTTTTAAAATTCACTATGTTATAGACGTGATTTCAATAACAAAGATATATAATTATGGGTAAGACAAAAAATCATTCGGCAAGAAAAAGAAGAAACGTTCAGGGCGAAAAAAAACGCTTCATTTTGATTAAAACAGCGGCCAAGCTGTTTTCTCAAAGGGGCTATTTCGATGCGTCCATTAACGATATTGCAAAGCTTGCGGGAACAAAAACAAGCGCAATAATATACCACTTCGATACAAAGAAGAATTTGTTCCACACAACCATCAAATACTATTTTCTTAACTTGGCGAAGTTGGACACAATTTTTGACTACTTCGACTACAACGACGCCGACAACAACCCGCAAATTTTCGGCGAAGCCCTTTACAATTCGGCGAACCACCTTTTAACTATTCTCTTCGACGAAAAGAAAAAGATTCCCTACCTAAGCGGCTTGGTTTCGACATTGCTTGTAGACGCAAGAGACCAAATAGACACCGAAATTAGGAATATTTGCTATAACGCCACAAACAAGCTTATAGACAAGCTTAGGATTTTGCGCCCCGAATTGAGCGAAAACAAGCTTTATTGGGCGCGCCAATTCTATTGGGCGATGGTACTATACTCAATTTTCGGCAACAAATTTATTTTGTGCGACATTGGAGCCGAAAGAAAATATCCGCGCGAATTTTTAGACGCATACGCCTACCGCATTACAATAGGTATTTGCAAGTTGTTGGATTTACCCTACCCCGAAAAAATCGGAGAGCCCTGGGTATACAACAAAAAAAGACTAGTTTAACCAAACAAATATAACAAAAAGAGTCGGGCAAACTCCCCGACTCTTTTGTTTTCGGTATTGCGCGAAAACCCTTGTTACTTTTCGGATTCTGCGGGCATACTAAATGTTTCGCCGCTTTTAAGCATTTCCCTTATCCGACTTGCCAAATACAAATACCAATCGCTCTTTAAAGAGTCTTCAAGCGCAACAAAACGCGTCTCGCCCACATTCGGCGGGGTAGACGATAATTTGTAGATTGCGGTAGCTTCGCCTATGTCGTCGAAATCCGCAATATATAGGCATTGCGCCCCGCCTTCCACACAGCTGCGCGCCATTGCCCAAAGCAAAGCCCCGCGCTTTCTGGGCACTTTGTCGAGCTTCGAAAACGACTTTGGCAAGCCTTTGCCTTTAGTTTTGTTATACCACGAAAAGCCGGCATATATCGACGCAAAATACATTATTTTTTTATTCGAACACCATTCGATATCGTCGCTTACAAGCTTATTTAGAGGCGTTTTGCCGTAAAGGACTGCCCTTAAGCCCGTTTTGTCTACAGAACAACGCCCAACATTCCACGGCATAATTACATCGGCATATTTCTCCAAAAGCCCGCGCATTTCTTTTGCACTCTCGGTATTTAAAGTTCTAAAATTTTCGTGAACAACAAACATAACCGAACAATTTTGCGATTTTAAAAATTCGGCAAACTTTTCTATCTGCGAAAGCTTTGTTTTGAATGTTGCGCCCGTAAAACCCGCACCCCATATGCACACAAGCGGCTTTGCGTTGCAGCGCATATAATTTGCGCTTTCGAAAAGCTTTGCGGCTTTAGATAAAGATTGCCAGTCGTCTATAAGCCCGGCCGCCGAAACTTCGCCGTCGAGATAATACGACAATGCAAACCCCACCTTGTTTTGTTCTGCCGCCGCTTTCGCGTTTGACAAAACTTTTACATAGTCGCCATATTCGGGCGACTTTTTGTTTAGCTGCTCTATTTTTCTATACAAAAAAGCTCCGTCTATGCCGTATTGGCGCATCCATTTAAAATGCAAGTCGGCACTTTCGAAATCGTAAGAGCTGAATATATACGCCTTTTCGCCGTTGGGATACGAAAATTGCGTTTCGTAGTTTTTAACGTATTCGGCGGTGTCGGGCCACATATCGACCTTGCACGAATTTACTGCAAAAGCTTCGTAATTCTTTGCCGCAGAGCCGTCGTTGGGACATCTTAGCGAAGCGTGGTAGCCCGTAAACAGCATGCCGTTGCCTATTTCAAACGGCATATTTTTAGCGAAAAGCACGCTTGTAAAAGCAAAGGCGGTAATTCCCAAAACAAATAACTTCATATCAAAATTGTTTTGCAAAAATTTTCGCCATAGCCCACTTGCGGTCAAGCAAAATTAGACCTTGCCGCAATATACCGTTTTGCCCTTTTCCAAAACAAGCTTGTGGTCTATGCACTTTGGCAGTTGCGTTTCGTAGTGGCCCACATATATCATGGTTTTGCCGTAAACACCCAAGTCGTCTAAAGCGTCGTTAAAAAGCTGTGTTTGATTGTTATCCAAACCTTGGCAAGGCTCGTCTAAAATTAAAAGCGGCGGGTTTTTAACCATTGTTCTTGCAAGCAATGCCAACCTTTGTTTGCCAAGCGGCAATGTATACATATATCTGTCTTTGTATTCGTATATGCCGAAAAACTTAAGCAAAAGCTCTATCTTTTTTTGCTCGTCGTAGCTTACGTCTAAAAACCAGCCTATACTGTCGTGAAAGCCCGACGCCACAGAATTGTATACGGTAGAATTTTTTTCAAAATACCAGTGAAGCTCGGGCGAAATTATGCCTATCTTCTTTTTTATATCCCAAATGCTTTCGCCCGAACCCCTCGGCTTTTCGAAAAGAGTTATGTCGTTGGCGTAGGCTTGCGGATGGTCGCCGTCCAAAAGGCTAAGCAGCGTAGATTTGCCGGAACCGTTACTGCCTTGCAACAGCCATTTTTCGCCCTTGTTTACCTGCCAATTTACGCCGTTTAATACGGTTTTTTCGCCGTAGCGCACGCTAACGTTTTTAATGTTTATAAAGTTTGTGCAATCGCACTTCGGGGGCAGCTGCAAAAAGTATGGAACTTCCTCTTTTATCCTAACTTCGGAGCAATTAAGCTCTTGCGAAGTTGCAACTTTTACGAATTTTTTATTTTCAAGCTTTCCGAAATTTGCCGCCGATTTGGGAAGCTGCCCGTCGGCGGTTATAAGTATGTAGGTTAGCCCCTCTTTAGAATAGGCGTCTAAAACATCGTTTAAAACCTGTCTGGAATTTTTGTCCAGCCCGGTGTAAGGCTCATCTAAAACCAAAAGCTGGGGCTTATACCAAAGTGCCATTGTTAACTGCAGCTTTTTGTGCTCACCGCTGGAAAGCTCTATTAGCTGCGTTTCCTTGCAGTGCAAAAAGCCGAATTTTTCCAAAAGCGGATGAGCATTTTCAAAGTCTAAATTGTGTTTTTCGCCAAAGCGCATAAGCTCGGCATAAACGGTAAGGGTTGTGTCGTCTTCCTGCTTGTCGTAGCGTTGTTGGTAGTAAAAATTTCTGTCGCCGTCTAGACTCGAAAACTTATACCAGTTATCCATATAATACGCCGTACTTGGCAATTTGTTTCTAGTGTTAAACTCGGTTTTAATCGAGCCGGAATCGGGCTTTATTTTCCCGCAAATAAGCTTGCCAAAACTGCTTTTGCCCGATCCGCTTTTGCCGCCAATAACGCAGTTTTGCCCGCGCTTGATTTCAAAATCAAGGTTTTCGAAAACGCCAACGCCCTCGTAGGCAAGGCATATATTTTGCATTGAAACGATATTTTCCATATAAAAAAGCCCCTTTGAGATTAAAAAAAGACGGGAGCAATTAACTCCCGTCTTGTTGAAAAATCAAAACCTATTAGAGAGTTTTAATGGGTTTCATTGCGGTCATATACTTGCGCAATTTAATGCCAACAATTTCTATCGGGTGGTTGCGCAATTTTTCGTTTACTTCAACCAACTGCGCGTTGTCTACCGAGCCGTCTTTGCCTTCGTTGAAGTCTTTGCCGGCCAATTCGGGAGTTACCTTCTTCATAAAGTCGGCCAACAAGGGTTTGCAGGCATTGTAGAAAAGGTAGTTGCCGTATTCTGCAGTATCCGAAATAATGCGGTTCATTTCGTAGAGCTTGCGGCGTGCAATTGTGTTGGCAATTAGCGGAACTTCGTGCAGCGATTCGTAGTATGCCGAGGCGGGCTGTATGCCGGCTTCGCACATTGTTTCGAATGCCAATTCAACACCGGCTCTGATGAATGCCGCCAAAATGGTGTAGTTGTTGAAGTATTCCTGCTCGCTTATGTGCATTGTGCCCGCGGGAGTTTTTTCGAATGCGGTTTCGGCTGTTTCGGCTCTCCATGTCAAAAGCTTTTTGTCGCCGTCTGCCCAGTCGAGCATCATTATGCGGCTAAATTCGCCCGACATAATGTCGTCTTGGTGCTTTTGGAACAGGGGGCGCATAATCTGCTTAAGCTCTTCGGCCAACTGGAACGCCTTGATTTTTGCTGGGTTCGAAAGCCTGTCGAACATGCCCGTTATGCCGCCGTGTTTGAGGGCTTCGGTGATAACTTCTACGCCGTACTGAACGAGCTTTGCAGCATACGAGGGGTCGATTTTGTTTTCGACCATCTTGTCGAAGCAAAGAACGGAAGCTGTTTGCAACAAGCCGCAAAGAATGGTCTGTTCGCCCATAAGGTCGGACTTGACTTCGGCCACGAACGAAGATTTTAAAACGCCGGCCTTGTTTGCGCCAATGCCTACGCAATATGCTTTTGCATACGCCCAGCCCTTGCCGTCGGGGTCGTTTTCGGGGTGAACCGCAGCCAGTGTGGGAACACCAAAGCCTCTTAGATATTCGGCTCTAACTTCGGAGCCGGGGCATTTGGGAGCAACCATTATAACGGTTATATCTTTGCGGATTTGCATGCCTTCTTCTACGATATTGAAACCGTGCGAATACGACAAAGCCGAATGGGGTTTCATCAAGGGCATGGCGGCAGCTATAACCTTCGAGTGCTGTTTATCGGGGGTAAGGTTAATTACCAAGTCGGCAGAAGGAATCAATTCTTCGTAGGTGCCAACTTTAAAATTGTTGTTTGTTGCGTTTTTCCAAGAATCGCGCTTTTGGTCTATTGCCGACTGGCGCAACGCGTATGAAATATCCAAACCGCTGTCCCTAAGGTTTAAGCCTTGGTTTAAGCCCTGCGCGCCGCAACCGATAATAACTATTTTTTTGCCTTTTAAAGCTTCTACGCCGTCCGAAAATTCCGAGCGGTCCATCAACGAAGCCTGATTTAGCTGTCTTAACTTTTCCCTAAGCGATAGGGTATTGAAGTAATTTGCCATTTTAGTGTCTTTCTATTTTGTGTTTAAGTTATGCGGAGAACCCTCCGCGCGTTTTTGTAAAAAATGTCTATCCGTGTTTTATGATTTTTTCGGCAATAGCCCAAGACTTTCTTGCGTCTTTTTCGGCAATGCTTTTAACCAGCCTTTCGTGCAGGGTTTCTGCAGTTGCAAAAATTTTGTAGTCTTTATACTTTTTCAGGTAGCACTTTCTTAGGTGTGTAGACGCCGCCTTGTATAGCTCGAAAAATATTTCGTTGTGCGAAGCCACTGCTATTGCGGTATGGAATTCTATGTCGGCGTCGACGCATTTTTTTAGGTCGCAGCTTTTGTTTGCCTGCCTGATTTTTTCCAGCGATTCGTTTATGTTTTCCATATCCGAATCGCTGCGCTTTAACGCCGCCTTTTCCGATATTTTCATTTCAAGCAGACGGCGAACTTCGTCTAAATCGGCCTCGTCGGCGCGGCTTAGGCGGTCTGACATAGGCTCGTCTTTTGCGTAGCGCGAAGAAACAAACGTGCCCAAACCCTGTCTTACGCTAAGTATGCCCGAATTCGACAAAAGCTTTATGGCCTCTCTTACGCTTGAACGCCCTACCCCGAAAAGCTCCATAAGCTTGGGTTCGGCGGGCAGCTTTTCGCCAACGGCATATTCGCCAGACGCAATTTGCGAACGCAACCTGTCGGCTACCTCGTCGGCAAGGCTTTTCTTTTGAACTTTTAAAGGCTGTGCTTTCATTCGCAAATTAGGTTGTCCGCTCAACTGAATATCATATCATCAGATGAATATGTATTTAACATTCCTCCTATTTTTTAAAATTGTCAACAAATTTTTAATTTTTTGCGTATTTTTGTCTTTTTTTACCCAAAAATGACCTTTCAAAAAAAAGCTCATGCCATGGAGAAGATTGCATGCACAAACCACAAAACCAATCCAAATTATCTCGACAAGCGTTAAAATTTGTAAAAAAAGTCTATGCATAAGACAAAAAACTTATGCTTGGAAAATATCTTGAAGACGTGCGCAAAAACAAGCCCCTTGTGCACAACATAACAAACTATGTAACGGCAAACGGCGTTGCAAACACATTGCTTGCGTGCGGAGCAAGTCCCATTATGGCCGACGACGCCGAAGAAGTAGCCCAAATTTGCTCTATATGTTCGGCATTAAACCTAAACATAGGCACGCTAAATGCCAGAACAATTAAGTCTATGCTAATAGCCGCAAAAACCGCCAACAAAAACAGCATACCCGTTGTTTTAGATCCCGTGGGCGTTGGCGCAAGCGACCTTCGCACAAAAACCGCACTGCAAATTATAGACTCTGTAAAAATAGACATTATTAAGGGCAACTATTCAGAAATTAAAGTTTTGGCAAATGCGGCGCATTCGGCTTCGCGAGGGGTAGACGTTTCGGAAAGCGACGCCAAAGACGCCTTAAACGTGGCAAAAGTTGCAGCTTTTGCAAAAGACCTTTCTAAAAAACGCGGATTTATTGTGGTTGTTACCGGCAAAACCGACATTGTTGCCGATTCGCAAACCGCCTACGCCATATATAACGGCCGCCCCGAAATGGACCGCATTACGGGCACGGGCTGCCAACTTTCGGGAATGCTTGCGGCTTTTTTAGCCGCCAACAAAAACGAGCCTTTGTTGGCCGCCGTTGCAGCCGTTGCCGCAATGGGCGTAGCGGGCGAAATTGCGCATGCAAACCTGCAAGACGGCGACGGCAATATGGCCTACGCCGTAAAAATTATAGATGCAATCTACAATATGTCGGCAAAAGAGCTGGATAATTCTGCAAAGTATGAACTCTGGTGATTTACTTGTTTACGCCGTAAGCGACAGGCATTGGCTGAAAAACGGCGAACCGCTAAACAATGCCATAGCACTTGCAATAGAAGGCGGAGCTTCGTTTATTCAGCTTAGAGAAAAAACTTTGCCCTACGGAGAATTTTTAGCGCAAGCCAGGCAAACGGCAAGGCTGTGCAAAGAAAAAAACGTAAAATTTGTTGTAAACGACAATGTAGAAATTGCAAAACTTGCCAATGCCGACGGCGTGCACATAGGCCAAACTGACGAAACTCTGGCAAACGCGCGCAAAATTTTGGGCAAAGACAAAATCATAGGGGTATCGGTTCAAACAGTGCAGCAGGCATTGCAGGCCGAAAGAGGCTCTGCCGACTATTTGGGCGTTGGAGCTATGTTTAAAACATCGTCTAAAGACGACGCCGACATTGTTCCCTTCAACATTTTAGGGGAAATCTGCAAAGCAGTTAAAATTCCCGTTCTTGCAATAGGCGGCATAAACCATGAAAACTTAAAGCTTTTTGCCAACAGCGGGATTTGCGGGGTTGCAGTGATAAGCGCAATTTTTGGGCAAAAAGACATAAAAAAAGCGACCGCCCAATTAAGGGCAGCCGCCGAACAAATTTTAAAATAAACCCAAACTATTTTTGGCGCACGGCTACGATAAAAATATGATTATCATTTGCGCGCACAACACCCTCATAAACATCGAAAGAGGGTAAACTGTGGAATACGCAACATTGGGTCTGTCGCAGGGCGATATAGAGTTTGAATACGCCAAAGCCGTCGGGTTTGTCATAGAGCCCGAAAGCATGCCCAAAATCGTGTAATAGTCGCACTTAAATATTCGGGCTACGCAGCACATAAACAATGCCGAAGCCAATGTTATAACCGCGCCCATGCACATCCATTCAAAGCCCGCCCCGTGTGTCATTGTATCTACAAACGAGCCTCCGGCACCCAAGCCCACGCCAGCCAAGAATAGCGAAATGCCTATTTCTCTAAGCATAAAGTTTGCGCTCATTGTCATATAGGTTGGGAATTTCATTTGGTAGCCATAACGCCCCATAAGAATTGCAACAACAAGGGGCCCGCCCGCCAAACCAAGCTTTATTGGTTGCGGAACTCCGGGGATAAGTATGGGCAATGTTCCCAAAAGCATACCCAAAATAATACCAATAAACAAAGGCAGCAAGTTGGGCTTGCGCAACTTTAGCATGGAATTGCCCAAAGTTTTTTCTACTCCCGAAATGGCTTCCGGCATACCAACAACCGTTGCCCTGTCGCCAAGCTGAAGTTTTAAATCGGGGTGGGCAACAAGATCTATACCCGCTCTGTTTACCCTTGTAATGTTAAACGAGTATCCGCCCGCCAAGCCCAATTTTTGAAGGTCTTTGCCCGCAACTTCAACGTTGCTTACCATTATGCGCCTTGCCTCCAACTTCGAGAACGACTTGTTCCACTCCATATTTATCTTTTCGCCAAGTTTTGCGCAAATGTTGTCGGCCAAATTTTCGTCGCATATAACTCTAAGCTTGTCGCCTTCGGCAAAAACGGTGTCGGGAGTAACGCCGTCAAACTCGCCGTTTGCGCGACATATTCTAGATATTACAAAATCGGAGTTCAACAATTCGGCGGCATTGCACATTTTTTTGCCAATTAAGTCTTGGTTTGTAAGCAATGCCGAAACCCTTACAACGTTCTTTGCAGCCCCGATGCCTGTGATTTTTGCCATTTCCTTTTCGGGGTTAATCCTAAAGGCGTATTTCATTAAAATAATTGTGCCTATAACACCCAAAACGCCGAAAGGATAAGCCACCGCATAGCCCAAACTTATGGTAGTGTCGGCGGCATTGCGTATATCGGCGTATGTCTGCTGGGCGGCTCCCAAACCGGGGGTGTTTGTAACCGCGCCCGAAAGCACGCCAACCATTGTCGAAATCGAAGTGTTTGTTGCATACCCCAACAAAACCGCAACGGCAGAGCTAAAAACAACACCGCCTACGGCAATCATATTCATCTTAAAGCCGTCTTTTTTAAACGACGAAAAAAAGCTGGGGCCAACCTGCAAACCTATTGAATATACGAACAAAACAAGGCCGAACTCCTTCATAAAATGAAGGACACCGTCTTCTACCGTAATGCCGAAGTGCGACAATGCCAAGCCAGCAAAAAGCACCCAGGTAATGCCGAGCGAAATACCACAAATCTTAACCTTGCCCAAAGCCACTCCCAACGCTATAACCGCCGAAAACACGGCAATTGAATGGGCAATGCCCGTGCCGAAAACCAAGTTGTTTATCCAATCCATATCGCGTAAAAATCTGTTTCTTGCGCCGCATGCATTAGAAAGGCATGCAAACAGCGACGCGTTAATTTGCAGATTTTACCCCATTGCTTAAATCAATTCAATATACCAAAATTATCAGTTTAATAAGCAAAAACGATTAATCGCAAAAATCGGCGTTTTCTTTTGAGCCTATTTTAGCGAGCGCAAATTCTCGAAAAAAACTTTTGCCAAATTTGCAGCCAAAATGTTGGGGTTGGCTTCCGGCAAGGCCGCATAATTCACGCCAATTCCCGCGCTAACAGAGCTTACAAAATCGCCCTCGCTTAAAAATTCGCACAACACGCCGCAAAGCTTTTCGCCGTTTAGGTAAATTGCGTTTTTTTGCACCCGCAACTTTAAAGGACTATTTTTTTGCAAAACGCCCGCAGCCTTTTTTGCAAGTTGTTCGCTTAATTGCCCCCTATTTTTAACTTCGCGCATTGGCGAAAGCGAACAGCTTAGCGCAAACGACTTTTTTTGCGAACGCCACTTTGCGCCGCGCGCCGCCCTGCCCTTTGTTTGGTTTGCGGCAAAAACGGCAAAGGCGCCTTCGGGGCTTTCTGTGGCAAGAGCCAAAGCCCGCAAGTTTGTGCTGTCTACGCTGTCGAAAAAAAGGGGCGTACAATCTACCCCAAACAGAGCTATTGTTGCCAAAAAGGCGTATCTGCTTGGAAGTTTCGGTAGGCTTTCAAGCCTATAGCCCAGTTTGCGCACCGCCAAAAACGAAAAGCCGTCGGCCTTTAAAAGCTCTATTTTTTGCCGCAGGCCAACCCTGCTAAGCCCGAGTTGTTTCGACAATATTTCGCCCGAAATATACTCGCCTTTTGCCGAAATAAATTCTTTTGCTATGCTGCTTGGGTCTTTTTTCATAGGTGGCTTTTCCGCGGAATATTCCACATTCAAAAAAATTCTTCAACAAAAAAATTTTAGGCTAAATCAGGCTAAAAATATATGTTAACTAATTTTTTAATTGACTTAACATATATTAGAGAGTTTTCTCGCCCAAAATATGCATATCTATAAACACGTCCCTTTTACCCCGAAAACCTTTGCGCTAATTTTGCAAACCATTTGCACGGCCTTCCCCGTTCTATCTTATGCCGACGCCGAAAGCGAACCCGCCGAATTTGGCGGAGTTTTAGACGAGCTTGCCGCTACCGAAAGCGTGCAAACACCATTCGTAAGCGTTGGAACCAACGACGACTTGGGAATTGCAGAATCGCTTAAATTTGAGCCCGACACGGCGTTGTACGGCAGAAGCAATATGCAAAACGACATTTCCCTTAGGGGTGCTTCATTCGAAAATTCGGGAATAAGTATTGCCAACGCAAATATTTACGATCCGCAAACGGGGCACTATGCCGCCGAAATACCGGTGCCAGAAATTATGCTAAAGAGTACCGAATTTTTGTTTTCTACAAAAAACAACTTAAGAGGGTTTAACTCGGCATCCGGCTGCGTTTCCTACGATTTTTCCGACATAGAAAACAACGCCCTGTCGGCAAAAACCATTATAGGCAGCTACGGCGAAATTTCCGTTTCGGCATATGCCGCGGCAAAAAGCGACTTTAAAAACAAGCTGAAACTGTCGGCGGACTTTTTCTACAACCGCGCCGAAGTATCGGGTCCATTCGACAATACCGACAGCCTTTTAAATTTGTATTCGGGCAGAATTAACGCAGCCTACGGCAAAATTAAATCGACATTTTTTTACGGCTACCAATCCAAAAACTACGGATGGCCCAATATGTATGTTCCGAGCCCCTTCGGCATTTTAGAATACGAAGCATTGCGCACAAACCTGTTTTTATACAGTGCAAACGCCGAAATAAACGAATTCAACAAAATAAACTTTTCGGCATATTACAGGAAGAACAACGACCTATACACAATGCCTACCGCCAGCTACAAAGCCGAGCACGAAACAAACGTGTATTTTGTCTCGCTTTCCGGGCAAACGGGCACGGAAAAGCTGCGTCTGAATTTTAAGGCCGACTTCGCCCACGACAACATTCAAAGCACGGGGCTTTTTACAAGCTACCCCTTTTCGGGGGGCGCCTTTGCGCGCGACCGCTTTAAGATTGCGGCTTTGCCCGAGTGGACATTTTACAGCACCTCCCGCGACTGCGCCAAAATTTTGGCGGGCTTAAATGCCGACTATTGCCAAGGCTATGCAGTGGCCATAAATCCCGCTGCGCGCGTTGAATATGAAAACAAAAACTCGCAGTTGCCATTTTTGGGCTATTTAGACTTTGCAAAAACTTCGCAGGCTCCGTCCTATACCGCAATAGGAGGCAGAAACGGCGGCCCCTTCGGCGGCAACCCATACTTGCCGCTGCAGCACACCTTAAACACCGAGGGCGGCGTAAAATTTTCGCGCGGCAATTTTTCTATTACGCCAAAAATTTTCTATCGCGAAGACTGCGATCTAACCGAATGGGGCTACGAATTTTCAAACCCCTTCCAGCGCAGGGCAACCGCCGTAAACGGCGAAACTTTCGGGATAGAGCTTGAATGCGAATACGAGTTTTTAGACCCTGACATAAAAATTTTTGCAGCCTACATATTTACCGGGAAAACCGAAGACTGGCAGTGGCAACACTACGATGCCAGCTTTTATTTTGGCGACTGGGCAAAGCACAGGGCAGTTTTAAAGATTCAATACAATATTTTAGACAATCTTAAAATAGGGCTAAAAAACGAGCTGAGGTTTCAGGAAGAAAACCAGCTAAGAAGCGGAACGCTAAACCCCGTACTTAGCTCTATCGAAATTTCCTACGTTCCGAATATTCTCGAAAACCGTATCTGCATTTCGGCCGAAATTTCAAACTTGTTCAATTCGTCTTGGCAGCCAGTGGCTGGGGTGCGCCCGTATCCGAGATGCGCAAGACTTGCCATAAGCATTGGGCTTTAGCGTGAACCCCCCGAGCTATTTATCGGGGTTTTCTAGGCTGTCTTTGCGCTCCTGCAAAAATTCCCACCTTGCAAAAAGCTCTTCGTCCTCCTTTTGAATTTGCTCTATGCGCGCGTTTATTTCGGCAATTTTTGCGGAATTAGCCCTTGCAAAGTCGGCAGACTGAAGCTTTTGGGTAAGCTCTGCCAACTCGCTTTCCAAAGCGTCTATCTTTTGCGGAATGCCATCTAGCTCGGCGCGTTCGCGGTTGGTAAACTTTTCGCGCTTTTTTGGGACGTATGCAACTTTCTTTTTCCCGTCTTTTTGAGATTGCTGGGGCTTTTCGTTTTGCAACCTATATTTTTCCCATTCGTCGTAACCGCCAACCAATTCGGCAATTTTTCCGTTTTCGCCAAAGCAAAATACGCCCGTTACAATGTTGTTAAGAAAAGTTCTGTCGTGCGAAACAAGCAAGATTGTGCCGTCGAACGAAACAAGGGCGGCCTCTAAAATCTCTATGGTTTCCATATCCAGGTCGTTGGTAGGCTCGTCTAAAACCAAAACATTGGCTGGAGCTGTAAAGAGTTTTGCAAGCATAAGCCTGTTTTTTTCGCCGCCGCTAAGCATGCCAATTTCACCGTAAATCTGCTCGGGGCTAAACATAAATTTTTGCAGGTAGCCCGCAGTGTTTTGCCTTTGCCCCAAAACGCCAACAAAGTCGGAGCCTTCGCCTACAAATTCAAACGGCGAAGTTTTGTCGTTTAGCTTTGCCCTTAGCTGGTCGAAATACGCCACCTTAAAATTTGTGCCGGTTTCAACCTTGCCGCAATCTGGTCTAATCTTGCCAAGCAGCACGTTAAGCAATGTGGTTTTACCTATGCCGTTTCTGCCTATAATGCCTATTTTGTCGCCCCTGTAAATTGTGGTCGAAAAGTCGTCTATAATCTTTTTGCCGCCGAAGGAAAGTGAAATATTTTCCGCTTCGAAAACCTTTTGCCCACCCTCTACGGCTCCTGCAATTTTAAGGTCTAAAACACCCGCGCGGCTGCGCCGCTGGCTTCGTATCTGCCTAAGTTTCATCAACTCGCGCACCCTGCCTTCGTTTCTGGTTCTGCGCGCTTTTATGCCCCGCCTAAGCCAAACTTCCTCTTTTGCAAGTTTTTTGTCGAACGCCGCCTCGTTGCGCTCTTGCGACTTTAAAAGTGCGTCTCTTCTTGCAATAAATTCGTCGAAGTGGCAGTCGAAAGATATAAGTTTTGCCCTGTCTACTTCCACAACCCTTGTTGCCAAATTGCGCAAGAAAGTTCTGTCGTGCGAAACAAACACAAGCGTTTTTTTGCACTCTTTAAGGAATTTTTCCAGCCACAAAACCGAGTCAATATCCAAGTGGTTGGTGGGCTCGTCAAGCAAAAGAACGTCTGGGTTCGACACAAAGCCTTTGCCAAGCAACGCCCTGCGCTTAATGCCTGCCGATGCAGTAGAAAGCTCTAAATTTGGGTCTAGCTCCAGCTTTTTTACAGTGTCCGAAATTTCGGCACCCAAGCTCCAAAGCGACAATTCGTCTATCTTGTGCGCAAGCGCGTCGAATTGCGCCTGAAACTGCGCAAAGTAAGGGCTGCCTACCTTTGAAAGAAGGGCATTGTATCTGCATAAAATTTCTCCCTTTTCGCCCAATCCCGAAGCTACAACAGAATACACCGAACCGCTTAAAGACATAGGAACGTCTTGCGGCAAATACGCCGTTTTAATTCCGTTTTTGCGCTCCACAAGCCCTGAATCTGGCAAATGCTCGCCCGAAATAAGTTTTAGCAAGCTTGTCTTGCCGCATCCGTTGCGGCCTACCAACGCAAGTCTGTCGCCCTCTGCAATGTTTAAATCGGCGCAGTCTAGCAAAATATGCGCCCCGTATCTATACGAAACTTCGCTTAAAGAAATAACACTCATTTACGCGCCCAAATACGCCTTTTCGTATATGCTGCACATATCGCTTTGGTTGAGTTTTTTAAATGCGCCAATGCTGCGCTTGCCAAAAAAGCTACACTTTTCGGCGAGAAGCTGCGGGTTGTAGTCGGCTTTAGATATCCCCATATCGGCTACGCAAACGGGCATATTTATCTGCCTAAAAAATTCCCCAAACTTTTCAACGCACAAAGTTGCGGCAAGCTCGTCGCCTGGCTCGTCTATGCCGAAAACGCCGCGGCCTAGCTTTGCAAAGCGAGCAAAGTCGGCTTCCATAACGTATTTTGCCCAAGTAGGCCAAATCGCCGCCAACCCCGCCCCGTGGGCAACGCCGTATAGCGCGCTTAATTCGTGCTCTAGCTGGTGGCAAGCCCAATCTCCCAAAAATCTGTCGCCCGTAGTTCCGTTGTGCGACAACGTAGATGCCCACATAATTTCCGAGCGCGCATTGTAGTTTTCGGGGTCTTTTATGGCAATTTCCGCATTTATAATCACCGATTTTACAAGTGCTTGCGCAATTTCGTCTTGCAAGATTGTTTCGCCTTGAACTGAAAAATAACGCTCGAACGTGTGCATTAAAATATCCACACAGCCGCTTGCAGTTTGATATGGCGAAACTGTATATGTAAGTTTTGGGTTCATTAGCGCAAACTTGCAGTGCCCAAGCGCGCTGCTATAGCCGCGCTTTAAAAGCCCGTCGTCGTTGGTTATAACGCTGGCATCGCTCATTTCGCTGCCGGCGGCTGCCATAGTTAAAATTACGCCCACGGGCAAAGCGTCTTTGGCCTGCGCTTTTCTCGAATAAAAGTCCCAAACGTCGCCGCTGTATTTTACGCCATAGGCAATGGCTTTTGCAGAATCTATAACCGAGCCGCCGCCTACCGCCAAAATAAAATCCACATTTTCCGCCTTGCAGAGTTTTATGCCCTCTTTTACCTTACTTAGCATCGGGTTTGCAACAACGCCGCCAAGCTTTACATATTCAATTTCGGCCTTTTTAAGCAGGGCTTCAACCTCATTAAGCAGCCCCGACTTTTCCGCACTTTTGCCGCCGAAATGCAGCAAAACCCTTGTGCCAGAAAATTCCCTTATACATTCGCCCACATTTTGTTGCGCGTTTTCGCCAAAAACTACCTTTGTGGGAGAGTAAAAAACAAAATCCTTCATATGTGCAGTCCTGTTTATATTATATTTAAGGGCAATAATGGCGCAGTCTGCGCCGAATACAACAAGAAACGGCAAGAAAGACTAATCTTTTTCGTCGAATGCGCGCGCAAACAAAGCTTCTATTTCGTCGAGCATTTGTTCGGCATCTTCGCCCTGCGCTACAAACTTTATTTTCGAACCGCGGCCGGCGGCAAGCATCATAAGGCTCATAATACTTTTGCCGTTTACCCTTTCGCCGTCCTTTTCGACACAAATATCGGTGGAAGGATACTTGTTGGATATACGCACAATCATAGCGGCAGGCCTTGCGTGTATGCCCATCTTATTGAGAACAGTAAGTACTCTCGAGAATTCCTTATTATTGTTTGTGTCGTCTTGCATATCCGTGAAGAATAAAAAGGTACATAGTCTAAATTTAGAGGGCTTCGTCAAGTACTTTTTTGGGCAAAAGGGCAAAATG
Organism: Opitutales bacterium; assembly: GCA_034180465.1. Lineage (GTDB taxonomy): Bacteria > Verrucomicrobiota > Verrucomicrobiia > Opitutales > Intestinicryptomonadaceae > CAKUIA01. Next base: position 49,130 of record JAXFOH010000078.1, read on the forward strand.
CCTCACTTATAACGTTTTACCAATCAGGTTAATGCGTAATTAAAAAGCAAGTTTGCCCCCGAATTGGGCAATGATTTCGTCGGCGGTTTTGCCGTTAAACTCAGCCAGAATTTCAAGGTATTGCCTGCCCGAAGTTTGCCCCGCCAACAATGCCTGCGAAATTGCCGCGCTTAACGCCCTTTGCTTTTTCAACGGCAAATTCATTAAAAGCACAGCGTAGCTTTTCGAAAAGTCTGCCGCCGTTTTCGAATTTATTTTAAGAGTTTCGTCTTTTGCAAACGGACATACTTTCAACGCAAATTCAACAACTTCGCGCGCGGTTTTGCCGTGGAATACTTTGCGCATTTCGGCTTCGCCCAATCCGTTTTTAGAGCCGTAGTACATAAGTATTGCCGAGGCGTTCGACAAATCCTGCCGCTCGTCGGGCGAAAGCGAAAATGCCATTTTCTGAAAGCTTTCGGCCAAAGTTGCGTCGGTAGAGGCATCTAGAGTATGCTGGGCAAACGCCGAACCGCAAAATACGCAAAGTAAAAATGCAACAAAAACCGAAATTTTCATAAGAACCTTATCGATAAAGACGGGCGTTTTGTCAACATATCTTCTTGACAAAAACAAAGGCAATAAGCACTGTCTATATCCGAATTAACGCAGTGCATGCAAGTAGATAAGCAACCCAAAGCCCGTATATGGCGGCAATAAACAATAAGGACAAACTAAACGTTTTCGAAAAGGTTTGCGCCGCAATTTTTGCCGTGTTTGTAAGGTTGTGGATTGCGTCTTTGCGCTTTGAATATTCCGAAGAAGACCGCCGAACATTTTCGAAGGAAGGGTCTACCGCCGTATATATTTGGCATAACAAGATAATTTTTACGGTATTTTTAAAGCTGAATTTTAGGAAACGTTTTCCTATGTGTGGGTTGGTTAGCCCCAGCAAGGACGGCGCGTATTTGTCGGAAATGTTCAAATATTTCGGGGTAACGGCCATAAGGGGCTCAAGCTATAAACGCGGGGCTGTTGCAATAAAAGAGCTTTTCGACGTATTGAAAGACAAAAAAGACATTTGCATTACGCCCGACGGACCAAGAGGCCCGAAATATAAATTCAACGGAACAACGCTTGGCATTTGCGAAAGGCAAAACCCGAGGCTGTTTTTTATAAGAATATATCCTAAAAGCTGTTGGCAACTTAAATCGTGGGACGGCTTTTTAATACCCAAGCCATTTTCAAAATCGGCGATAAAATCGGTAAACTTTAACAGCTACAAAGATTTTGCCTCTTTTGCGGAAAAATCGGGGCTTGCCCCCGAAGAATTCGCGCAGGTTTTGCTCGGCTCCGACAATATGCAAAACGACCAAAATGAAATTGCAAAATACATTTAAAACGTAAGACAAAATATATGGAAATTTTCATAAAAAATTTACCAAAAAAAATAAGCGAAGCCAAAATACGCGAGCTTTTTGCCCCCTTTGGCGAATTAAGCCGGGTAAAAATGGTGTGCGACAACTTCTCAAAAGAATTCAGGGGGATTGCATTTGTTAATTTGGACGACGACCAAGCCGCCCAAAACGCCATTGCCGCCCTCGACAAAAGCATTGTAGACGAAAACGAAATTTCGGTTTCGCGGGCGATTTCCAGAGAAGGCAAGCCCCTAAGCTTCGACGGCCGCCCCCGCAAACGCCGCTTTAACGACGACTTTAAAAAGCCTTTCGAAAACGACGGCCAAAAAACCTCTGAAAGAAAACCGCGCCGAGATTTCAACAGCAGCGGCAGCTTTGCAAAAAGGCGCAACGACGACGATTTCTTTTTCGGGCACAAAAAAGAGCACCGTTTCGACGACGATTTCGGCGGAGAACGCCGTTTTAAAAGAGATTTTGCCGACAAGCCCTTCGGCAAGAGAAAAAGCCCCTTTGTAAGACACAAGAAATATGGAGGAGGCTTTCACAGCCTGGACGGCGAATAGCAATTTAAATCTTTAAGTTTGTGTACATTGTGTCGCGCCCGATTTTTTGGGACGGCACATTTTTTATGTTCTGCCACATATTTTCGGGCAGGGCGTCTAGCCCGCTTTCGCTTAAAAGATTTGGGCTTTGGTATACGCAAAAAGCATCGGCTGCCCCCGCGCTAAAAAGCGAAGTTAAAATCTCGGAGCCGCCCTCTATCATAAGCGACGAAATGCGCAGCTCCGCCAAGTGCGTTTTTAGCTCTTTCCAAAAATCAGGAGAGTTTTTTTTGCTCTTAATTTTAAGCAAATTTACCCCCTTTGCAGCCAAAAACTTTTGCCTTTCAATTGGCGAATTTTCGCCGCAAACTACATGGGTATTTTCGGCGAATTTGTCGGCAAAAAGGTTGCCGCTTAGGTTGTCTACGCAATTAAGCGAAGCATCAAACAAGAGTCTCTTACCGCAATATTCCTTGCCGCCTATCCTTGCAGTAAGGCGCGGGTTGTCGCTTAAATATGTATTAAAGCCCACCCCTATTGCCGAGAAAAGCCTGCGCAAACGCATTGTGTTGGCGTTAGCTTCGCCGCAGCTTATGCGGCTTTGCACGCCCGATTTTTCGGTTAGTTTTAAATTTTTGCTTACCGCAAATTTTGCCAAAACAAAGGCCTGGTTTTTAGTTATGTAGTGGTTAAATATAAAATTAAGGCGTTGACACTCCTCTTCTAACACGCCGCAAACTACATCTATGCCGGCGTTTTTTAAAATGCCAACCGCCCTTGCGGCATG
>JAXFOH010000136.1:0-7098 GCA_034180465.1 Opitutales bacterium
CATTTTTTTGTCGGCGGCCTGCGCCGTGTGCTACAAGCTATGCGGTTTGGGCTGTTTCGACGCCTTTTGCCATATGCTTACAACCGTGTCTTCGGGCGGGTTCGGAACGTTCGAGCAAAACATGGGCTCACTTAACAACCCCGCCTTGGAATGGGCCATGATATTTTTTATGTTCGTTAGCGGCGTAAGTTTTATATACATACTTTCGCTTTTAAGGGGCAATGCTGAATATATAAAAAGAAACACCGAATTTTTCGCATACGTTGCAATCTTGGCGTTTTCTACTTTTGTGGTGTTCATTTCGCGCGAAAACTATGCAAGTTTTTCGGGCGCGCTTGCAAATTTTAGAACTTCGGCATTTCAGTGCGTTTCCATTATGACAAGCACGGGCTACGCCGTTTGCGACTACCAAACCTGGAAACCCATAACGCACATTCTGTTTTTTGTGCTGATATTCATAGGCGGGTGTTCGGGATCTACAAGCGGCGGGCTTAAGGTTGCAAGGGTTGTTGCCGCCGTAAAGCTTGCCGTGGCTCACTTGGCGCGCTCGTATAGGCCAAGGCTTGTGAACCCAGTAAAACTAAACGGCAGGGTGCTTGCCGAAAGCGGCTCGGTCGAAATTTTAACATTCATTGTTTTATATGTTCTGGCGTTTTTTGCGGGAACGCTTGTAATTTCAATCTTAGAGCCCGAAACTAGTTTCGAGGGAGCAATGTCGGCGGTAATTGCAAGCTTGTCGAACGTAGGGCCCGGCTTTAGCGAAGTTGGCCCGTTTGCCAACTATTCCGCGCTGTCGGCGGCGTCTAAATTGGCGTTGGCGTTTGTTATGATTTTGGGCAGGATAGAGCTTTACGCAATTTTGGCGCTTTTTGCACCGTCTTTCTGGAAAACTTTTAGGTAGGCAAAAAAATGACAAAACTCGGAGTAAATATAGACCATAGTGCAACATTAAGGCAGGCTCGCTATTGCGATACCGATTTTAATTCGGGCATAGTTATAGAACCCGATATTTTCGAAATTGCAAAAGCGGCGTTAAAGGGCGGGGCAGATTCGATTACCGTCCACCTTAGGGAAGACCGTCGACACATTAGGGATTGCGACGTTTTAAACCTTACAAAAAATCTTGACGCGACCATAAATATGGAAATGGCATGCACCGAAGAAATGGTGCAAAAAGCTTTGGAATATAAGCCCGACTACGTTTGCGTTGTTCCCGAAAACCGCAGAGAGGTAACCACCGAAGGCGGTCTTAATGTTGTGGGCAATTTTAACAAAGTGAATGCTGCAACAAAAAAAATGCAAGACGCAGGCATTAGGGTTTCGCTTTTTATAGACCCAGATTTACCGCAAATTGTCGCGGCAATAAATGCCGGCGCACAGGCTGTAGAGCTTCATACTGGAGCTTACGCAAACGCGTGGAACAATCCCCAAAAGTTCGAGGCCGAAAAACAGAGGCTAAGAATTGCGCGCAATTTTTGCGAGGAGCAAAATTTAATTGTAAACGCAGGCCACGGCTTAAACTATAAGAATTTGCCCGACTTTAGAACATTGGGCGAGTTTAACGAACTGAACATTGGGCATACCATTGTTTGCAGGGCGTTGCTTGTTGGTATGGAAACTGCAGTGCGCGAAATGAAGGAACTTGTTTGCAAATGAGTGAAGTTTCGGGAGGTGTTGTAGCCGTAGGCACGGATATTTGCGATGTGGCAAGGGTGCAGAATATGATTTTGCGCTACGGAGACGCTTTTCTCGAAAGGACATTTACCGAAAACGAAATTGCATATTGCAACAAGTTTAAGAACAGTGCCGAAAGATTTGCCGCACGCTTTGCTGCAAAAGAGGCAATGGCAAAGGCGTTGCAGTGCGGATTTTCTGGGGGCGTTTCCCTAAAGTCGCTTTCGGTGCAAAATTCGGAAAGCGGCGCGCCCTATGCCGTGTTAGACGATTGTGCAAAAAACAAAATGGAGGCAATTGGCGGCAAAAAAATGCACATAAGCCTAAGCCATTTAAAAGACTATGCCGTTGCCTTTGCGGTAATTTCAGCGTAAAAAAATGAAGATAGACCCGATAATGGATTTGCAGGCGTCTGCCGATTTTGAAAAGCGGTATTTCGAAAATACCGCAGCCGATTCGCTATCGGTTATAAGGAAGGTGGGCAAAAAAATTGCGAAGGATTTTTTCAGACAAACAGCCTGCAAACCCGAGCGCATTGCGCTTTTGCTGGGCAAGGGCAACAACGCCGCCGACGCCGTGGCGTTTGCTTTAAATGTCTGCAAAAAATTTCCCAAATGCAAAGCCGACATAGCTTTGTTTTTTGACGAATCGAAATTGGGGCCAAATTTGCGCGTGTTGTTAAGCGAGCTTAAAAACAGCTTTTGCGCAGACTTTAAAAATTTGCAGCAAATGGCAAAAATTGGCTATAGCATTGTAGTAGAGGGCATTGCCGCCATGCGCTTTAGCGGCGCGCTTTCTCCCGAATTTTGCGGATATGTAAACGCCGCAAACAATCTGCAAAGCGACTATAAAATTGCCGTAGACCTGCCTTTCGGCATAGGCGAACTACCCGCAAACACCGCCTTTGTTGCCGACTATACATACGCAACTGGCATTGCAAAAACGCCGCTTTTTTATGATTTTAACGCAAAATATACGGGGCGTATAAGATATGTAGACATAGGCTTCTTTGACGGCAAAAAAGAGGAAGGCGGCAAATATATCTACAACGCAAAGCAAAGTTTGCACTTCTTTAAAAAGTTAAGGCGCAGCGACACCGACAAACGCAGCTACGGATTTTTGACTGTAGTTGGAGGCTCGTGCGAATACAAGGGTGCCGTTTTGCTTAACGCAAAGGGTGCGCTAAAAAGCGGAATAGGGCTTTTGCGCGTGTGCGTGCCAGAAGGGTTGGATATTGCCTTCGCCGTTGAAGAGCCCTCGGCTATGTGGACGCCTTGCCCCGTTTGCGAGAACGGCTTTTTGGCATTGGAGGGCTTAAAAGACATTGCAAAATATGCGGGAAAATCTACCGCGCTTTTGCTGGGTTCGGGAGCGGGCAAAACTCTCGAAACAAGAACTCTTTTTGTGGAACTGATAAAAACCTTTAACTGCCCCGTTGTTTTAGACGCCGACGCAATTTGCCCCGAATGTTTGCAGGCGTGCAAAGACGCAAATAGGCAGGTTTTAATTTGCCCGCACAACGGCGAATTTTTACGCTTGGCTAAAGACTGTTCCGACGCAAGTTTAATGCGGCTTGCAAAACAATATAACGCAACCGTTATGCTTAAGGGGCGTTTTGTTAGGGTTTGCAACGGCAAAAACATTGTCGTTAATGCCGAGGGCACTCCAGCCCTTGCAAGAGGGTCTACGGGCGATATGCTGGCCGGAATTGCAGCTTCGCTAATTGCAAACAAAGAATTTAATTTGTCGCTGCAAGAATCGGCATTGGCGGCATATTCCATTTTGGGCAAAGCGGCAAGCAAAGCCGCAAAAAAATGCGGCGAAAACGCAATAATAGCCTCCGAAATTCTGCAATACATTAAAAGATGAACGATAGCGATTTTCAATATATGCGGTTGTCGGCGGTGCCCGAAGTAGGGACAAAAATGGCGGCAAGGCTGCTGGAAAAATTCGGCTCGGTAGAAAATATTTTTTCGGCTTCTAAAAGCGAGCTTATGCAGGTCGAAAGAATGCGCCAAAAGTGCGCCGATAGCATTTTGGCAAGCGCAAATCTTATAGACAAAACCTATCTGGAAAGAATGGCAAAATTAAAAATCGAATATGTTGGCGTTGAAAACGAAAAATACCCGCAAAGTTTACGCCCATTCGATTCAATGCCGGTTGGACTATATGTTAGGGGCAATGCAGATATATTGAATATGCCCTGTATAGCCATTGTAGGCACGCGCTTTTGCTCGGTTTACGGGCAAATGTGTGCAAGGGCATTTGCGCGAGATTTTGCCGAAGCTGGCTTTTGCGTTGTTAGCGGAATGGCGCGGGGGATAGATTCGTACGCGCACATGGGAGCCTTGGAGGCAAACGGCAAAACAATTGCTGTTTTGGGCAACGGGGCCGACATTGTATACCCGCCCGAAAATTCAAAATTATACGAAGACATTTCCCAAAAAGGCGCGGTTGTTTCGGAATTTAAATTGGGGCAAAGAGCCGACAGGGCATCTTTCCCCATGCGAAACAGAATAGTTGCGGGGTTGTCGCTTGCGGTTGTTGTTATAGAATCGGGGCAAAAGGGCGGAAGTATGATTACCGCTTCTATTGCGACCGAGCAGGGCAAAGACGTTTTTGCGGTTCCAGGCCGCATAGATAGCGAAAGCTCGGCGGGGTGCCACGCGCTTATAAAAGACGGCGCTTTGCTTGCAACAAGTGCAAGAGACGTTATCGAGCAGCTTAGGTTTTGCGGCAGGGTGGATGCGCCCAAAAATGTTTGCACCGTGCAACGCGAGTTAAATTTGCCGACGCCGAAAATTTCGGAACTAAAGTTAGGCTCGCTAGACGGCGACGAAAAATTTGTGTTTGAATTTTTTAAAGACGGGGCAAAACTTTCGGCAAACGAAATTTCGCTTAAATGCGAAATGCCGCCCGCAAAAATTGCGGTGTGCCTTTCTATGCTTGAGATTAAAAAGTTTTTAAATCGCACCGTTGGCGACAAATACGAGCGTATGTAGGCTTTTTATTTTGCGCATTTTGCGCGCGTTTAAGGCATCTTTTTGTTTGCAAAGAATTTTGCGTTATACTAGTTTTTTGCGAATGAAAATGAGATTTATTAGATTTGCGGTATTGGCGGTAGCATTTACGTTTTGCCAAGTTGTTTCGGCAAAAATATCCGAAACCGAAAACGCGTTTTTAGTTTCGGGCAAAAACTATACTGTAGAATTTAGCAAAGCCAACGGGGCAATAACAAAAATAGAAGGCTTGGGCAAAAACCTAGAGCTTGATTTTAGCGGCAATTTGTGGGCGGCAAAGTTTGCCGATAAAAGCCAAGCAGTTTCAAAAAACGCCAAATTTATAGGCAAAATAGAAAACGAAAGGCTAAGTTTAAACTACCAAAGCCAAGAAATAGAAGTTTTGGTTTTAGTAAAAGACGGCGACGATTTTATTGAGATAGAAAGTCGCTATACGCCCAAGACGGCGGATTTATTGGAGTTTGCAATTCCGTCGCAATTTACGTTTAAGCCGCAAAATTTGGTGTCGCTTTCGGCCGAGTTTAACTACCCGCGCAATTCGGGGCTGGTTTTTAACAAAAACTTTTTTATGCCCAAAACAATGTCTAGCAAAAATATATTTTGGGTGCGGGGCAAAAACTACGGAATGGGCGTTTACAAAAAAATATTCGGCGCTTCTATGAAAAGCTATGAGCCCTATAGGGAGCAAAGCCCCATAACTTTGGGTAAAGACGCCGCAGAATGGCTTGGCGAAAAACTTTGCAAAGAGCTTGTAAAAACCGAGAAAATTCCTACCCGAACATTCGGCAAAAACTCTGCCGACATTGTAATTGCCAACTCTAAAAACGGAGTGTTCATTGGCGGCAAAAAAATAGGCGAAGGCGCAATTTTCAGAATAGGAGGCTGGTTTTTAAAGGACGAGTCGCAGGTGGAATATGTAAAGGCAATGGCACTGCACTCGGCAAAGCTTTTGTCTAAGACAAAGCGCAATAAAATTTGCGTTATAGACTGCAACACAAACCAGTGGGATAATCCGAGACCCTCCGAATATGTTGCGGCTTTCGGCAATGTGAAAAACTTTTGCGTTATAAGAAACGCAAACCAGCTGCAACAGGCTTTGGAGGCCGACGATGTTGCCGCAATAATAAACCCCCTGCAGGAATGTTGTTTGCCAATGCCCGACGGCACGCTTATGGACTTGGTTGAACCGCTAAGGGAGTTTGCCGAAAACGGCGGATATTGGTTTGAAACTGGCGGCTTTAGCTTTATGCGCCAAATGGAGCCAAAAAAATACTTTTCGGTTAAAACCCGCGTTCCTTCGGCTATAGCCGACTTTTTGCATTTTAATATGTTGGGTAGAAATCTTGCTTTATATTCGGTGCAGCCCATAACTTGGCAGCCATTTGAAGGCTTAAACGACAAGGCAAAAATATTTACTCCTTCGGAATTTTCTTTTGGCGGCAACGAGAATGGCGGCTATGTAGACAGGCCTTTTTTAGCCTACGTAAACAAGGGCGAAACTTTTAAGGCACCCTCAGTAAAAATACTTTTCGGAAAAAGCGAAATAGAAAGCGCAAAAAGTTTTTGCGCCGACAACAAGGTTTTAAAAACTCTAGAGCAAAAAATGACCAAGGCGTTTTTTGAAAAGTTCAAAAAATCGGTTATGATGAAAGTGAACGATTCGAGCGCAAAAGACGCTATGCAGACTGTGGCGGCTTTAGATTTTCCAATGGTAGTTCACGTTTCGGGTTATCTAAGGGGCGGCTTCGACAAACAGTATCCCGACCACTATCCGCCAAGGGCGTCGTACGCAACAAACGAAGAATATTTGGCGTTTATCGACTTTTGCAAATCTAAAGGGCATATGTATATGCCGTATACCAACAATTCTTGGTGGTGCGACTCTCCCAAAGGCCCAACCTTCGAGGCAAAGGGGCGCGGCGCGCTTTCGCTAGACGAAAACGGAAAGGAAATTTTTGAAAAATACGGAAGCGCCGAAGGCTGGACAACCTGTATGTGGCATAAAGACGTAAGAGACGCAAACGACAAACTCCTTAAGGAATCTTTGGTAGACTATAAAAGCGACATAGTGTTCCAAGACCAAAGCGGGGCAAGGGCTTTTAGGTACGACTACAACAAGGCGTCTCCAAGCCCAAGTGCATATTCCGAGGGCTTTGTCTCTACCGTAATGCGCGATTCCAAAAAGGCGTATTTGTCTACCGAAGACGGTTGGTGGGGCATTTGCGACGGCGAAATTCAGTTTTGCGGAATGTCGTTTTCGTTTATGCAGCAGGGCAAATGGTATAAGTGCATTTGGGACACTTTCCCCAAAGACAGCTTTACATTGGGCAACCTAACGGGGGCGTTTTTTCACGACAAAGTTTCGCTTACCCACCACGATTTAGGAACCGACGTAAACACTCCT
>JAXFOH010000013.1:0-16008 GCA_034180465.1 Opitutales bacterium
GGACAAACTTGTTTTGGGCAATATGGACTCCAAGCGCGACTGGGGCTATGCTCCCGAATATGTAGAGGGTATGTGGCGCATACTTCAGGCCGAAAAGCCGTCGGAATATGTTTTGGCTACACACGAAACACACACGGTAAGGGAATTTGTGCAGTTGGCATTTGCGCGTTTAGGTATGGATATAGACTGGCAGGGCTCTGCCGAAAACGAAAAGGGCATATGCAGGCAAACTGGCAAGGTTGTTGTAGAAGTTTCGCCCAAATATTATAGACCCACCGAAGTAGACTTTTTATTGGGAGACCCCGCAAAGGCCAAAAAAGAGCTTGGTTGGGCGCCCCAAACAACCTTTAAGAAGCTTGTTGAAATTATGACCGACAGCGACTTTAGACTGGCGCAAACCGAAGCGAAATTAAAATAGATGGAAAAAAGCGATAAGATTTTTATTGCAGGCCACAACGGAATGGTTGGCGGCGCAATTTTAAGGGCTTTAAAAAACAGCGGCTACGGCAACTTTGCGCTTAGGTCGCACAAAGACCTTGATTTAACCGACCAGCAAAAAACGGAAGAGTTTTTCCTTGCCGAAAAGCCCGATGTTGCCGTTATTGCGGCGGCAAAAGTAGGCGGCATTTATGCAAACGCAACGTATCCTGCCGAATTTATAGAAATAAATTTGGCAATTGCGCTAAACACAATACGCGCGGCAAAAAAGGCGGGCGTTAAACGCCTGCTTTATTTGGGGAGCACTTGCATATATCCTCGAATGGCACCCCAGCCCATCCCCGAAAGCGCACTGCTTACAAGCGAGCTTGAAAAGACAAACGAAGCCTATGCAATAGCCAAAATTGCTGGGCTAAAGCTTTGCGAATTTTTCCGAAAGCAATACGGGCTTTGCTACCACAGCGCAATGCCCACCAACCTTTACGGCCCCGGCGACAACTATCACGAAAAGAATTCGCACGTTTTGCCCGCCTTAATACGCCGCTTTCACGAAGCTGCAAAGAGGGGCGACAAAGAGGTTGTTTTATGGGGCACAGGCAAGCCTCTGCGCGAATTTTTGCATGTGGACGACTTGGCTTGCGCATGCGTGCATTTGCTTGAAATAGACAACCCGCCCGACTTGGTAAACTTGGGCAGCAACGAAGAGGTTTCTATTGGCGAGCTTGCCGAAATTGTTGCCGATGCCGTCGGCTTTAAAGGCAAGATTGTGCACGACACAACCAAGCCCGACGGCACGCCGCGCAAGCTGTGCGACACAACATTGTTGCGCTCTTTGGGGTGGAAGCCAAAATACGATATACGCTCGGGCGTTAAGGCAACCTACAAAAACTTTTTGGACGAGCTTGAAAAAGGCACAATAAGAATTTAGAGAAAAGCTTTTTTGCCGACATAGAAAACAAACAAAAACCGCCGTTTAACTCGGCGGTTTTTTGTCGTTTGCTTTGGCTGTTATGCGCGCTATTTTTTGTCTATGCCGTACCAGCGTGCTGCCAGTTTTGCCGTGCCCATAATAAGCTTTAGCACGCGCCACGAAGTGTTTTGCACGGTGTAGTCGGGGCATATTTTTTTGTAGCCGCCGTTTTGGGCAAATTCGTCTATAACAAGCTCAATGCTGTCTAAAACCGTTTGCTTGTCTAGCCCGGTAAGCACTATTGTGCCGGCGTCCATTGCTTCGGGGCGTTCCAAAGCCTGCCTTATTGTTATTGCCGGAAAGTTTAGCATGCTAGATTCCTCGCTTATTGTGCCCGAGTCGGAAATCGCGCATTTTGCGTTCATTTGCAGTGCGTTGTAGTCGAAAAACCCGAAAGGTTTAAGCCACTGCACGCGCTTGTCTATAACGGCGTTTTCAAGGGCTTCTATGCGCTTGCGCGTGCGCGGGTGCGCCGAAACTATAACGGGCATATCGTATTTTTGCGCAACGGCGTTTAAAATATCTATAATTTTATGCAGATTTTCGGGCAAATCCACATTCTCTTGTCTGTGGCAGCTTACAATAAAATAACCGCTCTTTTTAAGCCCAAGCTTTTCGAGAATGTTCGAGCTTTTAATCTTTTGCATATTGTCGTTTAAAACTTCGAACATTGGCGAGCCCGTAAGGTAAACGCAGCGGTGCGGCAACCCTTCGGACAAAAGGTGGCGGCGCGAATTTTCGGTATATACCAAATTGAAATCCGCAATATGGTCTATAATGCGGCGGTTTATTTCTTCGGGAACGTTAAAGTCGAACGAGCGGTTGCCTGCCTCCATATGGTAGATGGGAATTTGCATTCTCTTTGCCATAATGCCAGCAATGGCGGCGTTTGTGTCGCCCAAAATAAGCACGGCGTCGGGCTTTTCGTCTACAAAAACTTTTTCGATTTTTGTAAGGGTTTCGCCCAGAACGTGCCCTAGCGACGACGTGTCTACCGAAAGGTAGTAGTCGGGGTCGCGCAAGCCAAGCTCTTCAAAGAATATGCGGTTAAGTTCGTAGTCGTAGTTTTGCCCCGTGTGCACAAGCTTGTGGTTTAGGTGCTTGTCTAGCAGCTTCATTACTGCCGAAAGTCTTATTATTTCGGGGCGCGTTCCAACAATGGTTAAAACTTTTAAATTAGATTTCATTTCTTAAACCTTTTCAAAGAATGTGTCGGGGTCGGTAGTGTCGAAAAATTCGTTTATCCAAAACAAGGTGTAAAGCTCCTCGGTGCCTATGTTTGTTATGTTGTGCGTATACCAAACCGGCATATCAACAAAAGACGGGGTTTTGCCGTCTAAAACAAAAGAATGCGTTTTGTTGCTACCTATGCGGCGAAGCTCTATTTTTGCCCTGCCTTTTATAACCGCAAAACGCTCTATTTTTCGCGTATGGTAGTGGTTGCCGCGCGTTATGTTTGCCGCCGTTGTAGAAAATGAAAATTGGCCGCAGCCTCCGTTTTGTTTTACGGTTTCCACAAAAACCCCGCGGTTGTCGCTATTGCATTTAAGCGCAAATGGAAAGAATTTTTCGGGTTCTATGTACGAGCGGAAAGTGTTAAAAAGCTTAACCGAAAAGCTATCGCTTAAGTCTGGAAAAATTCCGTTTTGCAGATATTGGCTTTTAAAGCCCTCAAAAATATCTAGCAGCTGCGAGACTTTTAAATGCGCGTTTGCCTGTATTGCAAGGCAGCCGTTGTTTGTGCGGTTTTCTATGTGCTTTATAATTTCTTTGCACAAGTTTCCCACATATATAAGCGGCAGCTCGGCGTCGGTTTTTATTTCGGGCGTTTCGTTATGCGTAAGCTTGTGGCAAAAGGTTGCAACAACCGAATTGTAGTTTGGCCTGCAAAAGGGGCCGAACACATTGGGTATTATGCAGCCGGTAAATGCGCGTTTTTCGCATTCGGCAGCCCAGTCGCAAAACATTTTGCGGCAGGCGGCTTTGCTTTGGCCGTAAAGGTTGTCTTTTGCCTCCTGCGTAGAGCCCGAAAAAATTATGTGCAAATTGTCGTTCGCTTTTTTTGCGGCGTCTATAAGGCTTCTTGCGAGCGATATGTTTTTATCGTACAATTCCTGCATATTCTGGCAGCGGTTGATTCCCGCCAAGTGCACAATGCAGTCGCATTTTTTTGCAAAATCTTCAAGCTGGGTCGGGTTTAAAAAATATTCGCGAGAAAACTCAACGCGCTCGAAGCGTTCGGGCATTGTTCCCAAAAGGTTGTATAGCCAGCCGCCTATAAACCCGTTTTGTCCCGTAATGCCTACTTTTATTTTTTGCATTTTTATATAGTCCAAGTTTGCGGCGGATACTTTATTTGTTCGCCTAAGGTCTCGTTTAATGTCTTTTCTGAAAGCACCAAAATTTGCGCGTGTTCGCCTTCGGTTTTTATGCAGTTTGCATATCCTTTGGGAACGCATAAAATCTGGCTTTTTTTGCCGCTTAGCAAATAGCTTAAAACCGGCAAGTCTTTAGACGGGCTTTGCCAGTTATCTACCTTAACAAGACCAATTTTTGCCTCGCCCGAAAGGCAAAAGAACCACTTTTTCTCGTATTTATGCCCGTTCCAATTCCTTGTTACATTCGGGTTTTGGTCTATAACATAAAGCCTTTTTTGCTCTCCTAAAACAAACGAATTTAACGCCGAAACGCTTCCCCTTTCGTCGGTAAAAATTTCGCCGTCTATAAGTTCGGGTTGGCTCATTTTGCGCAAACGTCGTTTCTTACCATATCAAGCTTAAGCAAAAGTTTTTTCATTTCGTCTACGCTTAAAAGCTCGGTGTTTTCGGAATTATAGGTTTCAACTTCGTTGATTTTTTCGGAGCCTTCGGTGAAATATTTGTCGTAGTTTAAATCGCGCGTGTCGCAGGGAATTCTGTAGTAGTTTCCCATATCTACGGCTTTTGCCATTTCCTCTTGCGTTACCAAAGTTTCGTAAAGTTTTTCGCCGTGGCGCGTGCCTATAATGTTTACGGGGCTGTTCGAGTTGTAAAGTTCCTTTAAAGCCTGTGCTAAAACATCGAGCGTAGCCGAAGGGGCTTTTTGCACAAACAAGTCTCCGTTTTGGGCATGTTCAAACGCGAAAATAACAAGGTCTACCGCGTCTTCAAGCGTCATCATAAAGCGTGTCATTTTCGGGTTTGTAAGGGTTATGGGGGCTTTGCGCTTAATTTGGTCTATCCAAAGCGGAATTACCGACCCGCGCGACGCCATAACATTGCCGTACCTTGTGCACGAAATTGTTGTTTTTGCATTTTCGCCCAAAGCTCTGCCCTTTGCAATGGCAACCTTTTCCATCATGGCCTTCGAAATTCCCATTGCGTTTATGGGGTAGGCCGCCTTGTCGGTCGAAAGCACAACAACATTTTTTACCCCGTGCGCTATTGCCGAATCCAAGACATTGTCGGTGCCTATGACGTTTGTTCTTAGCGCCTGCATTGGGAAAAATTCGCAGCTTGGCACCTGCTTTAACGCAGCTGCCGAAAATATGTAGTCTACTCCGTCCATTGCGTTGTCTACGCTTTGGCGGTCGCGTACATCGCCTATATAAAACTTAACTTTGGGGTTTTGCAAGGCGTGGCGCATGTCGTCCTGCTTTTTTTCGTCGCGGCTGAAAATGCGTATTTCGCCGAAGTCGGAGTTTAACATTCTTTTTAGAACGGCGTTGCCGAAAGAGCCCGTGCCGCCTGTTATAAGTAAGGTTTTATTTTTGAACATTGTAGTAGGTTAAGCGTGTATCGATATGTTAAAGACTTTCCTATTTAATCGGGTTCGTCAAGGGCTAAAGCTTGGGTTTTAGAATGAAGGCCCCAACCAACGCCGTAAAGGGGGCAACCAAAACAAGCCCGAAAGACCCGACCAAAGTTTTTACCGCCTCGCTTGCAACGTAGGGATTGTTTAAAAAGTCTACGGGCGAAACGCCCTGGGCTGCAAAAGTCATCATAAGGGTTATGTATCCGCCCGAATAGGCAAGCAGCAAGGTTGTAGACATTGTTCCCACAACAAGCCTGCCAATGTTAAGCCCCGAAGCCAAAAGCTTGGTTCTGACTATTTGCGGGTTTCGCCTTACCAGTTCGCGCATGCCGGCGGCAACATCGGTGCTTAAATCCATAACCGCCCCCGACGATGACAAAAATATTGCGCCTATATAAATGTCGGCCAAATTTAAATCTTCAAAGCCCGAATATAGCAACGCCTGCGAATATGGCATAACGGCACCGTTTATCTTGAATAGCTTCGAGAAAAAATACGCGGTAATGCAGCTTGCAAAAACGCCTAGCATTGTCCCCAAAAAAGAGGTGGCTCCCTTTCTTGTAAAGCCCGCCACCAAAAATATTATGGCAGCCGAAAGTATGAAAACCGCCGCCATGCAAACCCATATGGGATTTGCGCCGTCCAGGCAAAGCGGGATTACAATTTTCCAAATTACCACGCACGAAAACACGAAGGAAACCAAGGCCTTTAGCCCCGTCATTCCCGCAAAGGCAATCAGCAAAAGCGCAAAAAGCCCAAAAAGCAGCACCATTTGGTTTGTGCGGTAAAAATCCTGAACATTTATGGTGTCTTTTTCGGGCGAGGCGTTTTCGGGAACGGCGGCCAAAACGGTGTCGTTTACCTCGAACATCTTGTCCAAATCCATTTGCGCCCTTAAGATATTTGCGCCGTTAAATATTTGCCCTGAATGTTTGCCGCTTAGGATTTTTATTTTAAGCGATTGCTCGCCGCGCTTTACAACGCCCGTGGTAAATACGTTTGAATTGTCGGTTTGTAAAACAACGGCCTTTTCTTTGCTGCCCTCGCAAAGCCCTATTTGGTTGTAGGGCTTTATAAAGAGGGCCGCCATGCATGCGGCGGCGAAAACGAGAACCGTTATAAGGTCTTTAACGAACAAATCGCGCGGGTTTTGCATTGGCTATTTAACCGTCTGCTTTAGCATTTTTGCTATGTCGGTGTTGTCTATGGTGCCATTAAAGGCATCGCTTTGCGCGCCTATTGCGGTTGTGCTTACGGGCAATGCCGTATGCGCGTTCGATGTCCAAGCAACCGCCGCCTTGTTGTTTAAAACGGTAATAAGCGCGTTTGTAAAGTTTTCGGCCCTTTTTGTATCGGGTTTTTGTCCTTTAAGATTTTTGTCGAAGCTTGCCTTAAGCTTGGCAATTTCGTCTTTTGTCAAAACCGTGCGGTCATTTTTTAAGTCGCCTTCAAACTTAAACGAAAAGAATTTTAAAATGTCGGACTTTAAGTCGTCGAAAGCAAGCGACGGGTTTTTCATATGCTTTTTTATCGCTTTTGCGATAATGTCGCGCGAGTTTTTTTGGCATTCCAAAAGATTTATGTACGACTTATAGCCCGTGCCTGCAAAGCC
This sequence comes from Opitutales bacterium, assembly GCA_034180465.1. Classification (GTDB taxonomy): domain Bacteria; phylum Verrucomicrobiota; class Verrucomicrobiia; order Opitutales; family Intestinicryptomonadaceae; genus CAKUIA01. Next base: position 6,813 of record JAXFOH010000013.1, read on the forward strand.
CAGCGTAAGGCCGCCCGTTTCGTGGTCGCCGGTAACTACAATCAAAGTTTCGTTCGGGTGCTTTTTTTGAAATTCCAACGCAACTTTTACGGCCTTGTCGAAGTCTAGCACCTCTTTTATCACCGTTGCGGCATCGTTTGCATGGCACATCCAGTCTATCTTGCCGCCTTCTACCATAACAAAAAAGCCCTTGGGATTGTCTAAAATTTCTATCGCCTTTTCCGTAAAGTCGGCAATTCTGGGGCCGCTTCGGTCGTCTATGGCGTAGAGCAAGGCTCCCTTTCCGGCAAAAGCCATTGTTTTGCCACAGCCCTTTTTTACGTTTTTAAGGGCGTCTTTGCCGAAATATACGCTATAGCCTTTTTGTTCGGCAAGTTTATAGGCGTCGCCATTATATTGGCTCGACTCTTTTTTGTCGGCGTCGCCAATGCCGCCGCCGCCGAAAAAGTCGAAATTGCTGTTTATCATATCAATCGCAATTTTGTAGTAGTTCGAGCGGCTGTCGTTGTGCGCGTAAAAGGCGGCAGGCGTTGCGTGGTTAATTGTTACGCTTGTTATAATGCCAACCTTTTTGCCGTTTGCTTTCGCAACTTCAGCGATAGACTGCAGCCTTTTGCCTTCGGCGTTTATGCCCAAGGCTCCGTTGTTTGTCTTTTCGCCGCAAGCAATTGCCGTTCCGCTTGCCGCCGAGTCGGTAATAAACGAATTTGCCGCGCGCGTATATGTGATTGCGTTGTTGGGCAGCTTGTTTATTGCCAAGCCGTCCATATTATTCATATGCAAAAATTCGTCGGTCATCATTCTTTGGGGAATGGACATTCCGTCGCCAATAAACAGAAAGACGTATTTTACGGGGCTAAGTTCTTTTGCCGCGGCAAAAGAGCAAATACACGCAAAAAGAGTTGCGCACAAAGCAATGCTTTTTTTCCAATTCATCATAATAGTATGTAAATATCGCGGTCTAATTTAGAATGAAAAATCGAAAAGTACAAGCTTCAAAAAAAGCGCATTTGAGGGGTTGTCAATGCGCTTTTGAAAAATTTTGCGCCCTAGGGAATTTGCTGAATCTTTACACTGTCGGGCTGGGCTTTTGAATTTGCCTTGTTTACCGCCGAGACAACGTCGGCTACAATCTTATTTTTAAGGTTTTCGTAGCCAGATTGCAGCGCGCTTGCGGTAATCGAATAGTTTGTTCCGTTTATCGCGCAAACAACCGTAATACTTGCCCCGTAGTTGCCAGACGAAAGAAAAAAGTCTTCTACCTGAACAGAGCAGGGGATGCCTTTTAGCTGTTCGTTTAAAAGAGCGGCAATTTCGGCCTTTAAAGAGGCGCGGCTAACTGTGGTTTGCACTGTTGGCTGCTGGATTATGACTGTTTGCGGCGCAGGCTGTGCATACACAACGGTTTGAGGGGTGCATTGGGTGTATATAACTGTTGTTGTGGGTCTTTCGTATGCCCTTATGGCAGAGCCGAACATATACGAAATTCCGCCTATGGCGAACCACTCTCCGCGCGGAGGCCTTGGGTAGTGAAACCTTGGGGGCGGCGGTGGCGGAACGGGTCTTGGTGCCGGCGGCCGCGGTCTGGGAGCGGGGGGTCTAGGTTGGGCAAATGTTAAAACAGGCAAAACCAACAAGCTTATGACAAGAGTCTTTAAAAATTTTCCATTCATACTTTCCCTTTGTTCGAAATTTGTTCTATTTTTAAACAATTGGTTAAACAAGAAAATTTGCGCTTCGTTTCAAAAAAATATATTTTCCAAAAATTTTTATAATGAGAGAGCCGCTTTTTGCGCATAATTTTAAAAAGGGCAAAATTTATAATTGATTTGGCAAGCCGCCATGCATTTTATGGATAAAACTTATGGCAAAACCGAACACAAGATTTACAAACGAAATAATTTCGCGCAATATTGAGCGCGAGAACGGGTTGAGGATAAACGCCCGAAAGTCGTCGCAGGCAACAAGACGCCGTCCCGAGAGGATTTCGGACGCCAGAAATCTAAGAATGGCTTTTGCCCACGATGCCGACCGCATTATACATTCTATGGCATATTCTCGCTATTTGGGTAAAACGCAGGTGTTTTTTCAGGTTGGCAACGACCATATAACCCGAAGGGCTTTGCACGTTCAGCTTGTGTCGAAAATTGCCAGAACAATAGCCCGTTTTTTAAACGCCAACGAAGACTTGACCGAAGCAATTTCGCTTGCGCACGATATTGGACACACCCCGTTTGGCCACCCCGGCGAAAGCGCGTTGGCGGCTTGTATGGAGAAATGTAAAAAGGGAAGCTTTTTGCACAGCGCGCAATCGGTAAGAGTGCTCGACAAGATAGAAAAACGCCGAAAGGGCCTAAATTTAACGCTGGAGGTTTTAGACGGTATTTTGGGGCACAACGGCGAAATGTTAAGCAACCAAATAAAATTTAACCCTAAAAATCTGGACTTTGAAAGGCTGGACTACGATACCGAAAAATGCCTTACGCTTCCGCGCAAGGTGGGCTACGAAAAATCGGTGTTTCCGTCCACGCTGGAAGGATGCATTGTAAGGGTGTCCGACACGATTGCCTATTTGGGGCGAGACATAGACGACGCTATAAGGCTTGGGCTTATAAAACGCGAGCAGCTGCCGCAAAACGCAGTTTCTATTTTGGGCGCGCAAAATTCCGACATAGTAAATTCGCTTTGCATAGACGTTATGAACAATAGCTACGACGGCAAAGCAATAAGGTTTTCAGACAGGGTTTTTTCGGCGGTGCTGCAGCTTAAAAAATTCAGCGTAGAAAACATATATTACCACCCGCTTATAACCGCTCAAGTTTCGAGATTTATTCCAATGCTAAAGGCAATGTTTAAAAAATTTGTTAAAGATTTAAACGAAAAGAACACGCAGTCGATAATATTCGAGGCATTTATTAGCCAGTCTAGCGAGGCATATTTAAACACCAACGCCCCCGAACGCATTGTAGCCGATTTTATTTCGGCAATGACCGACGACTATTTTATGGAAACCTACAACAAAATGTTTATGCCTGAACGCATAGACTATGGCAGAAAATTTGAAAGATTTTAAATTTCTTTTTTCAAAATTTGCTTGAAAAAGAGTCGGGTGGGGCTTTATTGTTAGGCAAATCTAATTTTATTATGAAAGCTAAATTGTTAAAAAAGTTGGCAACACTTACTGTTGTTGCGGTTGTATCCGTTTTTGCAAGCGCGTGCTCTAGCGTTTGCAAAACTAACGAATGCGCAAAGAGCAGCGAATGCGCCGTTGCAGTTTGCGTTGCAAAATGTCAGTGCAGCCCGTGTGTAAAGGGCTGCAAATGCGGTTGCAATATGCAAAAGCAGTGTGCAAAAAAATGCGCCTGCAAACCGTGCGTAAAGGGCTGCAAGTGCGGCTGCGATATGAACACTTGCGCAACCGAATGTCAAAAGGCTGCAAGCGCTTGTGCAAAGCCCGCAAATTGCCAAGGGCAATGCCCCGCACAAAAACAGTGCGCTAAATAAGTTGTCTTAATGCGAAAAAATAAGGAGACCGCCCCCAAGCAGAGGGCGGTCTTTTTTACCATACTTTGATTTTATCAGACTACGATGTGCGATTGTTAAAATCCGAAAGTTGTGGAAACGCCGTACCAAAGCAGGCTGTCTTTGCCTTCGCCTTTGCCGTCGCTATTTGCGGCATATCTTATGCCCGCCGAAACCGCCCAAAAGTCGGTAATCTTTACAACGGCATCTATTTTTGCTCCCGCATAGCCGTAGCCGCAGTCGTCGGCCAAGCCGCCGGCCATATAGTCGGCATAGCCGCCAAAGCAGGCGATGTCAAGCGTGCCCCATTCTTCGCCGATAAGCCATTTTGTTACGGGGGCAGAATAGCTTAAGCCGGCTTCTATTGTGGTGCCAGAATATGTAAAGTTGTAATAGCCTGCAACGTACGGGCAAATTGCAAAGTCGCCCAAAAGTTCCGAAGTGTCGTAACTTAAAGCAAGCTTTAGCTCATGTTCGTTTTGCCAGCCATCAATTGGGTAGGTATAGGCGGCATAGCCAAAATCTACTGTAAGGTTTTCTATAGAATAGGTAACTCCGCAGTAAATATCGTTTTCCTCGTAATTGCCCGAGTAATTTGAATTGTCGGTTGTGTAGCAGCCCCACCAACCAACATATGCGCCAAAGCCCGCGCCAATGTCGTAGCTTAAATCAACTTCGGGCGAAATTACATGGCCTGCAAGCTGTTTGCCTCTAAATATATATTCAGATTCGTAACCAACCATTGCCGATGCCGAAAGTTTTTCGATTATGCCACTTGCGGTCGAATTGCCTGCAAGAGATGCAACGCTTTCGGCAACAGTTGCGGCGGGCGAAGCTTTCGCCGCATCGTCGGCAAAAGCGGTGGATAATGCGCCGCATATCAAAGCGGCAGTAAACGCATTCTTTATATTCATTTGTTTTTACCTGTTTGTTTTAGGCAAAGAGAATTCTTTGACTATGCTTTTTTGTGTAGCATAATGCGTGCCAACTTTTTTAGAATTGCGCAATTTATTGTATATTAGCTTAATACGCCTTTTGACGGAATTGGTGGCTCTTTTTGCAACAAAAACAATAGTGTGCTATGCAACAAATTTGTATGTATGTTCGCCAAATTTGCAGACATATACATTTTTGCAGGCAAATTTTTTGCGCGATTTTATAAAACTAACCAAAAGCTGTTTTTTGTCTAATAAAACTCTAACAAAAACGGTCTACTATTATGCGAATAACAAAAATACAAATATGCAAGAATATCTAAAATCGAAAATGGTAAAATTGCGCTGCAAAAAGAGTTATCAAGGCGCGCACACGCACATAGTTATAGGCCGCGTTTTGGAGGAAAATCAAAACTACATGGCAATTATGGGCAAGACATTTCATTTTGGCAGAATTGTAGACGGTATGAAAAACCAAATTTTCTCGGGTGCAATTGCCGAGCGCATTGTGCCTTGGAATAATGTGGAGATTATACACCCCCTGTCGGACGAAAGCGATTTTACCGCACCCATTAAGTTCGACACAAACGGCAATTTGGTTTTGTGCGACAAAACGCACACGCTTATTGCCGAAAAGCGCGACGAACTTTAGTGTTTGTCGGCTCGCTAATTTTTTTATGGTTTATATGTGTTAGTTTCGGCCTCCCCTGATTTTAGGAGGCCTTTTTTTTGCCCGTTTTGTTTTGGCTTGCGTGTAGCCGCCATATTTTGCAGAGTTCCAGCGTAATAGAAACCCTGCTATATGGAGCTACGACACATAAGATATTTTTTAAAGGCGGCCGAAACTTTGCACTTTTCGCGAGCGGCCGACGAGCTTGGCATTGCGCAATCGGCATTAAGCCAGCAAATAAAACAGCTTGAAGCCGAAATGGGTTGCACGCTTTTCGACCGCAGCAACAAATGGAAGCTTACCCTTACAGAAGCCGGCCGCGTTTTTTGCGAAGACGCAACCCAGATTATCTCGAATGTAGACTCGGCCAAGCGCAGGGCCTTGCAGGCGTCGAAGGGCGACGGCGGCTCGCTTTCAATAAGCATAATTCCATCGTTTTTTAGCTCGGCAAAGTTTTTTGAAGCGTTGAACAAAATGCGCCGCCAGTGGCCAAACGTGTTTTTAAAGCTAAGCAAGCATTCTTCGGCAAATATTTTAGGGTGTGTGGAAAATTCGATTTTGGATTTCGGCATAATAAGGGTTGTAAACCCGGCAACCTTGGGCACGCAATATGTTGAAATAGGGCACGAAAAGATTTTGCTTGCAGTGCCCGAAACGCACAGGCTTGCAAAGGCGCGCTCGCTAAAATTGGCGGACTTAAAGAACGAAAAGTTTGTTATGCTGCCCCGCGAGGAGTCTCCGTTTTTTTGCCAGATTATAGACGTTGCCATGCGCAGGGCGGGCATACTTTCGCCGAACGTTGTAGAGGAAATATACAATTTCGACGCAATATTGAGGTCTTTGCCGAACTCGAATTTAATTTCGTTTGTACCCGAGCTTCTTAAAATGCAAAACACCTATAAGGGCGTTGTTTTAAAGCCCGTTTTAGACTTGAATGTAGATGTTCGCTATGTGGGCGTTTGGAAGAACGGGAAAGTCTCGAAACCGCTTGGCAATTTCATAAAAATCGTAAAAGATACATTTAAAGTTTAATCTTTTTGCATTATCAACAAGGCTAAAATTATATATTGAACTTATAATGCAGTTTTCATAAAATTTCCGCATACAAAGGATCTTTTATGGGACTGCCCTTATACGAAGAGGCCGATTTTATTTCTAAATACGCCGCAAGTCTGCTTGCAAGCGGCGCGTATGTGTCGAGAGTTATGCGCTCGGCGTCGCGCATTGCAGCAGCGTTGGGATTGGATATAAAATTGGTAACGGGCTATTCTAACGTAATAATTTCTATAGAAGACGAAAAAAATAAAATCTGCCTTACAAAGGTTGTAAAAATTCCGCCGAGGCCAGTCTCGTTCGAAACAAACGCCGACTTGTGCCGCCTTTCGTGGAAGGCTTTAGACAATCGCATGTCGCTTGCCGAAATAAAAGAGGCTTTCGACAAAATTATGGCAAAGCCGAGAATTGATTCTTTGTTTGTTCTGTTTATGGTTGGCTTTGCAAACGCTTCGTTTTGCAGGCTTTTCGGGGGCGACTTTCTTGCAATGGCAATAGTTTTTACATCTACGCTTGCGGGCCTTTCCGCAAAACAAATTCTGCAAAAAAAGGGCGTAAACGAATATATAGTTTTTATAATATCGGCGTTTCTGGCGTCTATTTGCGCGTCCGGCGCGCTTTGTTTTAACTGCGCCGCCGAAATTGCCGTGGCAGCCAGCGTGCTGTTTTTGGTGCCAGGAGTGCTGCTAATAAACGGGGTTTTAGACATTCTCGACGGCTACGCTGTGTTCGGTTGCGGCAGGCTTATAGGAGCCTGCATTTTGGTTGTTTGCATAGCAATAGGCTTGTCTATAAGCCTACTTATTGCGAAAGGGGCGTTAATGTGAGTCTTTTTGCGATAGTACAAGACTGCATTTTCGCGGCGGTCGCCGCAATGGGTTTCGGCGCAATTTCAGACCCTCCCGTTAGCGCGTTTTCGCGCATTGCCGCGCTGGCGGCAATAGGCCATTCGCTTAGGTTTGTGCTAATGCACTTTGGTTGCGACATTGCAACGGCGTCGTTTTTGGGCGCGCTTGCCATAGGCTTTTTTAGTTTGCTGCTTGCAAAACAAATGAGGGTGCCCGCCACGATTTTATACATACCCGCCCTGTTGCCAATGATACCGGGCATATACGCCTATAAAACGGTGTTTTCGCTTATAATGTTTTTGCAGACTTTAAACGATCTGCAAAAAAGCGCGGGCTATATGCAAAGCTTTTTTCTTAACGCAACGGTTTCGGTTACGGTTGTTGCCCTTATGGTGGCTGGGGCGGCTTTGCCTTCGCTGATTTTCAAAAACAAGTCGCATGCGCTTTCCAGGCAAAAAGCGGCGGCAACTCCGGCAAACAAAAAACATTTCAAAACAAAATAGTTTTTAAACAATGAATAACGCAGCAGAAACGTTTTGGCACACGCTCGGCGCATATAATGCCGATACTTGGGTGTGTCAGATTTTTATTGTGGCGGCGGGAGCAGCCATAACGCTTTCGCTTTTCGCCAAGCAGACAAATTTAAGACATGCATTAATGAGGCTGTACATGGCATTTGTGTGCGCTTGGGTTGCAGTTGTATACTATATGCTGTATTGCCCTTCGCGCGGCTACGGCGAAATTCTTGCCGTGTTTTGGGGCTTTATGGCGGTGCTTTGGGCGTGCAAAATATTCTCTAAAGCCCCCGAAATTAAAGTTTCTCTAAATATTGTTTCTCTGATTTTGCTTTTGGGGCCCTTTATATACCCTATGGTTTCGAAGCTTTTGGGCAGAAGCTTTCCGGAAATAACCGCGCCCATAATGCCGTGTTCGGTTGCGGTGTTTTCGGTCGGGCTTATATTGTGCTTCGAAAAACATATAAATTTGATATTGGCAATGATGCTTTTGCACTGGTCTCTTTTGGCGGTTCCCAAAACGCATCTATACGGCATTGTAGAAGACTATTTTTTGGCGTTGTGCATAGTGCCTGCATTATACCTTTTCTCTAAAAACTATATGCTGCAAATTGCCAGCGAAAAAACAAAGCCGTCGGCAAGGGTGCTAGACGCCTTTTTGATATGCCTTTGCGTTGCGTTGGGCGTGTTTTTTGCCGCAATGATTTTAGAGCAGTTCGGTTTTATAAAGTGGTAGCGCGTTATCGCTACAACTTATAAAGCATGTGCTGGGTTTATATTGAAGGTTTTTGCAATTTTTATTAACATTTCTACAACAAGGACAAAGATATGAATAAGACTACTAAAAAAATATTATCGTTTATATTGTGCGTTGCAGTTGGCATTGCCGTATGGTTTTTGCCGTTGCAATTTTTGGGGCTAAACGACGCCGTTTTCGGTATACACTACTTCGCCGCATTTCTGGTGTTTGTTTCTCTTTTGGGGGTATTCAGGCTTATTCCCGCGCTATTCGCAGTTTTGATTTCGGCGTTGGTGTTTAGGGCAATGTTTAACTAGCGGTTTTGCCAAATTTTGCCTATGCGCGAAAGAGTTTTCTTTTGCGCATTTTTTTTGTTGAGGTAAACGAGTGCAGCCCATAGTGTTTATCCCGTAAAATTTTAACCGAAGGAGATGTTTTTATGGACGAAGTTTTTGAAAATATCAAAACGCGTCGAAGCGTAAGAAAATTTAAGCCCGATGCCGTAAGTCAGGCCGATTTGGATAAGATAATTCAGGCGGGGCTATATGCGGCAAGCGGCAAAAACACGCAGGACACAATTATTGTTGAGGTTGTAAATAAAGCGGTTAGAGACGAGATTTCGCGCATAAATTGTAAGATAGGCGGCTGGGCAGAAGGTTTCGACCCATTTTACGGCGCACCGGCAATGCTTATTGTTCTTGCAAAAAAAGACTGTGCAAACCGCGTTTACGACGGCTCGCTTGTTATGGGCAACTTTATGCTGCAAGCACACAAACTGGGCTTGGGCAGCTGCTGGATACACAGGGCAAAAGAAGAGTTTGAAAGTCAATGGAGCAAAGATTTTCTTGCTAAAATAGGCGTAGAAGGCGAATACGAAGGCATTGGCCATTGCGCCATAGGCTATGTAGACGGTT
>JAXFOH010000031.1:0-13651 GCA_034180465.1 Opitutales bacterium
CCACAAGACACAATAACACACCATTGCGAAAACAAGCACATTTTCCGCAAAAATATAAATTACCTAACTTTTTGTATATTAAATTCTTATTTATCCTTGTTTACTATCGTAACAGGCATAATCTTGTATCTTGTACGGCAATCGTCTATATTAACAAGCATTGTAGAGCTCTGAATTTCTTTTAGAACCAACCTAGAAAGCTTTAAATTATGCTTTCTAATAGATTCTGCATATTCCATTTTCAGCAATAATTTGTATAAATGCACAAAACCGTCTTTTATAGTCCCTGGCATTTCGCATGGCATTGCCCTGCTTAATTTTTTCCTTTCCAGACTTTATAAGTTTGTCTGCTTTTTTTCGGGCACTATACAACATTTCAACACGGTTTATGCCGTATATCAACTCTAAGCGTTTATCCTCTTCCTGCGTATTGCGCGAAGAACGTTTATAATAACTTCTTGTAGGAGAATAACCTGGCAAATTCCCTGCAAACAAAAAACATACCAGCAAAGACACAAATATCCTAGATATATGCATAAAAAAACTTTTGGCAAACAGCAACTATTTGCTCTTTTTGGGAGATGAAACCCTTTCTTGATCGTAGGGAGATTTCGACAATTCGTGCTCTATGTGCTGGCGAATCTTGCGTTTTAAAATATCGTTGCGGCTGTTCTCGATACTAGTATATGCGTCTTTTAGGCTCTTTAAAATTTCAGCGTCGTTCAATGGTTTGTCGCTCATTTTTCAAGTTCCTTTCTGTAGTTTTCCTCTTCGAGCTTTGCCCGAAGTTTTTTCAGCACCCTATGCACGCATGTATCAATAACATTGCGACTTACACCCAACATTTCGGCAATTTCGGTCGGTTTTTTACCCTCAAGCTGGCTCAGTTCAAAAATAAGGCAGCTTTGCGGCGAACACGAAATCCTTACGCTTTCCCAAGCGTCCATTATAACGCTTTTTCTATATTCGTCAGCCTCGTCCGACTCTAGCTTGTCGAAAGGCGAATTTGAAAGCTCTACGCCGTGTTCGTGTTTTACCATATCTTCCATCAAATCGATAATCTCAATGGAAACCGAACGTTTTTTATTTTTGTTTCTGATATAGTCTATAACCCTGCGCGTTATTACCTGTTTTAAAAATCCCCTAAAGCGGTACTTACCTTTTTCGTACTTACCTTCTTCAAAAGTTTTTATAACCGATATTACGCTCGCCGAAATAATGTCTTGAATATCCTCGTCCGACACTCCACTCCAGCCGATGTATTTAAATACATTCACCGCCATAGAGTGCATTGTCTGATAGTATATGTCAAAAAACACGCTCCACGCCTGCTGCCAAACCACTCCTTGTTCGCGGTTTAGCATTTGCGAGATAACGCTCTTTGGTGTATCGGGGCACTTCATATACTTTGATATTTCGGTAATACAAAAAAAATCTTACAACAAAAGCTAAAGTATGCTTAGCCTTTGCGGCCTAATGCCGTATCTGTTTGCACCTTTTTGCTCTTTAAACGTCATATACACAAAATAGAAAACAAGCCATATAAGCAGGTCGTATAGCGCAAACCTTATTTGGTGTATGCTGCCCGACATCGCCATCATGTTTATTATTCTAAAAAGCACCATTGTGCCGAACATACCTATGCCAAAAAGCGTGCTTTTACCCGCATCGTGCAACCGCTTTATTGAAATTGCAAATAGCGGCCAATTAAACAAATAGCCAATGTAAAGCCCTATCATAAAAAACGAATTCATTACAACGCCGCTAAAATTTATTATAAGGAACAGCAAGATATAAATCAGCGTAAAAGTTTTGCGGTTAATTCTGCCTGTTATTGTAAATATAGACGTAGTTTTTTCGGCGTTTGCCAGAACAATTCTGTCTTCTTGCACAATATCGTCCGAAAACTCAATGTCGCAATCGTTTTCGTTTAAATCAATAAAGTTTGCGGCAAAATCGGCTATGCAAAAAAATCTTTCGTTGGTCTTTTCGCGCGTTGCCCTTAGCAAGCTGCGGTGGAAATGCTCGTATGCCGAAATGTCGCAGGCTGCCATTTTAGATTTACCCTGCGGGAACATATAGCTTGGCCTGCCCATTGTGTCTGGTGGGTTGCCGCTTAAAAAGTAGTATATGGTTCTTGCCAAGCCCCACATATCGGGGTTACCGTGAGTTTTAGAATACCAAGTGGGCGGGGCATAATCGGGCGTGCCTGCAACGCTCGCGCTTTCGGTATCGGCGCGCATAAGACCAATATCGGCCAAATACGGCTTTGAATTTATAAACAAAATATTGTCAGGTTTTATATCCCTATGCAAAAATCCCTTTTTGTTTAAAAAATCTACCGCTTTAAATATGGGTTTAAAAATCTCCAAAACCTCGTTTGAAGTAAATGTATCGCTATTTTTGTAGCGGGCTTCTACCAAACTTTTAAGGGTTTTAGGGTTCCAATTTTCGTCTACGGGCGATGCTGCGCCCTCGCCGTCGGCAAGCGGCATTATATATTCAAGAGAGTTTTCGCCTATTTTTGCGTCTAAAATCGGAATTATGTTTTCGGGGTTTTCTTTCTGGATAAATTTCTTGTAGCTTTCTATAGATTTTAATTCTTTTTCGTATGGTTTTTGCTCTTTGCAGTAAACTTTTTGCTGCGAATTCGAAACTTTCTTTAAGGCGTAAAAGTTGCCCTGTTCGTCTTTTACAAGATACACGCAGCCAAAGCCGCCACGGCCAATCTCTCTTACAATGGAAACCCTATCTATCAAACCACCTTGCATATTATTAGTAGTTTAGGTATAGTATATGACGATATTTATTCAAGACAAAACTTAAAGACTTTGTATATTATTATGATAAAAATTAGAGTTTTTTTGCGCATATAAACACAATCAATATTTGCAACAACATTGAAATTAAGACACTTACTGAAGTTTATCAATAATCAAAAAAAAAAAAAATAAATTCAAAATGCACAAAAAATACTTTTATTAGACCAATTGATACTACTAAAAAAGCGGCATTTTTTTAAAAAACGCCGCTTTTAACCGTTTGCCTGTCACTATTTTAGCTTTACAACAATATATCCGTAGCCTTGCAGGTGCGCCGTTGTGTTTTGCCCGCTGCATTCAAGCTTTGCGGCATATTCTACAAGAATTTTTGCCCCGTTTGTATCAAGGCTAATATTTGCTGAAACGGGCTTATTCTTTGTGTTTACAACAACTGCAAATTTTTCGCCGCTGCACTCTCTTATAAAGCAAACCAAGTCTTTTTCTGTCGAACTTTGCAGCCATTTTGTTTTGCCGGCGTACAAAGCGCGGTGTTCGCTTCGCAGTTGCGAAAGTTTTTTAAGCAACGCCATTCTTCTTTTGCCGGCGTCGGTAAGAGCGTTTTGCCAACCTACAAAATAGCGGCCGTGCTTGGGCGAGGAAAACATCGAAAAATAGCTGTCGTCGGCAATTTCGTTGCCCGAAAAAATCATCGGTATGCCGTCTATTGTATAGTTTATAACAAAAATGGCGTCCATACCGCGGTGGGTAAACAATTTTTCGTAGCGGGCATTTGCGTTCATACAAATATCGCTGGCAGTGTCGTGGTTGTCTATATCCCTAAGCAGCCTGGAACCTTTTGCGTATTTGTTTTTGTCTAAAGTCCACTTCTCTTTAAGGGCATTTGCGTTGGATTTGCCCGAAAACACCTTTGCCAATTCCCTTTGCCAAACAAAGCCGTAAGTTGCGTCGTACGCGTCTACCTGACTGTCGGCTCGGCGGCTTTCGGCAAGCATAAACAAGTCGCTTTTGATTTTGCTTATGCGCTTGTAGCCTTCTGCCCAAAAGTCTTTCGGCACCGAGCCTTCAACGTCGGTTCTATAGCCGTCTATGTCGAATTTTTCCACAAAATACTCCATATTGCGCCACATTTTTTCGCGCAATTTAGGGTTGTTAAAATTTAGCTCTGGGAAACCCCACTTGCCGTTTTTTACATTGCCGGATTCGTCGCACACAACAAGGTTTTTGTCTTCGACAATCATTGTGGCTTTGGGGCCGCAGTGGTAATAAACTAAATCTAAAATTACCCTTAGCCCCAACTTGTGGGCGTCTACAACAAAATTTTTAAGGTCAGCTTCGGTTCCGTAGTCGGGCTCTATGGCAAAATAGTCTTTTAGCCTATATGGGTTTTTTGGGTTGCCCGTGTTCGATGCCCTTTGCCTTTTGCTCCAAAAAGCTTGGTCGGTATCGTCATCGATAGCAACTACGGGGCATAAATATACAACGTTCGCGCCGCTTTCTTTTATGTGCGGCAACATTTTTCGCGCGGCGTCTAGCGTGCCTTCCTGCGTAAATACGGGCAAAAGAATTTGGTAAACTATTGCCTTTTTGTTTTTTTCGGAAGTTGCCCTGGCTGTTAAATGCGAAGCGTTTTTAGAAGTGTCTGCTTCATCGGCTGCGGTTGTGCCGCCTTGTTGGTGGTGCTTTTGCACCGCGCTTTGGGGTGTTTTATTGGTTGTCGAATTGCAGCCCACAAAAAGCAAAAAGGCGGTAATTAACGCCGTAATTTTATATGCAGAATGTTTCATAACTGTTTTTTGTAAATCGAATACATTGTCTAAAAAAAGCGGTATTGTGTCCAGAACTAACTTTCTTAAACGCAAAATTTACAAAAAACCATTGCAAGCATATAACGGCAAAAAATAAGCTCTTCCTTTTCGGGAAGAGCCTATTTTGTTTTTATTTAAGTTAAATTAGAATTCGTAGCGTATTTTTACAAAGCCCAAATCCGCATCGGAATGGGCGTCTTGCATAAACCAGTGCTGGTATTCTACGCTGGCAACCATATTGCAGGTAAATTTCCAAGCAAATTCGGCACCCAATACCTGGTAGTATGAGTAAGGAGCCGATTCTACACGGTTGTACGAATATTTGGGAGTAAACGAGAAATCTTTGCAGAATGCAATTTCTACACCCGCGCCAAGCTGCCAGGTAAAGAGCAAGTCTTCCTTATCGGCAACATTGTCCATATAGCTATAAAGGCCGCCTACGCCGCAATCGAGATAGGGAGTTATAACTACATCTTCAGTCTTTACCACGCGATAGTAGGGACGAAGATTTACGGGGAACATAAACTGATGTGCATCGGTATCGGCATTTACGCTTGCATAGAGATATTGCAAGGGGACAGAAACGTCTAAACCGAAGTCGCAATCTTTGCATTCAAAAACGTTTACATTCACCTGGGCTACTGCGCCAAAGGCAGCCATACCGTTTATGTCGCCGCCAAAGCCGCCAAACGATGCCCAATTTTTACCCAAAGCCGAAACAAACTGCTTTTTGCATTCCGCCTTTTTTGCGGGACACTGCGCTGCTGGAGCCGCAACTTTTGCTTCTTGTGCGGGTTGGGCAACAACCACTGCAACCGTTGCCTTTTGGGCTTCGGGCTTTACCTGCTGCTGTTGCGCTGGCTGCGCGGGTTTTGCGACGGTAACCGTCACGTTGTCGGCATTGGACATAGCCGCAGCCGCGAGAATTGTTGTTAATGTAATAATTTTTTTCATAGTCTGTCTAATAGTTATTGTATTAACTGCCTACGGTTATAGGTTATTTCGGCAAAAAAAGTCAACTTTAAAATGCTTTTGCAAGAATGCTAAAATCCCGTATCGTATGCAAAAATTGGTTGCTTATAGCGAAATCAACCCAACTATAAATTAAGCCTTGATTAAAAAAGGTAAAAACCTTGACAAGTGCACAAACACGCCAAATATTGCAGCCAAAAGTACAACTATTCAAACAATCCAAAATCCCTCTATTAGCACAGCTATAAATTGCGCATAATTACTAGTTTTTAGGGCATTTTCGGCAAATTTTACCGTTATTACACAAATAATTATAACCTAAATACAAGCAAGTTACAGCAATAGTTTCAATATTGAAACTATTGTGTAATTTTTTCAACTTTTAGGTCGATTTTGAAACTTTCCTTTTAAAAAACACTTATTTTTGCCTTGTAAAAGAGCAATTTTTGCCGTTGCCTATTCGAACGATATCCTTTGCAATGCAAGCTAGGGCAAAAATTTACCCTTCGGCAAACGCAAAATTTTCCTAAAAATTATTTAAACAGAAAGCACTAACACTACCATGAAAATCATAAAGCGCAACGGCTCGGAAGAAAATTTCGAGATTCAAAAGATTTTAACCGCCGTAACAAAGGCAAATCAAACAGTAGAATTTAAAGACGCGTTAACTTCGACCCAAATAAAGGAAATAGGCGAATATGTTTTGGGCGTTTGCGACGCCTTAGATAGGGCCTTGTCGGTAGAGGAAATTCAGGATATTGTTGAAACGCAAATTATGCAAAAAGGCGCGTACGAAGTGGCAAAAAAATACATACGCTACCGTTATGTGCGCAACCTTATCCGCCACGCAAACACAACCGACAACAACATTCTTACCCTTATAGAGTGCAACAACGAAGAGGTTAAGCAGGAAAATTCCAACAAAAACCCCACCGTTAACAGCGTTCAGCGCGACTATATGGCCGGCGAAGTTTCCAAAGACATTTCAAAGCGCATACTGCTGCCCCCCGAAGTTATATCCGCCCACGAGGAAGGTCTTATACACTTCCACGATATGGACTATTTTGCCCAGCATATGCACAACTGCGACTTGGTAAACCTTGAAGACATGCTAAACAACGGCACGGTAATTTCGGGCACATACATAGATAAGCCCAAAAGCTTTGCCACAGCCTGCAACATTGCAACCCAAATTATAGCGCAAGTAGCCAGCAACCAATACGGCGGACAAAGCATAACCCTTACGCATTTGGCACCATTTGTGCAAATCTCGCGCGAAAAAATTAGCGCTGCCTTAAAGGAAGAACTTACCGAAGGCGGCGTTTCGATGGAATCCAGCAAGTTCGACGCCATTGTAGAAAAACGCCTGCGCGAAGAGATTGCAAGGGGCGTACAGATAATACAGTATCAGGTTGTAACGCTTATGACTACAAACGGGCAGGCTCCATTTGTAACCGTGTTCATGTATTTGGGCGAAGCGCGCAACGAACGCGAAAAGAAAGATCTTGCAATGATTATCGAAGAGGTGTTGAGGCAAAGGTATAAGGGCGTAAAGAACGAAAAAGGCGTTTATATTTCGCCCGCCTTCCCCAAGCTCATATACGTTTTGGAAGAAGACACAATGAACGAAAATTCGCCCTACTACTACCTTACGGTTTTGGCGGCAAAGTGCTCGGCAAAAAGACTTGTTCCAGACTACATAAGCGAGAAGAAAATGAAAGAGCTAAAGGAAGGCAACTGCTTCCCGATGATGGGCTGCAGGTCGTGCTTGGCTCCGTGGCGCGACGAAAGCGGCAAATACAAGTTTTACGGCCGCTTTAACCAAGGCGTTGTAACAATAAACCTTGTAGATATTGCATTAAGCAGCCAAAAAGACGAAAAACTTTTCTGGAAAATTTTCGACGACAGACTTGAAATTTGCTTTAAGGCTTTAATGAGCCGCCACAACCGCCTAAAAGGTACGCTTTCTGACGCAGCCCCCATTCTTTGGCAGCACGGCGCAATTGCGCGCTTAAAGAAGGGCGAAACTATCGACAAGCTCTTGTACGGCGGCTATTCTTCCATTTCGCTGGGCTATGCAGGACTTTGCGAATGCGTAAGGTATATGAAAGACAAAAGCCATACCGACCCCGAAACCACGCCCTTTGCCATTGCCGTTATGAAACATCTAAACGAAGCATGTGCTAAGTGGAAAAAGGAGACAAACATAGGCTTTGCCCTATACGGAACGCCTTTGGAAACCACAACATACCGCTTTGCAAAATGCCTGCAAAAACGCTTTGGGAAAATAGAGGGCGTAACTGATAAAAACTACATAACAAACAGCTACCACGTTCACGTTACCGAGCCTATCGACGCATTCTCGAAACTGGCGTTTGAATCGCAATTTCAGGCGTTGTCGACAGGCGGTGCAATAAGCTATGTTGAAGTTCCCAATATGCAGAACAACATAGAGGCGGTTTTGCAGATTATGAAGTTTATCTACGACAATATTATGTATGCCGAGCTTAACACAAAAAGCGACTATTGCCAAGTGTGCGGCTTCGACGGCGAAATAGAAATCGTAAAAGACGAATCAGGCAAACTTATTTGGAAATGCCCGAAATGCGGCAACACCGACCAGACAAAAATGAACGTTGCGCGCAGAACTTGCGGGTATATTGGCACGCAGTTTTGGAATCAGGGCAGAACGCAGGAAATAAAAGACCGTGTATTGCATTTGTAAAATATGAACTACTCGGCAATAAAGCCAAACGATATAGCCGACGGCGAAGGAGTGAGGGTTTCGCTTTTCGTTTCGGGCTGCTTAAGGCACTGCAAGGGGTGCTTTAACAGCTCGGCGTGGAGCTTCGAAAGCGGCAAACCGTTTACCGACGAGGTGCAAAACAACCTCCTTAAGCTTTTAGACCGCCCGTATATAAACGGTCTTACCCTTTTGGGTGGCGACCCTTTTGAAATCCAAAATCAAAAGGCTTTGCTGCCCTTTCTAAAAAGAGTAAAAAATGAGCTTCCACAAAAGAATATTTGGGCATATACTGGCTACGTTTTAGACGAGGATCTTATTGAGGACGGCCAACGACATTGTGAGGCTACCTACCCTATGCTAAAGCTTATAGACGTTTTGATAGATGGTCCTTTTGTTGAAGATTTAAAAGATATTTCACTAAAGTTTAGGGGCTCTTCAAACCAAAGAATTATAGACTTAAAGAACTTTTCGTTCGACGATTGTTCGGTAAAGGAAGAACTTCTTTGGCGAATGAATAACTAGTATAAAGCAAACGCTTTTTTGCAAAAACATTCGGCAAAAGCCTGCTTTTTAAGCGTCAAAAAATTTTGCCCCGACAAGAAAAACAGTCGGGGCTTTTTGCGGCCAACACAAAACAGTCATGTTTGATATTTTTAGATACAACAAAACATATATGCAAAAAAAATATATAAGGCGCAAAACCGTCGGCATTATTGCTTTTTTGCAAAAAAACTAATGTAAAACAAGACGCAAAAAAAACGTCTTCACAAAAAAGTTTATTTTTTTGAAAAAAAAGCTTGGCAAACAGTTTAAAATATGTAGAGTTATAGACTTTATTTTACAGCGGTGGGGTATCAAAGTGGTCAAAGGATGCGGACTGTAAATCCGTCCGGTTATGCCGTTCGTGGGTTCGACCCCCACCCCCACCACTGTAAAGTGATTCACGCTCAGGTGGTGAAATTGGTAGACACGTACGCTTGAGGTGCGTATGCTTAACGGCGTGCGGGTTCAAGTCCCGCCCTGAGCACCATTTTTAGCCCGCATTCCGACAAGGTTTGCGGGTTTTTTGTTGCGTTAAATACTGGGTTTGCGGGCGATACGCAGGCTGCAACAAACGCACGCTACGCGCACGATAAAAACAAAAAAATACTTAAATACTCCTCACAATCCCCTCTGTTTCCCCATCGACGAACACCGCATTTTATGGAGGCAAACCAAAAAGGACTTGGCTCGTTTTTTTGCATTTGGCGTTAATGGGGAAATTCAAACTATTGCAAAAATTACAGCATAAAAACTTTTTTCGTGTTTTATCTTACCCATTCCGCAACATTTAATTGAAAACGCAAAACCGCCGTGGGCTCGTACCTGCGGCGATTTTTGTGGTTTTGCTTTTTCGCTTACTTTGTAGGAAAATACAAAAATGGCAAGCGCCACAAGATAGCTTTGGCGAACATTAACTTGCATAATTTGAAATATTGTTGAAAATAGAGCGAATATGAAAAGTAAATCTATTATGTTGGGGATTTTGGCTGTTTTTACAGCCTTGCCGGTTTTTGCCGGCACGGGAAATACATTGGTAAAAAACCACCACCGCCCGCCAGACGTAAAGTTTGCCAACGAGCCTAAGCTGGACAACCCACAATCTTTTTCGTTCATTTTGTTGGGAGACCCGCAAAGCTACATAAAATTTGATTTTAACCAGCCTCTTTTTGAATATATGACGGCTTGGGCTGCCGCGCAAAAAAAGCATTTGAACGTAAAAACCCTTCTATGCACGGGCGACTTGGTTGAGCAAAACGAAAATATTGTTAACGGTGGGCAACGCTACGAAGGGCAAAACTGCGGCAACCAAGCCAGCACTTTGCAATGGAAATCTATTTCTAGAGCCTTCGAGCGTTTAGACAATGTTTACCCCTACATTTTGGCTACCGGCAACCACGACTACGGCTACGACGCCTCCGAAATGCGCATAACACGCTTTACCGAATTTTTTGATATTTCAAGAAACAGTGCCTTGTGGGGCGAACACATAGTAGCTTCGTACCCGAACGGAGAAGGCAAAGCCTCGCTTGAAAACACAGCCTATGGCTTTCTTGAAGGCAACTGGAAGCTGCTTATTATTACGCTAGAATTTACACCGCGCGACGAAGTTTTAGAATGGGCAAAATCGGTTTGCTTGCGTAAAGAATTTAAAGATTTTAAAGTTATAATTCTTACGCACTCTATTTTAAGCTCAAAGGGCGACTATGTTGTAGACAACTATAAAATGACACTTAACAACGGGCAAGATATCTACAACAAGTTATTAAAGCAATGCCCAAATATTAAGCTTGCAATTTGTGGACATACTGGCGACCCAAGCATAATGGCGTCGCGCAAAACCGAAACAACCGAGCAAGCCAACAAGGTTGAAATATTTATGTTCAACCCGCAGGCAATTTCGGGTTGGGACGGCAACGGCGGCGACGGCTGGCTGCGCATTATGGAGTTTTACCCCGACGGCAAAACGGTTTCTATTAAAACCTATTCGCCCCTTTTTGCATTCTCGCAAAAAACGCAAAACTTGGCTTGGAACAATTCGCCCGAGCACAAATTTAAGTTGGTTTTAGAATAGAAAAAAATTAAAAATAAAACTAGAAAAGACTTAGAGCAAAATGCCTCTAAGTCTTTTTTGTTGCCAACATATATAACCCAATAAAAATGCACACACTGCACCACAAATGCCTTAAAAATGCGCCGCTATGTTTTCTTTATAAAAAATTTTGGCTTTATTAAATGCCCAAGAAATTTATCCATTGAAAGCCGCAAATTTAAATTCTCTTATTGCGCAAAAAAAGCGAGAGCATAAAACCGCCCTCGCCTTTTTGATAAATATAATTCCTTTAAATTTCGGTTTAGCCTCCCGACATTCTCGAAACGATTTCGATAATGGGCAGGAACAACGCAATAACTATGGTACCTACCATTACCGCCAAGAATACAATCATTACAGGTTCTATAATTGAAGTTACCGCGCTTACAGCGTTGTCCACTTCTTCGTCGTAGTTGTCGGCAATGCGGTTAAGCATATCGGCCAACTGACCGGTTTCTTCGCCTACTTCAACCATGCTGGTTACCATATTCGGGAAAATCTTTTGCTGGTCTAGCGGACCTGCAATGGGTTCGCCGTCTCTTACACGGTCGTGTACACGTTCAAGAGCCTTTGCAACAACCGAATTTTTAATTGTGCCTTGCGTAATTTTAAGAGCCTCCAAAATGGGAACGCCCGAAGCGAGCAAAGTACCCAAAGTTCTGGTAAAGCGGCCAACTGTTGTTTTAATAACCAAGTCGCCAACCTTGGGGCACTTAATCATAAACGTGTCAAAAAGTTTTATGCCGATTTTCGTTTTAAAGAAAAGCTTTAACACAATTATTACCGCGGCAAAAATACCCAAAGTAATTGTAATGTTGTGCTGCATAAATTCCGAAATGTTTATAACCATTTGGGTTAACTGGGGCATTTGCGCGCCGCCCAACATATCTTGGAATATCTGCTGGAATTTTGGAACAACAAACACCATCAAAACCGCGACAATGCCCAACGCAACCGTAAGAATAATTGCAGGGTATATCATTGCGCCCTTAACCTTCTTTGCCGTTTTAATCGACTTTTCGCTGAACAGCGCAGTTCTGTCGAGCACAACGTCTAGCACACCGCCCGCTTCGCCCGCTTTTACCATGTTAATGTAAAGCTTGTCGAAGATTTTAGGATATTGCGAAAGACCATCGGAAAATTTATTACCCGTACGAACGTTATCGGCAAGCTTTTCGACAACCGACTTAAAATAGGCGTTCTTCTCCTGACGAGCGACAACTTCCAAAGCCTTTAGCAAGGGCAAGCCCGCCTTAAGCAAAATCGCCATTTGGCGGGTAAACACGGTAACTTCTTCGTGCGATACGCCCGCGCCGAACAGGGGTTTTGGCGCTTTTTTTGTTTTAGACTCGACAACCTCGGCTATGCGCGAAACCGCCAATCCCTGCGAAAGAAGCTGCGCTTTTGCAGCCCTTTCGGACGGGGCTTCGACAACACCCTGTACTTCTCTGGTGTCTTTGCCGACCGCTATATATTTAAACTTTGCCATAAAGAATAAGTAGAATTAAAATTTCAATTAACGGATTATCGCTTATTTTTTAACGTCTTGCAAGCGTAATATTAAGTATATTTCAGAACTTCTTCAACGGTTGTTGCGCCGTCGAATATTGCGCGCAAGCCGTCATCGCGCAAGGTGCGCATGCCAAGCTCTATTGCCTTTTGCTTTAGAACAAGGGTTGGAGCCTTGTTTGTTATAAGCTGGCGCAAGGCATCGTTTACAAGCAGCAACTCGAACAAGCCCTGCCTGCCCTTGTAGCCGCTGTTTGCGCATTCACTGCAGCCTTTGCCGAAATAGAACTGCTTGTCGGCAATTTCTATCGGGTCTACACCAAGCATATCAATAAGCTGCTGGTCGGGCTCGTAGGCGGTTTTGCAAACGGGGCAAATGCGGCGGACAAGTCGCTGACCTAGCACGCCTTCAAGAGACGCCGCAATAAGAAAAGGTTCCAGCCCCATATCCATCAAACGCGTTACTGCACCAGGCGAGTCGTTGGTGTGCAATGTAGCCAAAACAACGTGCCCCGTAAGCGATGCTTGCACCGCAATTTGGGCTGTTTCCAAGTCGCGGATTTCGCCAACCATTATCTTGTCGGGGTCTTGACGCAAGAAAGCCCTCAAGCACCTTGCAAAGTCCAAACCAACGTGGTGGTTAATCTGCACCTGCATAATACCGTCGATTTCGTATTCCACAGGGTCTTCTGAAGTGAGGATTTTTATGTCTACGGTGTTTACTTCGCGCAATGCCGAGTAAAGGGTTGTTGTTTTACCCGAACCCGTAGGCCCTGTTACAATGAATATGCCGTTTGGCAGCCTTACAAGCCTTCTGATATTTTCCTTAATATCGTCCGACATCGAAAGCTTTTCCAAGTCCAAATTAACAACGCTTTTATCGAGAATACGCAACACAACCGATTCGCCGAATTGCGTGGGCAATGTAGACACACGCAAGTCTACGGGCCTTCCCGAAATAGTCATTTTAATACGGCCGTCTTGCGGAATGCGCTGTTCGGCAATGTTTAGGTTTGCCAAAACTTTTATGCGCGAGATTACCGGCAGTGCCAAGCTTTTTGGGGGCGGTGCCATTTCGTATAGCGCACCGTCTATACGGTATCTTATTCTAAACTGGTTTTCGAAAGGCTCGAAGTGAATATCTGAAGCCTTGTCGCGAATGGCCTGCTGCAATACCAAGTTTACAAACCTGATAATGGGCGTT
>JAXFOH010000037.1:0-16835 GCA_034180465.1 Opitutales bacterium
GAAATAAGGCAATCTGTAAGGAATATAGAGCTTTTGGGCGGAGCAAACGCCTTAAAAGAAGAGCTTTTGAAGCTAGACAATAGCGCCGCAAATTTTGTCGATATGGAAAACCCGCGAAGAACCGCAAGAGCCATAGAACGAATCTTGGCAAGCGGCAAAAAACTTGCAGATATTGTAGCCGAATTTAAGGCAAAGCCGTGCCCTTTTGGCGACATAGAAAGGGACGTTGAAATTTTGGATTTCGACAATGCCGAAATTGAAAAGCGCATAGCAAGAAGAACAAAAACAATGCTGGAAAACGGACTTTTGGACGAGTGCAAAAAACTGCTTGATATGAATGTAAAAAACAACCCGTCGGCTACGGGTGCAATAGGCTATAAAGAGTGTTTTGCCGCCATAGAAAGCGGCAATGTGGATCCCGACGCTTTGTTTTGCGAAATTTCTAAAAACACCCTTAAACTTGTAAAAAAGCAAAGAAAGTTTTTAAGGGGCATTTTGCGCCAAAACTTTTAGTCTTTGCAAAAAAAAATTGGAGCAAGAAAAAAAACGCCGCCTTTTTGAGGCTATTTTTTTACCTGTACTTTTATTAGGGTTCTGCCACCCTGCATTTCTTCGGGCACACCAAGGCTGTTAAATTTAAAGTCGGTTTCCATCTCCTTCGACTGTCCTTTGCGCAATGTAATGGAAGCATCGCTACCGTATACATTGCCGCCGCCCGTGTTGCTTTGTTGAACGGGCAACTTTTCCAGCTTGGGCAAGTCGGTTACCTTTGGGCGCACAGGTGTTTTTGGCACTTCAACAAAATTGCCGTCTTCGTCTATCGGTTTCGAAGACATTGCTTTTGGCAGTGCAATTTTAAGCCTGTCGCGCTTTATTCGTGTGTTCGAAACGTCGAATAAGTCCAAAATACTTTCGTCTTTTTGGTTAAGATCTGCCCCCGCCTTTTTTATTGCTATGCCCGATTCGCCGTCGGTTGGCTTGCGCGAATAATATTTGTTTATGTCCGACATGGACCTTTCTATATGGTCGTTATAGTCGGCGCGAATCTTGTTGTGAAAACGGCTGCGCTTTTCGGTGTCGAATGCCCCTTCGTATTTTTTCGACATATTGCGGTCGGCATTGTCCATAAGGAAATCTTCGGGAACGCCGTTGTAGCGCGAAGTTTGCGAATATTGCGAAAATTCGGGAACTGAATATTTTTTGTCGGAACCCGAAAAGCCTTCGTTCGAAAATGCCGATTTTTGCCCGCTAATTGAAGCCGTTTGAGAAGCCCCATTCCAAGTTTTGCCGGCATTTTCGTTTTTAAAGCTTTTGTAGCGCATATCCGAACCTTGAAAGCTTTTTTTGAAGGCATCGCTTTCCTTGCCGTCGTAGCGTTTGTTTAAGGTGGCGTTTGCGCGCGTAAAATCGGTGGCTTTTACCTGCGAAAAAGCCTGACAAGCCACAAATACGGCAAAAAACACTGCAATGGCCGCCCTCAACATTCTAGGCTTTAATTCCAATTATGTCCAATATTCGGGCAAGGTCGTCGTTGCCCATATAGTCGATTATAATTTTGCCCTTTTTGGGCGAATGCTTTATCTCTACATTCGCGTTAAGCTTTTCCCTTATTTTGTTTTCCAAGTCGTGCAAAACCGCGCTTTGGCGTGTAAAAGCCCCAACCCTCGCATCGGGCGAAGATGTTTTTGCGCTTTTAATTTTAGCCACGGCAATCTCGGTTGCCCTAACGTTCATATCGGTTTCGACAATGCGGCGGGCAAGTGCCGCCTGCTGGGCTTTGTCTTCCAGGCCAAGCAGCACCTTTGCGTTGCCTACCGACAATCTTCCAGCCGACACCAAATTTTGAACCTCTTTTGGCAGCGTAAGCAACCTCAGCGAATTTGCAATAGCCGAACGCGATTTTCCTATTCTGCGCGAAAGCATATCTTGGGTAAGCTTAAAGTTTGCCATAAGATTGGCAAAGCCCAAGGCTTCTTCCATCGGGTTTAAGTCGCTTCTCTGCAAATTTTCTATAAGCCCCTTAACCGCCGACGACGCGTCCGAAGCCGTTTGCACATTTGCCATAATGCGTTTTAAGCCCAGTTGCCTGCACGCCCTCCAGCGTCTTTCGCCCGCAATAAGCTCGAATTTTCCGTCGGGAAGTTTCCTTACAACAACGGGCTGCATTAGGCCTTCCGATGCAATGCTTTCGGCAAGCTCGTTTACCTCCTCGGGCAAAAATTCCCTTCTTGCCTGAAATGGGCTTGGCACTATTTTGTCTATTAAAATTTCGCTATATAAATTTTGCGCCGAAAACTGCGATGCTGGCGCGGTTGCCGCATGCTTTTCGGGGGGCGACGCCTGCGCTTTTACCTGCGGCTTTACAACCGCTTTGCCGCCGCCTGCTATTATAGACGAAAGCCCCCTACCCAACGATTTTCTTTCTTTAGCCATATTAAACTTGCTCCTATTCTTGCGGAACGAACAATTTTTGCCCAACTTTCAAAGATGTAGGGTCGGAAATGTGGTTTGCGTCTTGTATCCAGCTGATTCTAGATTTCAATTTGCGCGCAATTTTGCTTAGGCTGTCGCCGCTTTGAACGACATAGGGAACGCCCGTTTGCGGGTATTCGTTAGAAAAGGTTCTTTGCGGTTCGGCTTTGGGCTTTTCGTTCACCGCCCCCGCAAGCTTTGCCATTGCGCTGTTTGTCTGCGAAGCCATAGAATCCAAATCTTTTTTTACCTCCGAAATTATCTCGCGCTTTAACGCCGCCATTTTCGCGTCTACCGAAGTCTGCAGCGAAGCCGACTGCGCCTTAACCGCGGCGCTGGAAACCGAAGAGTTTTCGGCGGCTCTTATGCGCGAAGCCAAAGTTTCGTTCTCGCGCCTTAGCTGTTCAACTTCAAGCCTAAGCTGGCCTACTTCGCGTCGCATAAGGGCAACATCTTGAGTAAGGTCTGCCAAAGTCGAAGTTTGGGCGTTAAGGGGTAGTACCGCTGCAAAAACGGCGGCCGAAAATAAAATTTGTCTAATCATAACTGCCATAAAGTTAAGCCAAATTGCATATATTTCAACGCTAAAAAGCAATATTCTTCTATAATTTGCGCAAAAATTGCCCCAAAAATAAAATTTCGGCAAATTTTTACTTTAAATCGGCGACGTTTTTCTGAAAATATGCCCTATGATTATAGATTCGCAAATACGCGCCGACATAGACGATATAAAAAAACGAGCCTCGCACCTGTGGAGGTTTCTTTGACGTAGAAGGCAAGCAAAAACTAATTGCCGAAAAAGAGACCGTTATGGCTTCGGATACATTTTGGAACGACCAAAGCGCGGCGCAAAAAACCATAAACGAACTGAATTCGCTAAAAGCTGCAGTTACCCCGCAGCTTGAACTTAAAGCCAAGCTAGACGACCTTCTTGTTTTGGAAGAGCTTGTAAAGGAATCGGAAAACGACCCCGATTTGGCGCAGGAACTTGCAAACGAATGCCAATCTTTATACAAGTTTTTGGACGAGGCTGAAATAAAGTCGTTTTTGTCGGGACCTTTGGACGCAAACAATGCCATTATTACCATACACGCGGGCGCGGGCGGCACCGAAAGCTGCGACTGGTGTGAAATGCTTTTTAGAATGTATAGCCGCTGGGTTGAAAAGCGCGGGTGGAAGATGGAAATAGACGACCTTCAAGCGGGCGAAGAAGCGGGATTTTCGAAAATTACAGCAAGGATTATAGGCGACCACGCCTACGGCTACTGCAAATCCGAACGGGGGGTGCACAGACTTGTAAGGATAAGCCCGTTCGACTCGAACAAGCGCAGGCACACCTCGTTTTGCTCGGTAGATGTTATAGCCGAAATTCAGGACGACCTTTTGGATTTCCAAATTCCCGACGAAGATTTGAGAATAGACACCTACCGCTCAAGCGGCAAGGGCGGCCAGCATGTAAATAAAACCGAAAGCGCGGTAAGAATAACACACATACCTAGCGGCATTGTAGTTTCCTGCCAAAACGAGCGCAGCCAAATAAAGAACAAGACTACGGCAATGAAAGAGCTTAAAAGCCGCCTTTACGAGCGTATTCAAGACGAAAAACGCGCCGAAATGGACAAGTTTTACGGCGAAAAGGGGGAAATTTCCTGGGGCAATCAAATACGAAGCTATGTGTTCCAACCCTACCAAATGGTAAAAGACCTGCGCACGGGAGCGCAAACTGGCAATATGGTGGCGCTTATGGACGGCGACATAGACCTTTTTGTAAACGCCTTTTTAAGGGCGGGCTGCCCTACTTGCCGCAATAAAAACATTCAAATAGACGACGAATAGGATTTACAAAGCCCGACAAATTAAAAATAATTGCGCTCATGAATAACCTGCAAAAGAATTTTATCATAGCAATGTGTCTTATAGCCTTTGTGTGCTGCATATTTGCGGTAAAATATGCACGGCAAAAGACCGAAACAATTTCGCTTGCAGAACGCGTAGAAAGCCAGGAAAGCTTGGCGAAAATACGGCAAAAAGAGGCTCAACAGATTAAAGACGTTGCCGAACGCGCCAGACTTAAGGCTTTAAACGACCTTAAAAAAGCCGAACAAGCCCGCAAAATGCTTGAGAAAACAAAAAGCCAAAGCGAAAAAAACCAGCAAAAACTTTTGGCAGATTTAAACGCCCAGCTAGAGAGGGAGGCAAACGCCCGAAGCTCGGCCGAAAGCGCGTCCATTGAACTTGCGCGCCAAAAAGAGGCCTTGCAAAAGGCCGTTAACCAAGCCCGACAAACCATTGCAAAACTCCAGCAAACCACATCGGGCAAAAACGACACCGACAAATTGCTTGATTTCTACAAAAACCTGATAAGGGAAAAAGACGCCGAAATTGCCGACTTAAAGAAAAAACAGTTGGAACTAGACCAACTAAAGAAAAATGCCGAGGCCGCGCAAATTGCCGCCGAAAAGGAAATTTTAAACAAGGGTGGCACAATTACTTTACCAAAAAGCCGCAGGCTGCTTTCGCCCAATTTTAGGGGAATGTAAAATATAGCCCCTGCAAAAAAGAACGCCCGCTTGGCATAACACCAAACGGACGTGTTTTATATACAACATTGGATAAGAAAATTCTCTACAAAGCGGCCAGCATTTTTAGCTCGTCTTCAAGTAAAGTTGCGCTTAGGTTGTCTATTTCGTTACCCAGCTTTTCTATGGAGCGGTTGTTGCGGTTATATTCAAGCTCGCAAACAACGCTGTGTTGCATTGCATTTACCAATTCGGCGTCGCTGGGCAGCGGCTCGAAAGCATAGTTGGTATAGCCAAAATACAACGCCAAAGCTGCCGCAGCCGAAAGCACTGTGCCCCAAAATGCCCTAATTTTTGCACTTTTGCCCTTTTCACGCCCAATTTGCGCCAAAAGCTTGTCGGCAAAAGTGTCGCTTATGGCTATTTTTTGCAATGCTAAACATTCGTCTATTTTGGCGTCTATAAGTGTTTTTTGCACAAAATCGTCGTTCAACGCCACTTTGTTTTTCAAAAAAAGTTCGTCTATTCTATTCATATTCTTTGAACGCCTTTCTAAGAGTTTCCCTGGCCCTGTGTATCCACGTCTTTACGGCCCCAACCGAAGCCGACATAGCCCCGGCAATTTCATCGTAGCTTAGCTGTTGCTGCTTAAGCAAAAGTATGGCCGTCCGCTGATTTTCGGGCATATCTTTTATCGTGTTTTCAAAAAGCTCCTCAAGCTCGCCGGCGGAAGACGCATCTTCGAACACGGCGCACGATTCCATATCGGAAGGGTCTACGGTTTCTACCGGTTTTGAACTACGGTGGTTGTTAATAAGCACGCACCTTGCAATAAAGAAAAGATATGTCGAAAACTTTGCCTTTACCTTATACGAAGCCCTTGCCTTGTATAAATTTATAAAGGTTTGCTGTGTTAGGTCTTCCGACAAAAACGCGTCGTTTGTAGAGCGGAAAAAGTAGTTTATTATGGGGTTTTTCCACTTTTGCACCAATATGCGGAAGGCATTGTCGTCGCCCTTCGATACCGAAAGCATTAAAACGGCGTCTGTATCGGTTATAGTGTCCATTGCGTTATTTTCGGACATATCTGCCAAAATCTCGTTCATTTTACGAGATTAAAAAAGATTTGCTAAAAAAAGTTTCAGCTGAAAATATTTTTAAAGCCGAATTGGTTATAAAACTGCCCTCTTTTTTAAAAATTTAAAAAAAAGGCTGGACTAGGCAAAAAAAACTGCTAAGTTTTACCTTTTAATTTTTATAAACATACATAGTAGGAAATCAAAATGAGCGGTTTAGTACAATGGTCATCTAAAGCAAAGAATAAGCCCCAGACAAAGAGAGCGGGCAAAAAGCCCAATCCCCAGCGTCAACGCGCACTCGCGCTCCGCAAAAGGAAGGCAAACGAATCGGCGGTAAAGGCTATTGCTGTTGCCAAACGCAAAGAGCAAAAGGCTCAAGCTTAATTTTATAGGAAGGTATCTTAATACAATGGCAAGAATATGTTCAGTAACAGGTAAGCGTCCCGTAGCCGGCCGCAGAATCATACACAAAGGTCAAAGCAAAAAGAGCGGCGGCATCGGTTTGCAGCTTGTAAAACAGGTTAACCGCACTTTTAAGCCCAATGTTCAGCGTGTTCGCGTTCGCACCGAAAGCGGCGCAATCAAGCGCGTTTGGGTAAGCGCAAAGGCTCTTAAAGCCGGCTTGGTAGAAAAGGCCTAAGCTTTTTAAGCACATAACACCTTAAAAAAACCGCAACAAATGTTGCGGTTTTTTTGTGCGTGCATTGTACGCACTTGCCTAGCTTTTACGCAAAAAACATTGGCTTTTTTGCATATAAAAAAAGCGCGGATAAAAACCGCGCTCTATAAAATTTTTGAATTTTTCCAAATTTTGCGCCTTAGCAAATTGTGATTTCCTGAAGCTCTTTCTTAAAGGCTGCATCTGCACAAGTTTGAACTGCACCGCTTTCGAAAGTGTCGTTAATTTGCATATGCAAATGCCCGCACAAAACGCCCTTTACAAGCTTTTCGCGCTTTATTTGGGCTGCAAACATTTCGGTAAATGCCGAAGCCCTTTGGTTTAGCACGCCCTTGTTGCCGAATTTTTCCGCCAAATATTGCAACTTTTCCAGTGGGGTTGCGCACAAATTTGGGCTTTTGTTTTCGGGGTCCGACAAAAACTGCTCGTAAAACTTTTGCGTATACAATGGAGTATGGCACAATATTACTATAGGCAAACCCTTTTGCACTTCCTTTAAATACAATTCGTACTGACGCGACGTAAAATTCATATTCGCATTGTCTATAGAAATTATATTTAGCCCGCCTACTATGTGCGAGGAAAATTCCAAGTCGTACCTAAAGCATGCCTTTGTTTTTTCTATAACTTCTTTTACGTTATATTCGGGCGCGGGGTTAACCCACCTAAAATATTCGTGGTTGCCCGAGCTAAAAACGTAGGTGTCTTCGGCAACCGATTCTTTTAAAAATTCGTAGCCTTTTTGGGTGCCGAAATCTAAAATGTCGCCCGTGCAAAGCAGCGGCATATTGCGTTTTTTTGCATATTGCACAATGGGCTTCCACAAATTTTGCGGGTTGCGCATAAGCTTGTTTCGCCCGTGGGCTTTGGGCAAGCTTTTGGGGTCTCTTTCGTCGCATATGGCCATATGCAAATCGCTAATATGCAAAAACTTTAAAGGTTTTTTTAATCCCGCCTCAATGCGAACTTTTGTTATGTTAAAATCAGCATTGTCTTCTTCGGCAAAAGCCTTCGCAAAAAGCACTGTCGACAATATGCCGACAGTGCCCTTTACGGCACAATCCATAAAGGCACGTCTTAACATTATTATTTTTTTACAATCTTGTTGTTGAATTGGTAAACGTCTTTGCAGTCTATAAAGTTTATTGCGTCGGCATCGCCTTTGGGTGCTTCAAAAATGCCGTTCATAATGCGTATCGAGTTTACGTCGTCGGCAACAATGGCGTGGCGGAATTCGCCGCCTATGGCGTTTAGCTGAATGTTGTCTAGCGTTATGTTCTTCGCGTGCCTAATATAAAAGCCGTAGCCGGGCAAATTGCCCAAAAGCCTGTTTTCGGGGTAGCCCGCAATTTGTTCGGGAATCTTCTTTTCCATAAGCTTTTCAGCCTCCCTTTCGGGCATTGCGCCTTTCATATTAAATATGCAGTCGCGAACGATAACGTTTTCCAACGCGTGCCCCGGAACAGAAGTTATGCTGTTTGAAAACCAGCTTTCCGAAGTTGCCGTAATGTTGCTTATAATAACGTCTTTTATATAGCTTTTTTGCTCGTCTTTGTTGCGGTGCCCCACCCTTATGTATATGGGAGTTTGAACGTCGGTCATTGTGAGGTTCGAAACCGTTATGCGTTCGGCAAAACCGCCGTCTACAGCCTCTATTGCAATGCCGCCTATGCCAGTTATAGGTGCGGTTACTCCCGCGCTTTTAAAGTGTGTATCCCATTTGCGGAAGTTCGATTGCGTGCATTTTTTTAGAACGCAGTTTGAAATTGCAACGTTCCTAAAACCGCCGTAGTTTGCAGTGCCAAATTTTATAAAGTTGCAGTTCGACGAAATTATGCAGTTTGTGATGGTTATGTTTTCTACAATAAAGTCGCGACTATGGCTTTTTGGGCAAATTGCGTCGTCGTCGCAATCTATAATAGAGTTCGAAATAACTACGTTTTTGGCTTCAATGTCTATGCCGTCGTTATTCCAGTTTGCATGCGATGTAAGGTGTATGTTGTTTATAAACACGGTGTCGCACCTTTGCAAAAACAAATTCCAGCACGAAGACGCCGTAATTTTTATATTCTCTATCCTTATATCTTTGCAGTCGGTTAAAATGAATAGGTGCGCCCTGCCGCCAACTTCACCTATGGGAAAGTCCGCTCCGCTGCCGTCTACCGTGCCGCCGCCTTTAAGACCTATGTTTGTTGCGCCATTTGCGCTTATAAAACGCCCCTTGCCGAAATTTTTTGCATTTGCCTTTAAAACCGTATTGGGCGAAAGGTTTAAAGTTACGTTGTCTTTCAAAAACAGCGTTTTGCTTAAAAATACGCCTCCGTCTTTTGGAAAAATAACCTCGCCGCCGCCCGTAGACGAACATTCGTCTATTGCCGCCTGCAAGGCTTTTGTGTTATCGGTTTTGCCGTCGCCTATAACGTTGCAAAATTCAAGATTTACGTTTTTAGCCTGCAAAGAAAGTGCGGCAAATACCGCGAACAATGCATAGGATACCTTTTTGAACATATTCGATTTCATCATATATATATAACAGATTAGTTTATAGAACTTTTGCATAATAACCTAATTTTTACAAGGCATTCAAGTTTAAAATTTACGAAACCTTTTATTAGACAAGTTTGATTATGCTTGCAAAGTGCATATTGCGAAAATACAAATCTAGGCATATGATGAAAAAAATATCACATTTATTAACTTCGTTATTGTTGTCGGCCGCGGCTTTCGGCTCGATTGAAATGCCTAGCATATTCTCCGACAATATGATGTTGCAAAGGAACAAGCCCGTTAAATTTTGGGGCAAGGCAAAACCGAATGCAACAGTTAAAGTGGAATTTGCAGGCCAAAGCAAAAGCACCACAGCCGATAAAAGCGGTTTATGGTCGTTAAGTTTAAACCCATTAAAGGCCAGCACAGAGCTTCGCAAAATTTCTATATACGAAAACGGCAAGCTAGACAAAACCATAAACGGCGTGCTTGTGGGCGAAGTTTGGTTTACCGGCGGGCAATCTAATATGGAGCTTTCCGTAAAAAACACCGACAATTTAAATGACGCCTTGGCCCGCGGCAAATATCCTACAATTAGGTACTTTAACCAAAATGCCGCTAGCGTAAGCAAAGAACCTTTGTTCGACGCAAAAAAAGACAAATATGCCCCCTATTGGCAAATGCCCAACGGGAAAAACATAGCCAATATGAACGCAGTTGCCTTCTATTTTGCCGAAGCCCTTAACGACGATTTAAGCGTGCCCGTCGGCATAATAAAATCGGCACTGGGCGCAACAAGAATGAGCTGCTGGGTAGACAAAGAAACCATAGGCAAGGTTGAAAGCTTTAAAATAGACCAAAAAACTTTGGACGACGCCCTAAAGAATTTCGACTACGAAAGGGATTTCCCCATTTGGCAAAAAGCGCGCAACGAATACGACCAAGCTTTGGCAAAATTCAAAAAAGGCGAAGGCAAAAAGCCCAGAAACAGCGAATATTTGGCATATATGCCCATTCCCGAAAGCCCCTTTAGCTATAGAGGCATGCCCACGGGCTGCTTTAACGCGGTTGTTGCCCCCTTTGCTGGCTACACTGTCAGGGGCTTTTTATGGTATCAGGGCGAAGGCGATGCATTCGGCTACCGTGTAAAGAGCTTCGAAAAGGCGTTTACTTCGCTTATAGACTGCTGGCGCAGCCATTGGGGCGACAAAACTTTGCCCTTCTATTTTGTGCAGCTTACAGCCCACAACCGCAGCACCGCCCAGTGGGGCGACGCGCGTTTTGCCCAGTATTTGGTTTCGCAACACGTTAAAAATACCAATATGGCGGTTACCATCGACTTGGGCATGAAAGAGGAAATTCACCCGCCCTACAAAAAACCCATAGGGATAAGGCTTGAAAAGCTTGTGCTTAAAGAAGTCTACGGGGTAAAAAATTTAAACCCCTATTTCCCGAAATTTAAGAGCGTTTCTGCCGATGGCGACGACATTAAAATAGAATTTGAAACCTACGGCAAAAAGCTTGAATGCAGGGGCAAGCCGCGCGGCTTCGAAATTCTGGTAGGCAAAAAATGGCTTAAACCAAAAAAGGCCGAGTTTAAAGACAACACCGTTGTTTTGACAGACCCGAAGGCTTGCGACGCCAAAACTGTTAGGTATTTGTGGGAATCGTGGTGTGGCGACGACGTTTGCATTTTTGCCGACGACGGGCTGCCCGCAATGCCCTATAAAATGGACATAGACAACTAATGCAAAAAATCTACAAAAACGGGCGCGACTTCGCCATAGTAAGCCTTTTTGGCATTTGCAACTATCTGGCGGCGTTCTCGTTTTTGTATTTAAAAAAGGCAAAAATTGCAATGGCGCGCAACAGCCGCCGCGCCTTTGTTGCCAACATAAAAAAGGCAAACGCCTTTGCATCTTGGGGCATTTTGCCGTGCACAATTATAAATTTGGCAATTGTATATTTCTTTATTGTGTGGCTGCTAAAATTCCTGCAACCCATTGCAAAACAGTTCGGTTTTTACATGCCTTAGGCACTTTATTAATAAAAGCTTGACAGTATGTGCATAGAAATACAGTATCGTGCGAAAATTAAGTACTCTCGATTAGGAGTGGGGCGTTGGCTTCCACTTTTTTTTGTCAGTACGCAACCCCACTAGAAAAGAGGACACCCATGAGCAACAACAACGGAGTTTTGGCACTTCTCGAATATTACGAGAAAGACAAGAATATATGCAGAAGCGATATGATAGAAATCATTATCGCTGCCATAAAAAACGCTGCGGCAAAACGCTATGCGGGGCAGGAGCTTAAAGTTGAAATCAACCCGAAAACGGGCGCGGTAAAAGCGTGGCAGGTATTCACAATAACCGACTCGGTGGCAGACCCTACAACCGAAATGCACATCGACAAAGCCCGCCTTTATACCGACAACCCCCAAATCGGCCAGCAGCTGCTTAAAGATGTAGACTTAGACGTAATTTTGGGAAGAATAGACGTTAAAAACGTTCAGCAGATTTTGATGCAGAAAATCCGCAACAACGAAAAAGACCGCATTTACGAAGATTTTAAAGATCAGGTTGGCGACATTGTAACGGGTATTGTGCGCCGCCGCGAAAAAGGCAACATTATTGTAGACTTGGGCAAGGCCGAAGCTTTGCTTTTAAAACGCGAATGCATACCCGGCGAAGACTATAGCGCAGGCGACCAAATTCGCTGCCTTTTGCTTGAAATAGAAAACTCTATGCGCGGCAACGAGATAATTTTAAGCAGGGCTTCGTACAAGTTTGTAAGAAGGCTTTTCGAGCTTGAAGCAAGCGAAATTGCCGATGGCTCGGTTACAATCGAAGCCATTGCACGCGAACCCGGCTATAGGACAAAGATTGCAGTTTCCAGCATAGACCCGAAAATTGACCCCGTAGGTGCCTGCGTAGGCGCGGGCGGCTCGAGGGTAAAGAGCATTGTAAGGGAGCTTAACGGCGAAAAGATAGACGTTATTAAATATAGCGACGACCCGAAAACACTCTTGGAAGAATGTGTAAAACCCGCCCAAGTTAAAAATATAAAGATTTTTGAAGACCAAAAGCGCATATATTTTGAAGTTGCCGAAGCCGACTATTCTTTGGTTATAGGCAAGCGCGGCTCGAACGCCAAGCTTACTTCAAGGCTTTTGGGCTGGAAGCTAGACATTCAAAAAGAATCGCAGCAAGACACAACTTTGGAAGACAAAGTTCAAAGAGCTGCAGGTTCTTTGGCGCAGATTTTGCCGAACTTGTCGGAGCATCAGGCAACCTTGTTGGCCAACAGCGGCATTAACAGTGCCGACGCCTTCGAAGGCGTAGAAGAAGCCGACCTTGTTGAAATGGGCTTTTCGCCCGCCGAAGCCGCCGAGCTTTTAATACAGGTAAACAGGCACCTCGGCAAATAGAATTTTATAGCTAGCAATACCAATGTTTTCCAAAAGGCGGGGCTGAACACCCGCCTTTTCTTTTTTTGCATTCCGAAAAAAAAATAGATACGCAAAATTTTCGACAAACTCTTTTATCTTTACAAATATTCTGCTTTAAATATAACTACTTACCTTACAAGTAAAATAAGGCGTATTATAAGCGGCAAAAAAAGGAACAAATGAGCGTAAGAATATACGAATTGGCAAAGGAACTTAACGTTCCAAATAAAGAGCTTTTGGCATTTATACAAGAGCGCGTTAAGCAGTACGACAATTTGGTGGTAAAAACACCGTCGAGCGGCATTATGCCCATATACGCCGATATGATTAAGGCCGACTACATAAAATTTAAAGAACAAGCAGGCAAAGCCGCTCCAAAACAAGAGGCTAAAAGGGAAGAACCCAAGCTACAAGAACAAACCACGGCGGCAAACACGGCCCCAAAAGAAGAGCCTAAAAAGCAGGAAGCAACAAAAGAACAATACAAAGAGGCAAAACCCTCAAAGGAGATTCCCACGGCGGCAAACAAGCCTGCACTGGCGGTTCCCCCCGTAAAACCTGCTACGGTAATTCCTCCAAAGCCTGTTGCGCCGCAACCTGCGGCAAAACCCGCAGTTGTTGTTCCCCCTGCTACGAATAAGCCTGCAACTTTGGTGCCGCCTATGGCAAAACCCGCAGCACCAAACAAGCCTGCAGTGGCAGTTCCCCCTGTTTCAAGACCTGCAACTCTTGTGCCGCCAAGCAGGCCTTCAACTGTAGTTCCTCCTTCCAACAAGCCTGCAGGCTTAGTTCCCCCGGTAAAGGCAAGGCCGCAAACGGTTGTTCCGCCCTCGCCTTCGGCAAACAGGCCCGCGGTATTGTCGCCGAACGCGCAAAACCAACAGCAAGCCGAAGCTCCGAAAAACAAAAACATTCAAATTAAACCTCCGATAATTGTAAGAGACTTTGCAAAGCTTATAGACCTAAAGCCCTTTAGGCTTATATCCGAGCTTATGGATATGGGCATTTTCGCTTCGATGAACCAAACTCTCGAAGAAAATGTAGCCCTTAAAATTGCAGAGAAACATGGATACGTTTTAGACATAAAACACAGGGGCGAAAGCGCACAACCCAAAGTTAAGGTTGAAAAGCCAAAGTACGACGACCCGAAAGACTTAATGCCAAGGCCGCCCATTGTATGTATTTTAGGCCACGTAGACCACGGCAAAACCACTTTGCTAGACACCATCAGAAACACCAACGTAGTTGCGGGCGAAGCCGGCGGCATTACGCAGCACACTGCAGCCTATCAGGTGGAATGCAACGGCAAAAAGATAACATTTATCGACACCCCCGGGCACGCCGCATTCTCTAAGATGAGAGAAAGAGGCGCAAACGTAACCGACATTGCAATTCTTGTTGTTGCAGCCGACGACGGCTTTATGCCCCAAACAGAAGAGGCTTTGGCGTTTGCGCAAAAAGCGGGCGTTCCCGTAATTGTTGCGATAAACAAGATGGACGCAAAGGGCGCAAACGTAGACAACGTAAAGCGCCAAATGCAGGCTCGCGGCATTTCGCCCGAAGATTGGGGCGGCGAAACTTTGTGCTGCCCCGTTTCGGCATTGAAGGGAACAAACATAAACGACTTGCTTGAGCTTGTGCTTTTGCAGGCCGAAATGATGGAGCTTAAGGCAAACCCGAAAAGACCCGTAGAAGGCACTATTATAGAAAGCCAAGTTGAACAAGGCAGAGGCGCAACCGCAACTGTTATTGTACGCCAGGGCACGCTTAAGGCGGGCGATACAATCTACTGCCTGGGCAACTACTGCCGAGTTCGCGCCCTTATAGACGACAAGGGCAAAAAGATGGACAAAGCTCTGCCAGGCACACCTGCCCTTGTTATGGGTTGGACGGGAGCCCCCGAAGACGGCGAAACATTCTACAAAGCAGAAAACGAAAAGAAGGCCAGAAGAATTACCGAAGAATATTTGGACGAAAAGAAAAAGCTTGAAAGCCAAAATCTTGCGCCCAAAGCCGCAAGTCTTGAAGACCTTATGGCGGCAATTGCCAATAAGAACAAAAAGGTATTTAAATGCGTTGTAAAAAGCGATGTAAGCGGCACGGTAGAAGCCCTTTGCGCCTGCTTAAAAGACATTAAATCTACAAAGGTAGACATGGAAATTATAGGCTCGTCGGTTGGGCTTATAACCAAAAACGATGTCGAAATGGCGGCAACCTCGCAGGCAAACATTGTCGCCTTTAACGTAAAGCCCGAGAACGGCGTTGTTGCCGAGGCTAAACACGCGGGAGTTACCATTATAACCCACAATATTATCTACGAGTTGTTAAACCAAGTTAAAGACGCAATGAAAAACCTGCTAGACCCAGAATTGCGCGAAAACAAATTGGGTATGGCGCAGGTACGCCAAGTGTTTACGGTTTCAAAGTTCGGCAATATTGCAGGCTGTATGGTAACTGAAGGCGTTATGAAGAGAGACAAGCTTGCCAGAGTATTCCGCAAAGACAAAGAACTTTGCAACGGCAGAATCGGCACGCTTAAACGCTTTAAAGACGATGCTTCCGAAGTCAAGGCAGGCTACGAATGCGGTATTAACGTTAACGGTTTCGACGACTATAAAGAAGGCGATTCTATCGAGTGCTACGAAATTATCGAAATTCGCCCCGATTTATAATCGAAAAACGGCTTTTAATATATGGGACAACGTCAATTAAGGGTAAACGAGCTTGTGTTAAGGCAGCTTAGCGAAAGCCTCCACAAAAAATTCAGGCAGGAAAGCGTTGCCATAACGCTGCTTGAAGCCGACGTTTCGCCCGACTTAAAAAACGCTCAGATATACTATTCGGTTATAGGCAACCGAACCGATGTTGCGGCGGCCGCACGCCTTTTGGCAAAGGCTAGAAACTTCTTAAGATTCGAACTAGGGCGCAAGGTGATTTTAAAATACACCCCCGAACTTAATTTTGTCTACGACCCTTCGCCCGACCGCAGCCAAAGGCTAATGCAAATTTTCGACGAAATCCAAAAAGAGGAAGATGGCAAACACTAGCTTTTTCGAGAATCTGCACGGCGAATTTTTGGATATATTAAACGCCGTAAAGGGCAAAAAGGTTGCAATTTTCGGGCACATGCGCCCCGACGGCGATTGCATTGGCTCGCAAACTGCAATGTATTTGCTGCTAAAAAACTGCGGCGTAAAAGACGTTGTGTGCGTAAATAAAGACCCAGTTCCCGCAATCTGCCAAAAGTTTGCCGTTGCCGAATTTGTACGCGCAGAAAATTTTAACGACGCCGACTACGAAATTATCTGCGTAGACTGTGCCGACTTTGCCCGCATTTTGGAAAATGCCGAAAAGATTTTTAAAAAACCCCTGGCTTGCATAGACCACCATATAACAAACAAAACCTATGCAACCTAT
The DNA here is from genome assembly GCA_034180465.1 of Opitutales bacterium. Taxonomy (GTDB): domain Bacteria; phylum Verrucomicrobiota; class Verrucomicrobiia; order Opitutales; family Intestinicryptomonadaceae; genus CAKUIA01. The sequence goes on from JAXFOH010000037.1 coordinate 16,104, forward strand.
AATGTTATAAACCCAAAAGCCGCGGCCACTGCCGAGCTTTTGGCGGGGCTTATGCTAGACTTAAACATAAAAATTTCGCCTGAGCAGGCAAACGCCCTCTATTTGGGGCTTGCAACCGACACGCGCCAGTTTACCACAAATTCTACAACCGCAACATCTCTTAAAATTGCGGGGCTTTTGGTAGAAAACAAAGCCGACATATCCTCGATTTCCATAGAGCTTTACCAGCGCGAAAAGTTTGCAAAACAAAAGCTTTTGGCGAGATATTTGGAGTCGGTTAAACTATACGAAAACGGCAGAATTTGCGGTGGCACTATAACCTTGAACGACTACGCGCAAACGGGGGCGACAAAGGAAGATGCCGACGGCCTTGTGGATTTTGCCAGAGCCGTAGACGGCGTGCAAATTGCCTTTGTGGTAGAGGAATTAAAAGACGGGGCGAAGGCTAGCCTGCGCTCGAAAAGCGAGAAATATGCAATGAACGAAGTTGCAAACTTTTTCGGCGGCGGCGGCCATGCGTGCGCCGCGGGCTGCAGCGTTAAAATGGGCGTTGCCGAATTTACTGCAAAACTACTCGAACAACTTGCAAAAAAACTCTGATATTGTATGGACACCTACGAGGGAATACTTCTTATAGACAAGCATAAAGACTGCACTTCGCACGATATTGTAGATATGGTACGACGCTGCTATAAAATGAAGTCGGTAGGACACGCCGGCACTTTAGACCCC
>JAXFOH010000051.1:0-2470 GCA_034180465.1 Opitutales bacterium
TTTGCCTTTCCATTTAACGTTTTGCATCGTCTTTAATAAAAATTTTACAGAGCGGGTATGTTATGCAGGTAGACGCCAGCCAAACGCACAATATGGAGAGGGCGGCAGCCAACCCCAAGCTTTTTAGCACGGGGCTTTGCGTTAACGCTAAAGAGCCGAACGCAATTATTGTTGTAGTTGCCGAAAGCGCAACGCACGCCTGGGTTTTTGCGGGGTTGCTGTCTTTTGCGCAAATTGTAAACACGGCATAGTCTTGCGCCAAACAGATTGCAAAAATTACAAATATTGCGTTTATCGGGTTTATTGAAATTTTAAATATGCCCATAAGGGACGCCGCCCACAAAATGCCCAAAAACACGCTTAGCATTACAACAAAGGGTTTCTTTATGCTTTTAAACATAACAAGCAAGTAGACTGCGGCAAACAATACGGCAAAGCACGCAAATTTTGCCGTCCAGATTTTAGAAAGGGTTGCCATATTTTTGCCGAACTCTTTTGCGTTATATAGGCAAGCCGACGGCATAAATTCTCTTATTTGGCGTTCCAATTTTTCGAACTTTTCGCCGTCTACATTCTTTATTATTGTAAGGGCGGCCTTCTGCGAAATGAAATTTTCGGCAAAATCTCTAAATGGCGTTTTTTGCAGGCTTTTTATATCGTGTTTGTTTTGCGCGTTGTATATTGCGTCTTTAAAAAATTCGGGCTTAAAGCCAAGCTCTCTTGCCGATTCGTAAAAGTTTGCCACAGCCTCTTTGCCCTTTGGCGATGCCCAAAATTTTTGCCAATTTTCGAGGCTGTCTTGCGCGCTTTTGTTTGATGGGCACAGCACGCCTGCGCTTTTAAATTCCAAGTTTTGCGCCTTTAAGAATTCTGCCAAAAGTTCGTTGTTTTGTCTTAAGGCTTCGGGGGTGTCGGCATACACTACGGCGTAGGTGTCGTTATAAAGGGCGTTTGCCCAAAGCTGCGTAATAAGCTGCGAGTCGGACTTTCTTTTGCCTGAAATTCCGTTTAAAGAATTTATGTCGTTTTCAAAATTAATTTTAAAAGCGAAAAACGCCGCGGGCAAAACCGAAAGGACTGCCGCAAAAAACAATGCTTTGCCGAAACGGTTTTGAATGTTGTATATTTTTTGACCCAATTTTTCGAAGACGCTAATCTTTTGCAGGTTTGATTTTTTGTATAAAAAGGGCAGGCAAAGCGTAAAAATTGCGGTAAGCAAAATGCCAAAAGACCCAAAAAAACCAAGTTGTGCAAAGCCCGTGTTGGAAAATAAAAATATTATGGCAAACGCTGCAATGCTTGTCCCCGCCGCAATGCAGACGGGCTTTGCATAGGCTGCAAAAATTTTGTTAGGGTCGCTTCCAGACTCGAGCGCATAGATTATGTGTATTGCATAGTCTATGCCAACGCCTACTGCTATTGCCGCAAACGCCAACGCAATTACCGAAACTTTTGCATATACAAAAGTTAAAATACAAAACGCCGCCCCCATGCCCGCCAAAGCGGGCGCTATTGCAAAGATAAGGTTAACTTTTCTCTTAAACGCAACCGCGCAAATGCATGCCAGCAAAACAGCGGTTATGTATAGCGATTTAGACGACTCGCTTTTAGAGATTTTTGCGTTTTCTGCACTGGTAATGCAGCCGCCGCTAAAGGCGGTTTGTGTTCCCCATTTTTTGTCTATGGTTGCGGTTGTGGTGTTTGTAAATTCGTAAAAGTCTGCTGATTTTTGCGCGTTTGACGGCGCAAAGTCTGCCGTAGCGACAATCAGCACATTGCCGTTTTTGCAAAGAAAGCCGTTTTTTATGTCGCTATTTTGGTCTTTAAATTCTGCCAAATAGCCTAAAACAACATTGCACATTCCGAATGGGTCTTTCGCCAAAAATTTTTTTGCAACCGCGCCTTCGTGCGAAAGCATTTTCTTTTTATATTCCGCCAAACGCTTTTTGGTTTCGTCTTTTTTTAGCCCGTTTAAAAAGCTTTCGCGGTTTGCGTTAAATATGTAGGCAAAAGAATTTGTTATGTTGTCTATTGCGTTTTCGAAATTTTCGGGCGAAATTTTCGGGCGGTTTACTTTTGCGCCAGATTTTTCAAGCTCTTTTGCCAAATTTTCGGCGGCTATAAGCGCGTTTTTGCCCGAAATGTTAAAGTATACCTTTCTCGAAAAATCCAGATTTTCGGCTGCCTTTTTTTGCGATAAGATAGAGTCGTTTACAACGGCAAGTATGTCGAACGGATTTTCGTCGAAAGCGGCGTTTGTAAGGCGCAATGCGGCAAATACGCACAGTGCCACTGCCGCAATCAGGAAAATAACTAGGTTTTTTATGCGCATAAAACTATTTTAAAGCCAGCTTTTTTAATATGCATTTTGGCAGCAAGAGACTCTCGAAATATAGCCTTGTATTCATAATCGAAAATTTAAGCGTGTCTAAAAAGGGCTTGTAGTGCGAATTTTTTATGCTTTCTTCGG
>JAXFOH010000068.1:0-3614 GCA_034180465.1 Opitutales bacterium
GCCGCCAAAAGCCTTTTTTAAGTCGGCATCGCCCATTACGGTGTTCGAGTTTTTCATTTCGTCGAGCAGCTTTATGCAGTCACCCAAATTCGACTTAAAAGCGTCGAAGCAAAAGCATTCTATGCGTCTTTCGGCAAACTCGTTTTTCCACTGTGCCGTATTCGATTCGTCGGTTTTATTTATAAGCCCGAACAACACGCACTTTTGCCTTATGTACGAAAGCGAATCCAGCAAAAGCTGCGAAGTTCTGCCGAAAATATTGTCGGCGTTGGATACAATCACGCAAATATCGGCGTCGGAAAGAGCCTTCATAATTTCGCAATCGTGCCTGTATTTTAAGTCGGTAAAATTTTGCAAAAACTCGGCGGGGGGGAAAAGCCCCTGCATTGCCGAACTTCTAAAACTTTTATAGACCGCCTCTGGGTGCTGCAAACCGGGGGTGTCTATAATCTCGACATCGTTCTCGCCAATGTTTAGGCGGCGCGGCTCTATGCGCTTTGTTTCGCCCGGCATGGGCGAAACGGCAATGTTGTCGTCTCCCAAAAGGTTGGCAAACACGCTGGACTTGCCGTCGTTGGGGCGGCCTATCATAACAATTCTGTAAGTTTTGCCCATATGCTAAAAAAGTTTTATGTTGCGCGAGCAAACCGAATTTATCTTCCTTTGCCACCACGATTTTTCAACAGCTAAAGGCTCGGCAAAAGACGATTCGTTTGAATTGTATCTGCCCAATAAAATTATGTTCACAAACTTGTTCGGGTAGGCGTTTACAATGTTTTCTATGTTCTCGAAAACCTCTTCGTTGTAGTCGTCCGAAAAACAGGCAAGGTTTATTGTTTTGTATTTTTGCTGCTCTTTTTCAAAATTTTCGTCGCCGAAAACGTCGCTTAAAAAGTCGTACTTAAACACGTTGCAAGAAGGCACCTGCGCTTTTGCCGCAATTTCGTTCTTTATGGCGGCTGCAATTTGCAGCATATCGCTTCGCAGCATAAGCATATTGTCGCAATCGGCATCGGACTTAAGGCTTTGCCAGTCGTCGGCCGACGAGCTTGCAACTTCCATCCTCGACAATATTTCGTTTATCTTTCTATCGTTTAAAAGCCTATGTTTGCCAAAGCACCGCGAAATTCTAACTTTTGTTATAACAAAAACAAGCCCCCTTAAAACAATGCCGTAGAAAAACGCACAAAGTAAAAAGAAACGCGCCCAAATTTCGGAAATATCTGCATTTGAAAGCGGGGCATTTTCCGAATTGCCAGCGGCGGCTTCGGGTTGCGAGCTTGCAGTTTGCAAAGAGGTATTTTCAGCGTCTTTTCTGCACAAAGCCACTTGCTGCATGGTGGGATACCCAATTCCTTCGCCCCAAAACGCAGCCCAGGGCAGCGCCGCAATTTTTGCCGCGTTGTAAACCGCGTTGTCCGAAACAAAACTAGGCAGCGTAGTTTCTAAATTGTATTCGTATTTTTTGCTCATTTGGTTCGAAAGTTGCGTAAAAAATATTCCGCAAACTATGCCCAACCCAAAATATTGTGCGCAAAGCGCGCCCTTCAAAAAAATCCACTTTCTATTTTGGCAAAAGGCGGCGTAAACTGTGCCCTTTTTAAGTACTTTATACACAAGCAATGCAGCAAGCTTGTCTAAACAAACGCCTATTTTTGGCGCTACGAATATTGCCGAAAAAAATAAAACAAGCGGAACAATTACGCACGAAAACGCAAAAATTATAATGTTTACAGCAACCGACTCCGAATCTATGCCGAAAAACCTGCCCGCCATACCGTAGCCAAACAAAACGCCCACAAGCAAAAGCACCGCCGAAAAAATCCTTAAAAACCAGTTCGACAGCATTCCAACCGAAAACGCGCCACCCCTCATTTGGGCAATCCAATACCTAAGCAAAGCCGTGTGGCTTGCCTTTGCACAGTCGGGAGCTTTAGAATAAAAACTAAAATCTCTTGATTTTTTATATTCCGCCGATTCCTTTTCGTCGTCGGCTATAAAAACTTCCAAGTCTATAATTTCGTCTGATTTTAAGATGTTTGCCATATATTCTTTGCGCTTTTATTAGACTACATACCCGCAAATTCCACAAGATAAAAATAAATATGTTGAAAAGACGGCAAATGATTGTAGGCTTTTTACCCAACAATGAAAAAAAGCGCAAACGAAAAACAGGCAAGCTGGGGCGGCAGGTTTAAAGAATCGCCCAGCGATTTAATGCTTAAATTTAGCGAATCGGTCTCTTTCGACAAAAAGTTGGCCTTTTTCGACATACAAGGCTCGAAAGCCCACGCAAAAATGCTTGGCAAATGCGGCATAATAACCAAGGCAGAAGCCGCCGCCATTGTTGCAGGGCTAGACAAAGTTGCCAAGCTTATAGAAAAAGGCGAATTTGTTTGGAAACAAGAACTTGAAGACGTGCATATGAATATAGAGCAAACGCTTACGGCAATTTGCCCAGAGGCGGCAAAACTGCACACGGCACGCAGCCGCAACGACCAGGTTGCAACCGATATGCGCTTGTATTTTAAATGGGCATGTGCCGACATTATTGCTGAGCTTAAAAAACTTTTGCTTGTGCTTGCCGGCTTGGCCGAAAAAAACAAAGACGTTCTGCTTGCGGGATACACCCATATGCAAAGAGCGCAACCCGTATGCGCCGCCCACCACATTTTGGCGTGGGCTTCGGCGATAGAGCGCGACATTAAAAGATTCGAAAACCTCTACCAAAGCGCAAACGTTTCGCCTTTGGGCAGCGGGGCAATTGCCGGAACAACTTTGCCTACCGACAGGGAATACGAAGCCAAGCTCTTGGGCTTTACCGATACAAAGGGCAACGCAATTCTTACGCAAAATAGCATGGACGGCGTTTCCGACAGAGACGTGTTTATGGAATTTGAATCGGCTTGCGCTATTGTGGGCGTTCATTTTTCGAGAATAGCAGAGGACATTATTATTTGGAATACCTCGGAATTCGGTTTTGTTAAACTGCCCGACACATTCACAACGGGCTCGTCGCTTATGCCGCAAAAGAAAAATCCCGACTCTTTCGAACTGCTTAGGGGCAAGTCGGCAAGGCTTATAGGCAATGCCTCCACAATGTTCACCTTGGTTAAGGGCCTGCCCCTTACCTATAATAGAGACTTGCAGGAAGATAAAATTCCCGTATTCGATTCGAAAGAGCAAACCACAATTTGCATAAAGGTTTTATATTCGGCGTTAAAGGGAATGGAATTTAACAGGAAAAACTGCCTAAATGCAGTATCCGACCCCCTTCTTTTGGCGACCGACTTGGCGGACTATTTGGTTTCCAAAAAAGTTCCGTTCAGAAAAGCCCACCACATTGTGGGCGAACTTGTTGCGCTTTCGGAAGAAAAGAATGTAAAAATAAACGAAATCTCCGATGAAGACGCGGCAAAAATTTCGCCAGAACTGGGCAAAAACTGGCGCGAAGTTTTCGATTTAAAACGCGCAATGAAATTGCGAAAAGGCGTGGGTATGCCCAATGCCGAATGCATAAAAAAACACATTGCCAATATTAGAAAACTTGCAAAATAAAAATCCTGAAAAATGGGAAAATTTAGCGATACCTATCGAATTAGAGTTGCAGACCT
>JAXFOH010000073.1:0-19989 GCA_034180465.1 Opitutales bacterium
TGCTCGAATGTGCCAAACCCGCCCGAAGACACTGTTGTAAGCATATGGCAAAAGGCATCGAAATAGTCCAAGCCGCAAAGCTTGTAGCACACGGCGCAAGATGCCGATAAAAATAAGTACACCGCAAAAATCCTGAAAACCCCGTTGCGGATTTGCCCGCTGTCGTGCTCGTACGACTTTGCGCTTGATTCGTACGAATACAGTATTCTTGCCGAAGCCCCCAAAAACGAGAGTATTGCAACAAATAAAACTACAACGCCCAGGCCGCCAATCCACTGGCTTAAAGCCCTCCACAAAACAAGGCTGCGGGGGAAGTTTTCTACCGAGGCAAACACGCTTGAACCCGTTGTTGTAAATCCGCTTGCGCTTTCAAAAAAAGCGTCCGCAAAATTTGCGTTTAAAATCAAAACAAAGGGCAGCGCGCCGAAAAACGAAGTAAACAGCCACGAAAGGCCTACAACGCACATGGCCTCGCGCTTAAAAAGCTTCATTTGCGCGCTTTTGCCGGGGATATAAAATATAACCGAAACCAAAATGCAAACAGCAAAACATGTTATCCAACTAGGCAAAGCCTCCTGCTCTAAAATCGAGTTGCCGAAATACGCGCAAAATCCCGCACACGCGCCCACGGCAATCGACAAAGTGCCGAATACCATTGAAAGCATTTTAAATACAATCGGGTAGTTCATTAGTGTCCGAACATTTTTGCCGCCGCCCTGGCGTTGTCTTTCGAAACAATTAAAATTACGCTGTCGTGCGCGTTTATCACGTCGTCTGCCTGCGGTACCTTGGCGTCGGAGCCTCTAACCAAAGCCGCTACAACACAGCCTTTGGGCAGCCCCGCCTCTCTAAGAGATTTTGAAACAACCTCGGCGTTTTCAGCAACCTTAAGCTCCATAATTTCTATAGAGTTGTTCGAAGAATACACAATTTTTTCGCCCGCATTAAGTCGTATTATGTCTAATATTACGTTTGCCGTCGCCTTTCTTGGCGAAACCGAAAGCTCCAAATTCAAAAACGCGCTCATATTGCCCAAAAGCTCCTCGTAGTCGGGCTTGTTTATTACAAGGCAAACGTGTTCAACCCCAAGCTTTTTAGCCTGAAGCGAAGTCATAATATTGTCTTCGTCTTTTTTTGTGCACGAAATAAAATAGTCGGAACTGCCTATTTGCTCTTCCTCCAAAAGCTGAAGAGATGTTGCAGATCCGTTTATTACGGTAATGCTGGGAAACTCTTCGGCAAAGATTTTACATTTTTTTAACGAAGGGTCTATCAACCTAATTTTAAAACGGTTTGCCCCCAACAATTTTATTATGGAAATTGCAGTTTCCGTTGCGCCGTATATTGCAACGTCTACGATGTCGCCAATAAATTCTCGGTTAAAAAGCTTGCGGTAGTTATACAAACTTTCGGTGCTGCCAAAAAGCGTTACAATGTCGCCGCCATTTAAAACAGTGTCGGGGCCAGCCACGTTTACCGAAGTTTTGTCGCCAACATAGCCTATGCGCAAATCTTTGGGCAAGTCTAAGTTTTTTAGGGGTTTGTTTGCCAAGCGCGAATTTTCGCTTATCTGCAACTGCTGCACTTCAATTTTGCCCCTTGCAAAGGTTTCTACCGCAACGCGTTCGGGATTTCGTATAAGCTTTGCCAATTCAACCGCCGAAAGGGCTTCGGGGTTGAGCAAATAGTCTATCTTAAAATATTCCTTGTAGTCTACAATGGAAGAATCCGTATAAACGGTGTCGTGAACCCTTGCAATAGAGTGCTTTGCCCCCAATTGTTTGGCAATGAAACATGCCAAAATGTTCGACTGGTCGTCGGAAGTCATCGACATAAAATAGTCGCAGTCGGCAACGCCAGCCCTTTGCAGGCATTTTGCGGAAGCTGCATTGCCTACAATAACCCTTACGTCTAGGCTGTTTTCTATTTCCTGGGCAATTTCCTCTATAGCCTCAATAAGCGTAACGTCGTATCTAGCCTCGCTTAAAACTTTACACAAATAAGAGCCCACATCGCCCGAACCTGCCACTATTATTCTCATACTAAAAATAAGCTATCATATTCTGCATTTATTAAAAGAAAAAAACAATGCCAAGCTTTTGCACAAACCCCACCATTTCATTTAACGGAAAAAGCGGCTTTTTGCGCATAAAAAAGGTAAAAACACAAAGCAAATAGGCCCGCATACGCATTTTTTGCAAAAAAGTGTTGATTTTTTTAAAATATACTGTTGTATGGAGCACTTAATAACTCACAACAAGGTATAAATTTATGTCGCAACACAATAGCTTGAAAGGCGGAAGTTCCGCATCGTCTAAGAACCGCAGCGTTCTTAAAAGATTTGAACGTATCGACTTGCTCACAAAGAGAGGTCAGTGGAAAGATAACGGCAGAGTTACGGCTCTTCCAAAAACAAAACCCTCGGAATAGTTTTTTTATTTCGACACATTCCCTTTTGTTCAAGGCGAAGTTCCCTTTTGGAATTTCGCCCTTTTTATTTTCCGCAAATAACAGATAAATTTTTACAACCCTATGGGGAAAACACACACCTTGCGGAGCAAAACAAGCTTTTTCTCCGCAAATTTTGCGGAGGTAACTGGCTGGTTTTCTGTTTTTATTCCGAAAAGCGCAAATTTGCGGCGCTATAAAAACAAAAAAGAGACTGTCAACTTTGTGGCAATCTCTACCTTTGCGCCTATGTCAAAAAACTCCGTAGGCAAAAAGTCGCGAATATTATTTAAACAGCTTTTCGGCAGCCAAAATATCTTCGAACTTTAATATCATTACCGAGCTTTCTGGCGTTTGGGAGGGCATAGCATAAGCATATTCTATGTTAAGTTTTTCGGCCTGCGCGCGCTCCAATATTTCCAAAAAGCTGCCTGCTTTGTTCGCAACTTCTATAGAAAGCACGTCTATTAGCTTGCACGATATCTTTGCATTCGACAACGCCTCCTTCGCCTTTTCGGGGTCGTCTACAATAAGGCGCATAACCCCAAAGTCTTTTGTTTCGGCAATAGATATAGTTATAAGGTTTACGTTTGCCTGGGCTAGCACCTTGCAAACCCTGATAAGGTGCCCGGGCTGGTTCTCAAGAAATACGGATACTTGTTTTAATCTCATGACGCTAGCCTACTATATTTTTCGGTTGTCGTAAACTCTTTTCGCTTTGCCTTCCGAGCGCGGCAGGCTGTGCGGCTCCATAAGCTTTACGTCTATCCTTATATTTGTTATGGCGGTAATGGCGGCCTGTATCTTTTTGCGGATTGCCTCCATTGCGGCAATGCTGTCGCTATAGCAATTTTCCCTAAGCTCAAGCTCTACCCTTACCGAGTCCAAGTCTTTTACCCTTTCAAGAACAATTCTATAGTTGGGACTACATTCTTCAACCCTCATCATTGCCGCCTCTATCTGGGAAGGAAATACATTTACGCCCCTTATTATAAACATATCGTCGCACCTGCGGCCTATGCGGCGTATGCGGCGTATGGTTCTGCCGCAATCGCACTTTTCGGTGTAAATGCTGGTTATGTCGTGCGTGCGGTAACGCAAAACGGGCATTGCCCTTTTGCTTAGAGTTGTAAGTACCAACTCGCCCTCTTGTCCGTCGGGCAATGGAGCGCCCGTTTCGGGGTCTACAATTTCGGGGTAATAGTGGTCCTCAAAAATGTGTATGCCGTTGTGGCATTTACATTCGCAACCTACGCCGGGGCCCGCAATTTCCGAAAGCCCGTAAATATCGAAAGCCTTAATCGCCGTGTTTGCCTCTATGTAGTGGCGCATATTTTCCGACCACGGTTCCGCCCCGAATATGCCAACTTTTAGGTTTGTTTTCTTTAAGTCTACGCCCATTTTTTGCGCAACTTCTATTATGTGCACAAAATAGCTTGGCGTGCAGCTTATGGCGGTAGCGCCAAAGTCTTTTATAAGCATTACTTGGCGCTCGGTGTTGCCGCCGGAGGCCGGAACTACCGCGCAACCCAACGACTGCGCGCCGCCGTGCAGCCCCATGCCGCCCGTAAACAACCCGTAGCCGAAACTGTTTTGCAGAATGTCTTTATTGCTAAGCCCGAAAGCCAGCATAGACCTGCGAACGGTGCTTTCCCATACGTTTAAGTCGTCTTGCGTATAGCCTACAACAATGGGTTTGCCGGTCGTTCCGCTCGAGGCGTGCAGCCTTATAACTTCGTCCATACCAACGGCAAATAAACCGAATGGATATGTGTCTCTTAGGTCGCTTTTTTGCATAAAGGGAAGTTTCGAAATATCCTTTATGCTTTTAATATCGCTGGGCTTTACGTTCTTTTCGTTCATTCTCGAACGTATAAGCTCTACATTTTTATAGGCGTGGGCAACCATTGCAACAAGGCGTTGCGACTGCAGTTGCTCAAGCTGCTGTCTGGGCAAAAAGTCCATTGCGCTGTCGGGGTGTATTGTCCCGTTTCTGTCGTTCCATGCGTGTGCCATAATTATTTAGAATTCCTCCCAAGCATAAATGCCTCTTCGTTTGCCTTCCACAATTTTTCGGGGAAAAACTTTTTTAAAGCCTCAAGCCATTTTTCTACGGGTATATTCGTTAAATGCCTGCTTAATACGCCCAACATTGCAACGTTTACCGCCTTTGCCGAAGCCAGTTTCGAAACGTCGAAATCTTCGGGCTTAATAACAAGGCCGCCCTCTACAACTTCGGGAATGTAAACGTCCGACCATTCGGGCATCATCGACAAAAGAATGTCTATTTTGCCTTTGGGAATCATCGGGCTAAATACTTTTTTGCCGAAGCGTATGTCGCTGGAAATCGAGCCTCCCCTTTGCGACATTCCGTGAACTTCGGCTTTTTTTACATCGTAGCCAAGTTCAAAAAGAATTTCGCTTAAAACCAAAGCCGCCTTTAAAACGCCCATACCGCCCAAGCCGGCAAGCCTTATGTTTGTAATTTTGTCGTCCATATTATTTAGCTTTCATTTTAGCCCACTTAGCTATTGCCAAAAGGCAGGGCTGCTTTAAGACAATAAGTGTTGTTTCGTTTTTGGCCAGGCATTCGGCCAAATATGCCTTAAAGGCATCTCCTTCTTTTGCGGGGTTAAACGCCGCAACATTCTGCACGCCAATGCCCTTTGCCACGCTTTGAATGTCTACTTTGTAGCACGGGGTGCCATCAAGTTTTCTGCCGGTTCCGGGGTGTTCCTGCTGGCCGGTCATTGCGGTTGTAGAGTTGTCTACAACAATAACAACGTGCCCCGTTTTGGGCGTATTGTAGACCATCTGCAAAAGACCCGTTAAACCGCTGTGCATAAAGGTTGAATCGCCTATTACGCTTACAACTTTTCTTGCCTGCTCTTCAGGCAAAACCTGCCTTAAGCCAAGCCCCATACCAATGCTTGCTCCCATGCAAATTTGCATGTCCATTGCGCTAAGCGGCGGCATTGCCCCCAGTGTGTAGCAGCCTATGTCGCCCGCAACAATGCAACCCATGTCCTTTAAAAGCTGAAAACTAAAAGTATGCGGGCAACCCTTGCACAACTGCGGGGGTTTAGATTTCAATTTAGGCTCGTCGTACGACAAATCGTTTGCCAACTGCGCTTTAGTTTTGTCTACATTCAATTCGCCGAAGTGCCATTTAATATTCCTTTGGCGCAAGTTCTTTATGCCGTAGGCTCTTATTGCGTCGGTCAAATAGGGGTCGCACTCCTCTATTGCAACAACTTCGTCGTACTTGGCGCAAAATTCCTCTATCTTTTTAAAGGGAAGCGGGTTTGTAAGGCCTATCTTTAAAAAGCCAGCCGTGGGGGCTGCCTCTCTTGCGTGCATGTACGCAATACCCGAAGAAATTATACCCAACTTTTTATCGGGCGAATCTACCTGAACATTAAGAGGCGAATTATTGTTCCATTCTTCTATGTTTGCCAACTTTTCGCGAAGGCGATGGTGCGCGGGTTTTGCGTTGCCGGGAACCATAACGCGCATTGCTATGTTGCGCTCGAATTTTGCATCTGGCTTCGGCGCAATTTCATTTCTATATTCAACAATGCCGTTTGTATGAGCAATTCTTGTTGTGGTTCTTACAATGAAAGGCTGGCCAAACTTTCTGGAAAGCTCGAATGCAAGCTTTGTAAAGTCGTAGGCTTCCTGCGCCGAAGACGGTTCCAACACGGGCAAGCCGCCAATCTTTGCCAGCGAGCGCGTGTCTTGCTCGTTTTGGCTCGACGCCATCCCTGGGTCGTCGGCAACAACGGCAACATAAGCACCCTGAATGCCGCTGTAAGACGCCGTAAAGAAAAGGTCTTGGGCAACGTTAAAACCAACGTGCTTCATTGTAACAATTACCGAGCTTTCGGCAAAGGCCACACCCAATGCGGTTTCGGCCGCAACCTTTTCGTTTGGAGCCCACTGGGCGTTGCCGCCAAGCTCCGAAAACGTTTCCAAAATTTCGGTAGACGGCGTTCCGGGATACCCCACGCCGATAGCACAGCCCGCATGAAGTGCGCCCAAGGCAATAGCTTCGTTACCGCTTAACAATCTTTTTTCACATTCTGCCATAATAAATTATTCGATATTGCCGCCTTATTTGCCGTCTAGCAACACAAAAAATATAAAATTTAAAATTGAAATGCACTACAAATGGGTTCAATATCCAACCCATATATAATATATACATAAAGATATGCAAGAAACTCAAACTCCTGAAATCGCCCAAACTAACAATAAAAGCTCGTTTTTGCCTATGGCATTGTCGCTTGTGGCATTGGCGCTGGCTGCTGCCGCCCTCTTTTTAGCGGTGAACTCGGCAAAAAAGCTCGACAGTGCGCAAGAAACACTTACCGTCAAAGCCGATAAGGCAATAGCCGCCTCGGTTGAAGTTTCGAACATTGCGCCAAAGCTTCAAAGCTTGGCAAACCAGATAAACGAAGTAAGAAGCTCTACAAAAACGGCGTCGAATAAAACGATTAGCGACGTAAAATCGGCTTTGGAATATTACTCCAAACTTATAAACGAAAATAGAGAGCTAATTTCCGCCAATCAGGAAGCCCTTAAAACAATAGCTTTGGAATTAAGAGACCGCCCAACAAAGTCTCAAACAAGGGCAAAAGCGCAAGCAAGCGAACAGCAAGCAGCCCCCAAGGAACAGCAAAAAACCGAACAAACCGAGCAGAGCGCAACCGCTGCAACTTCGGGCGCAAAAACATACAAAATTAAAAGCGGCGACTACCTTGCAAAGATTGCAAAGAAGTTTAAAGTTTCAATAAAGGCTTTGCAAGACGCCAACCCCGGCATAGAGCCTTCAAAACTTCAAATCGGACAGGAAATTAACATTCCCCAGCAATAATATAGCAAACTTGTTTTATGTCCGAAAACTGCGAGCCTAAAAAGTGGAAGCTTTTAAGCAAAAAGCTTTTTAGCGCGTGCAGGGTATTCAACATAAACGAGCTTACTTTTATCCACCCCGATGGTCGCAAAGACAATTTTTACGTTTCAGAAACGAGCGACTGGGTGCAATGCCTTGCCCTGTGCGAAAACAATACAAAAATTATTCTTGTTAAGCAATTTAGGTTTGGCACGCAAAACTTTTCAATAGAGCCTTCGGGCGGCATTATAGACAAGGGCGAAAGCCCCCTGCAGGCCGCCGCGCGCGAGCTTGCCGAAGAAACGGGCTATACCGGCAACGCCCCCGTTCTTTTGGGTTCGGTTTCGCCGAACCCCGCAATAATGAGCAACAAAACCCATTTTGTTTTGATAGAAAACTGCAAAAAAACTCTCGAAACAAAATTCGACAAAAACGAGGAAATTGAAACCCTTGTTTGCAATGTAAACGAGCTAGACAAGCTTATAAAGTCGGGGCAGATTCACCACTGCATATCAATTGCAGCAATTTACTATTTGCAAAAACACCTAAGCGAATGCCGTTAAGTAACGATTTAGACGGGCTTTTAAGCGAATTTCGCTGTATGCCCTATTTTGGGAGCAAGGCAAAAGCCCACTACACAAAAGGCAAAGCCGAACCCCTAAACGACATTGTTGCCGACATTTTCGAAAACCTAAAAATAGGGCAAAAAACACCCCAACAGGTAATTTTGGAGAACTGGAAAAACATTGTATACGGCAACCTTGCAACGCTTAGCAGCCCCGCCCTTATAAGGGGCAATGCCCTGTATATACGCACCGAAAACCCCATTGTGCGCCAAAACCTAAGTTTCGACCGCAGGGAAATTCTAAAAAACATAAATTCTCTAGACTGCTGCGAAAATATTAAAGAAATTAGGTTTATGTAGCGGCAAATATTGACCGCTAAATGAACTGCCCCAGCTTGCTACACTATTGGCAAGAGTATAAGATTTACCAGAAAATCAAGTTTGCGTTTTATACTAAATACACAAAAATACCGCGAAAGCGGCGGCTCATTGATTTGGAAGCCCTATAACGGCGGTCATGAACTAAATAAAGAAGCTTTGGAATTTGCCACAATTCTTTGACGATATTTTAAGCAAGCATTCCCACGAAAGAATACATACTTTTCGGGAACTGTTCCGATTTTGTAAACACTACAAATACCTCCTGCATTTTGATAAAGCCATTGCCCTACTTTGCTCTACAAGGGGAAAATATATCTGCAATTTATATGCCTAAATGGGATAAGGCGTATGAAAGGTTAAGGCAAGAAACTCGGAATCTCTAAAAATTGTATTGAAGCTTAGTAATGCGCAACATTAGACCGCTGTTTGTTTTAATTGCTTTTGTTTGCAAGTCTAAATATCGTCTCATTATTATATTATTAACATATAGATATTCAATATGTTAAGCAAATATTAACAAAACAACAATCTTAACCATTCCGCCTATATCTTCTTGGACATAATATCGTTTGTTCGAGATTTGTTTTATGAAAAAAATTTGTCTACTTAAGCTTTCTAAAGGGGTTCGATTCTTTCCACTTAAGCTTCGATTTTTCGGAAATTTCGGCACTTTTGCGCGAAATACGCTTTGCGCAGGAAGCCGCCCATTCAAAAAGATAGTCGGGGCTTATTGTTTGCGCGCCGTACGATGACACCGTTAAAGCC
Organism: Opitutales bacterium; assembly: GCA_034180465.1. Taxonomy (GTDB): domain Bacteria; phylum Verrucomicrobiota; class Verrucomicrobiia; order Opitutales; family Intestinicryptomonadaceae; genus CAKUIA01. The sequence continues at coordinate 9,054 of JAXFOH010000073.1, forward strand.
AAAAGGTTGTCGCGTGTTGCCACTGTGCAGTCTTGCCCATGAATAGAGCAATATTGCTCAATAAAATCGTCGGCACTCATACTTGATGGCGTATAAACTTCAGAATATGTGGTAAGCCGCGTTTTGCGGACAATCTCTATTGTGTCGCCCTTGCCGTCGAAAACAAGGGTTACCCTTATATTATCGGCATCGTGAATGGGGGATAGCGCGTTGTATAAAGCTTCAACTGCAATATCCTGCGAAACTTCCCTAAAAAGCTTCATCATTCGCTGATTGGAATGTATAACATTCCAGCCGTCAATAAGAAGGTGCATTTTTCGACAAATAGCCCCTTTCTATTATATCTACAATTTGTTCCGCCAAAACCTCCTTTTCGGCGTATGGCATATCAATTTTCTGCCCGTTTGCCAAAAATACGCTAACTTCGTTGCAGTCTTTTTCAAACGCTCTTCCGTTCGAAACGTTGTTGGCTATAACGCAATCGAGATTCTTTTCGGATAGCTTCCTTTTGGCATAGGCTTGCAGATTTTCGGTTTCGGCGGCAAAGCCCGCCAAAAACTGGTTGTTTTTGCGCCGTTTCGACAATGTTTTTAATATGTCTATTGTAGGCTCAAACTCTACATTAAACTGCATGTCAAATTTTTTTACTTTGCCCGAAACCCTTGTTTTCGGCCTCATATCGCAAACGGCGGCACTTGCAATAAATATGTCGCAATCGTCAAAATATTTTGAACACTTTTCGTACATATCGTGCGAGGTTACCACACGCACAATGTCCGCGCTTTCCAAACCGCTCAAGTCGGGCGAGCACGCCCCAAGCACAAGGCAAACCTGCCACCCCTTCTTTAGGGCGGCTTTTGCTATTTTTGTGCCGAATTTGCCGCTAGAGGGGTTCGAAACAAACCTAACATCGTCGAAATATTCGCGGGTTGGCCCCGCATTTATCAAACATTTTACGGGCATATCTTAATTGATACTTTACGCCTTTCCGGTGCTTGTAAAGAAAAATAAGCCTCAAAAAAATCGTCTTTTTTTAATAATTATATTGAAAAACGCACAATTAGGCATTTACTTTATATATAACCTTTTTTATATATAACGTTATAACACACTCACAATACTTATAAACCCTAATATTATGTTCCGAAAATATACAATTTTCATCGCCGGAATTCTATGCGCGGCTTCGGCTATGGCGCTTGCCGACACGGCGAATTCGAACGCAAGCCTAAACGGCATTCGCCTTGCGCAGAGCGATAATGCCGCAAAGAAACCCGCAAAAAAGGCAAAGGCCGAATCTAAAAAGGCGGATAAAGACGCAAAAAAGGCAGATAAAAAAGCGGTTCAGTCAAAGGCAGACGCAAAAAAGGCAGCTCCAGTAAAACCTGCAGAACAGGCTATCTCCAACGAGATAAAGCAAATGGGCATTAGCGCGCTTAACACCGAAATGAAGAATTTAATTGCCGCAAAGAAGTTTGTGGAAGCGCGCCCCTATGTAGATGAATTATTAAAGAGGTTTGCAGGCTCGGAAAACACCGATGAATCTGCACGCAAAGCGGTGCCGACTTTATACTACTTTAAGGCATACAGCTTTTTCCAAGACTATGCAAATACGCGCGATGCAAAATCGCTTAACGAATCAATCAACTGCCTAAACAAGCTTCTTTCTTTGCCGAAAAACGATTCGTCGAGAAACGCAATAGACTTGCTTTCGACCTGCTACATACACCAAAAGAAATACAAGCAGGCAGCCGATACATTGGGCAAATTGCTTGAAAAGCCCTATGTGAACGACCTTTCCGACAAAGAGCGCCTCGGCATTGTACGCCGTATTGCACAAAGCCTATATTCTATGCGTTCTTGGAAGGGCAGCGACAAGTGGTTTACCATGCTTTTGAATGCGTCTAACCTGCCAGAAGACAAAATTTTGGCGGCTTCGGGCCTAATTCAAAGCGCAATCAGCGAAAAGAAATACGACCAGGCGAAAAAATATTTCCCCTACATGGTAATAAATGAACCCGCCAGATACGATGTTTCGTTGAATGTTGCCCTTTTGCAGGCCGCAATGGACTTGGCAACCGACAAGGTGCACGAATACAACACCGCAGCCATATTCTACAGTATGGTTTACGACCAAGACCAGCTTATTGCATTCTTCGAACAGTATAAGAAGAAGCTTTCGGCACAGCTTGAAAGAACAAAGGCAACCAACCCCGACAACCCCGTTATTGCTGATTTAAACAGCAAAATTTCTGTTGCAGAGCAGCAGCTTAGCATGCTAACGCAGGCAAAGCCCTACACCGAATACCTAATGTTCGGCAAAGCTCAAAACTACCTTAAAACCGACCGCGACTACGAAAGCTTTTGGGCATACAAACAGCTTATCGACAAGTTTCCCAAAAGCTCGGAAAAGGAAAACTACTACTATTTGGCGTTTTTGGGCGCGTATAAAATCGGCAAATCCGACGAAATGTTCAAGCTGGGCCAAACTTATATGGAGACGTTCCCCAACGGCCGCTACATAAAAGACGTTTCGCTGCAAATTGCCATTTACTATAACGAAAAGGGAATGAAAGACGAATTCTTTGCCATAGCAAAAGAGTTTGTTCCGAAATACCACAAAGACAAATCCTGCGAAAGCATGATTTACCTTATGGGTAAAGCTTGGATAGACGACCAAAAATACGACGAACTTAAGGTTTGCTTTAAAGGCTATCTTACCGACTACGGCGCATCGCCCATTGCCGATGCCCTATTGTATTGGTCGGGGTTGGCAAACTTGGTAACAGGTTCGTTCGACAACGCCTACAAGGATTTCGACCGCCTCGTTTCCAAATTCTCAACAAGCCCCTATGCCGAAGACGCATCCTATAGAAAAGCGATTGCTGCCTACGGCAAGCAAGATTTAAACTTGGCGCAAGAGTTGTTTGCAAAATTTATCGACACCTATTTGGGCAACGAACTTTGCGGCGAAGCCGAATTCTTCTTGGGCGATATAAACTTAAGCTCGGGCTACGTTAAAGAAGCCTTGCAACACTACTCTGAAGTAGAAAAGAAAACTTCTAGCCAAAGCTACATAGACCAAGCGTACTTCCAAAGCATTTCTATCTACGAAAAAGCCGACGACAACGCAGCCATAATAAAACTCGCAAACCAGTACGAAAAGAAATATCCCAACGGCAATATTGCAATGATAGAATTCCTCAAGTCGGCGGCGTTTTCGAGAAGCGCACGCCAAACCGAAGCTTTGCTGGAATTGAAAAACCTTATAGAAAAGTACGGCAATGAAAAGCAACTTGACGGCGTAGACAAAGCTCTTGAACGCTATGTGGCGGACTATCCCAAAACAAAGATAACACTCGAAGCCTCGGTAAAGTTCTTAAAAGACGTTATCGGCGACGAAAAGCTTTTGAACACTTTGGTTACAAACCCCGCCGAAAGATACAGGTTTTTCCTTAAAAATTCTAAGATAGACAATGCTTTGTATCTTAAATTTAAGAGCGACGAAAATTACAGCGTAAATCTGTTTAAAGACAAAAAACCCCTGCAAATGCTGCTTAAGCACTACGAAAAGCAGCTTTCCATGTTCCCCAAGCAAACTCCAAAAGACTTTTACGCTTCGCTTTTGAAATCTTCGGAAGGTAAAAAGCCCACGTTGTACTACAGAATGATGATGGCTTTGGACAAGTTCTGCAAAGCCCCCATTCCTGCAAAGGCATTTAACGAAGACGACTATAAGCTTGCAAGCCCCGCAACCCTTATTTGGATTGCAAAGCATAACGAAGCCTACGGCATTGAAGCCGCCAAAAAAACATACCAATATGTTCTCGACAGCGAAAGCGACGCCCAATATATGCTAGACGCCATTTTGGGCTTGGCCGCCCTCGACGAAAAACAGGGCAAGTGGGAAGACGCTTTAAAGCAATACATTCGCGCCGAAGAAGAATATTCTACCGACCCGAAGATTGCAAAAGTTGCAATCAAACACGGCGAAATGCTTGTAAAGCTTGGCAGATATAACGAAGCCGACAAAAAGTTTGAAAGCATACGCAAAACCCCCGACTGGCGCGGCGAACCCTATGCTGCGGCTCTTTACAACCAAGCTTTATTGGCGGAACGCGCCAAGAAATACGAAAAGGCGTTGAACTATTACGACAACTGCGCAATAGGCTATTCCAACTGTCTTAAGTATTCGGGCAAGGCCGCTTTGGCCGAAGCCAAATTGTTGGTAAGAATGGGAGACATTGAAAAGGCAAAGGAAACATGCGACGCATACCTAAAAACCCCCGATGCCGCTGCTTCTCCCGAGCACGAGCAGATTGTAAACTACAAAAACACCCTATAATATCAGGCAACTTTTAAGATGAAAAACATACAAAAACTTACGGTAATTTCAGCGTTGGCATTACCCGTCTTTGCGATGGCGGCCGACAACGCAAATCCCGAAGCACCCAAAGCCGTTGTCACAGCCATAGCCCAAGGCCAATCGCAAGACAGGCCTTATATGAACGACTTTGCCGGAATAAAACCCGTGCTTACCACCTACGACGAAACAACGCAAAAAGAATCCAAAATGCGCTATGTTAAGTCGGAAATAATAAAGGGCATTGTGCACTACGCAATGGTGCCCGAAGGCGCGGCTGAAGGCGGCGAAATGCTTATTCCAGCAAACAGAACGGGCATTAAATTTACCTACAAACCCGACAGCGACTTGTCGATTAAGATTAAAGACGCCATATTTAGCGGCAACAACGAAGCGGCAATTAGTATGATGCGAAAGGGGATTTACCCCCTAATACAGCTAGTTGCAGCCCCCGAATCGCTAATGGCAATACATAACGACGTAATTAATTTTACTGACTTGCTAATGGCGGCAGGCCGCGTAAACGAAGCATACGCTATTATGATGTCGCTAGACTACGCCAAAATTAAGCCCCAGTTTTCGGCTCAGGCAGTTAAGCTTATCGGCGAGCTTACAAAGCTCGGCCACTACGACGAAGCCCTAAAGCTTGCCGACAAACTTTCGTTTGAAGGCGAATTTGCGGTGCTAATTCCCGACTTTTTGGACGCGCTCGACACAATCAGAAACGCTGGCAAAATAAAGGAAGTTTCTAGGTGGTATGCAAAATTGCAGTCGCTTAAAGAAAACCCCGACAAACTTGCATGCACTTTGTGGATGCTCTATTGCGACATAAGCTCGGGCAACTTGGTTTCGGCAAAGGTTTTTGTAAAGTCTACAACAATTAAGAATATCGACAGAAAATCTCCCGTATTTTCGCTTGCGCAAATGATAAAGGGTATGTTGCTTACAACTTCTAAGCAATACAAAGAAGCCCTCGAAAACTTTTCGGAAGGCATAATTTACGGCAAGCCCACCGACCAATGGATGGCGGAGCTTACCTACAACACTGCTTTGTGCTATAAGCAAATAAACAAACCCCAAGTTGCAAAGGAAATCTTTGAAGAACTTGGGCTTTTTTACCCGAACAGCGTGTTTAACAAACAGGCAAAAGCGCAAATTGCCCTTATAGAAAAGGAAGCAAAAGCCGCCCAAGCTCAGGAAGAATAATTTAATATTTATAACAACCTATGAAAATACATCATTTTAGGCCAAAGAGACAAAAAGACACTTTGCTCTATCAAATTATGTTGATAGTTGCAGTTTTGCACATTGTTGCGCTGCTTGTATTAGGCAGCGTTATCATTAGCCAGCAAATAATAAACCCGCAAGAAGAGTTTAAAGCCCCGCCTCCTGCCGAAAAGGTAAACAACCAAAAAAAACAGTATCAGACAAAGGCTAGGAACAACCAAAGAAGGTCTCAAAAACTCGCAAAGCGAATTCAAATTCAAAATGCAAGAGTTACAAATGTAAGCAATGTTAACATTAGCCTGCCCTCGGGCTCTATTGCAGGTGGTTCATTCACAGGCACTCCTCCCCCAAAAGGGTTTGGCGACTTAGACTTAACCGCAACAAACGTAAGCTTAATAGGCATTCAATCGAAAACCGAAAAGGTTTTGATTGTTATAGACGCATCTTCGTATTTGATGAACGAACAACGCGGCGGTTTGGAAACATATAGGGTTATTAAAGACGACGTAAAACGTCTTGTAAACGCCCTGCCCCCCACAGTGTTGTTCAATGTAATGGCATACTCTACAACGGCAGGTATATACATTAACTTGTTCAGCCGCGAAGGGCTTATTCCCGCAACTGAAAGCAATAAAAAGCGACTTCCCGAATGGCTAGACCCAATTAACTCGAGCCTTACAAAAATCGGTGTTTCGGGCAACTACAGGTTAAAATATCCCTTCCTGCCCCAACCTCCTTCTTCGGGCAACTACAACATTGGTGTTTCAACGTGCTACCGTTTCTATCAGGCAGCTCTTGAACAGGGTGCAGATACAATATACTTTTTGGCAACTGAATGGACAGACCCCGACCGCGTAATGCGCCCGTGGACAGATTCCGAAACCGAAAAGTACCGAAGGGAAACCGAAAAGTACGAAGAGCAGATTGCAAAAGCAAGGGCCCAGGCTGGCTGGACCGAAGAAAAAGAAGCCGATTACCAGTCGAACGTTGCAATAGCGCGTGCCGAAGGTCTTAAAAAGGCAAGAGCTTGGATCGAGAAGGAAAACGCCGCAAGAAAGGCAAAGGGCAAATCGCTTTATGTGGGCACTCCAGAACAGGCAATGAGAGAGCAAAAGCTCTATATTCCCCCAAAGGAAACCCCTCCAAATGTAGGCAAAGGCATAAAGAAGCCCAACCCCCCGAAATTCAGACCCTACGGCACAAGAGGCATTATAGACTACTACAGAACAAACGGCTTGCTAAACGACATTTATTTCTCGAAGAAAGCGCAAATGCCCGTTTTGAATATGATAGTGTTTAGGGGCCCAGACGAAAAGAGCACGGAAGCCCAAAACTCAATCATAAAGTCGTGGACGGCGCGCCACCGCGGCAAAAGCCGCCTGCTAAGAGGCCTTAAAGCCGACGACGGTGCAGATCTAAAGGGCGCAAAGGCAAAGAAATAATAAATATTTAATAAAGCAAAAAGCTTCGGCAAACAAACCGAAGCTTTTTTTGTGCAAATTTGCAGGCACTTAAAACTAAAAGCAAAACTGCGCGCTGCCATTTTTTGCGTTCTTTGCGCTCCTTTTATACAAAAAAAACGCGGCAACTCTATTTTAATAGTTGCCGCATTTTTTATTCACATTTTGTTTTGAGCAGGCCCTATTGGCTGTCCAAACCTATATCTATCCACGGGGCTTGGTGCACAAGCGCGCCGCACGATATGAAGTCGCAACCCAAAGTTGCCAACAAACCTACGCTTTGCAGGTTTACGCCGCCCGAAATTTCCGTCCAGGCATTGTCTTTTACAATGTCTACCGCCTTTTTAATGTCTTGAACCGAAAAGTTGTCGAACATTATAACGTCTGCCGAAGCCTCTAAAACGTAGGGAATTTGCGAAATATCGTCTACTTCAACTTCAACCGCCAAGTCGGGGTTTAAAGCCTTTGCCCTTCTTACGGCGTTGGCAAGCCTTTCGCCTTTCGACGAGCCCGAAAATGCCAAATGGTTGTCCTTTAGCATAACCCTGTCGAAAAGCCCAATTCGATGGTTGAACGCGCCGCCGCAGGCAACCGCGTATTTTTCCAACACTCTAAAGCAGGGGGTAGTTTTTCGGGTGTCTAGCAACATTGTTTTAGAATTGCCCATAGCAGCTACAAACTGCGACGTATATGTTGCTATGCCCGACAAATGCTGCATAAAGTTTAGCAATATGCGTTCGGAACGCAGCATTGTTTTTGCCGACCCTTCTATTATGCCAATCTTTTGTCCTTTTTCCAGAAAATCGCCGTCCTTTGCAAGGGGGATAAATTTGCAGGCACCATCGGCAAACATTTTAAAATATTCGTCCATTACCAAGGCAACTAGGTTTACCCCGCAAAGTCTCAATGGCTTTCTGGCGCACAAGGCAGCCTTGGCATTGTAGTCTTTCGACAACATATCGGTTGTAGAATCTGCCGCCTTGTTGGGTTTTTTAACCAAGCCAAAGCCCGCAATGTCTTCAGATATTGCCGTTTTTATTATAACTCTTATATCGGGTTCGGATATTTCGCCCCAAGTTAGGCGGCGAACCATATGTTTTAAAAATTTGTCGTTTTTCATTCCGAGAAAAATCCTTCGCACGAAGCCGCATTTATGTTTACGCAAAGCGGTTTTTCGGGCAAGTTTGCGCTTTCCATTTTGTAGGCACCGCCCGCGCTTTTAACCAGCATAAGTCCCGCTGCAATATCCCACAAATTTATGCGCTTTTCTACATAGGCGTCTACCCTGCCGCTTGCAACATATGCCATAGAAATTGCAGCCGAGCCGCACATTCTTACCTTCTTAAATTTTTTTACGCGCGCAACAAAAGCCCTCATTGTGGGTTCGTCGTAAACTGTAAGGCTTGGAAAGCCCGTCATAAGCACGGCCTGTTTTTGGTCTTTTGCCCAGTTGGGCGTTAAGGGCTTGCCGTTTAAATACAGGCAACTTCCCTCGTATGCCGAAAAGAGTTCGTTTCGGGTAAAGTCGTAAATTACGCCCACTTTGGGCGCATTGCCCTTCATAAGGGCTATGCTTACGCAAACTACGGGGTAGCCCCTTAAAAAGTTAAAAGTTCCGTCTATTGGGTCTACAACCCAGTAGTAGCCGTCGTTTTCCATAGGCGAAGTATCTTTTTCAAGCTCTTCGCCAACAACGGGAATGTTCGAAACGGCAAGTAAATTGCGTATAAACTTTTCGCTTTCAATGTCTTCTTGCAACTTAACATCGTTGCCGGCGTCGCAGTTTACGGTTCGTTTAGTTATGCCGTTTAACCTGTCGCCCGCCGACTTTGCTGTTTGCACTGCAAGCGAATAAAGCTCTTTTATATCGTTCATAGAGCGTGTTTTATTGCCAAGCACGAAGCAATTAAAGCCTCTAATTTAGAAAGCTCTAGCTGCGTTGCAGAATCTGAAATAGCCTTTTCGGGATTGGGGTGTGTTTCTATAAAAAGCCCGTTTGCGCCGGCAGCGACAGCTGCCTTTGCCAAACATGGCACAAAACGCCTGTCGCCCGAACTTTGGCCGTTGCCCGCCCCCGGAAGCTGCACCGAATGCGTTGCGTCGAACACAACAGGCGTGTTGTTTTCCGCCATAATTGTAAACGAGCGCATATCTACGACCAAATTTTGGTAGCCGAAAGACGAGCCCCTTTCGGTCTGCCAAATTTCGCTGGCGTTTGCGTCTCTTAGCTTCGAAACAACATATTTCATTTCGTACGGCGAAAGAAACTGCCCTTTTTTTACGTTAACCGCCCTGCCCGTTTTGGCGGCGGCAACTAGCAAATCGGTTTGACGGCACAAAAAGGCGGGGATTTGCAAAGCGTCGCAAACTTCGCCAACTTGTTCGCACTGGCAAGACTCGTGCACGTCGGTAATTACCGGCAGCGAAAACTCTTTTTTAACGTCTGCCAAAATTTCAAGACCTATCCGCATACCCGTGCCGCGGTTGCCCTTAATGCTTGTACGGTTTGCCTTGTCGAAGCTGCCCTTAAAAAGAACTGTCAGCTCGCTTTTATATTTATCGGCAATTTCTGCAACTGTTTCGGCAACTTTAAAGCTAAGGTCTTTGCTTTCAAGAGAGCAAGGCCCTGCAATAAGCAGCATTTTATTTGAATTGGCATCGAAAACCATAATTTACTTTTTTGCTTTTTCTATTGCAGCGGCTACAAAGTCTAAAAATAGCGGGTGGGGCCTGCTGGGTTTAGACTGAAATTCGGGGTGGAACTGCACGCCCGTCATCCACGGATGGCCTTTTACCTCTACAATTTCAACCAAGTCGGCCTCGGGGTTTATACCCGCAATCACAAGCCCTGCATCTGTTAAAGCCTTTTTGTAGCTATTGTTAAATTCAAACCTGTGCCTGTGGCGTTCCGAAATTTCCGAAGCTCCGTACAACTTTGCAGTGCGCGTGCCCTCGGTAAGCTTGCATTTGTAGGCACCCAAGCGCATTGTAGCTCCCTTTTGGGTAACCTTCTTTTGCGCTTCCATCAAATCTATAACGGGGTTCTTTGTAAGGGGGTTAAACTCGGCACTGTCGGCATCTTTAATGCCTAGAACGTCTCTTGCATATTCTATGACCAAAATCTGCATACCCAAACATATTCCGAAATAAGGAATTTTGTTTTCGCGCGCAAACTTTGCCGCCATAATTTTGCCTTCTATGCCCCTATCGCCGAAACCGCCGGGAATAAGTATTCCGTCTACATTCGATAGATGTTTTTCGGCTCCGTCTTTTTCTATGTCTTCAGAGTCTACCCTTACAATCTTTACTTTGCAGGCGTTGCCTATGCCCGCATGGGTGATTGATTCGTAAATAGATTTGTAGGCGTCTTGCAGCTCTATGTATTTGCCTACCACTGCTATAGTACACGCGCTTTTGGGGAATTTTATGCGATGTATAATGTCGCGCCATTTCGACATATCGGGCTCGTTGCACTTAATGCCAAGCCTTTTTACAACAAGCTCGTCCATCTTTTCTTCCGCCAAAACAAGGGGAAGCTCGTAAATGGAAGTTTCAACGTCCATCTCTTCGATAACGGCGGCCGGTTCTACATTGCAAAACAGCGAAAGTTTTTGGCGCATATCTTCGCTTATGTGGTGCTCGGTTCTGCAAACCAAAATGTCGGGCTGAATGCCAATTTCCCTAAGTTTTGCAACGCTTTGCTGCGACGGCTTTGTTTTAAGCTCGCCTGCCGCCTTTAGGTAGGGAATTAAAGTAACGTGCACAAACAACACATTTTCCTTGCCAACTTCCAGGCTAAACTGGCGCAAGGCTTCAAGGAAGGGAAGCCCCTCTATGTCGCCCGTAGTTCCGCCCAATTCGGTAATTAAAATGTCGGCATCGCCGC
>JAXFOH010000097.1:0-8695 GCA_034180465.1 Opitutales bacterium
AAAATAAACTTTTTTGTTTTTGCATATATTTTATGGCACGACCACAACATCAAAATTTTATGCGAACAAGACCTAAGCTAAATCAATGCATATTTGCAGCTATTTTTAATTCGAAAATGAAATTCCTTTTTGCAGCAAGCACGTTTTCTACTCGTCACAAAACGATTTTTGCAATTGCGCTTAAAAAATTTTGTAAAAATTCCGCAATTTGCGAAAAAAAACACCGCAGGCTTTTGTCTCCCGCGGCGCAAAAAACTTTGGCAGACAATTTATTTGCCCAAAGAATCTATAAGTTTTTGGTTGGCTTTGCGGATTTTTTCTGGGTTAACTTTAATAACTTTGCGGTCGTAGGTAATAAGACCGTTTACTTCGCCCTCTACGTCGGTTGTTTGGGTGTAAACGCCCGCGCAAATGCCCTTGCTGGAAAGCCCCAAAAGTTGGTTGGCGTAGTCTACATACAAGTCTGAAACCGTTTCGGCGTCGTTCTTTGTTATATAGCCCCAGTTTTTTTTGCCTGTAAGCCACAAGTGCCCTTCTTTTACCATGCCAATACCGCCATATTCGCCCACAACATTTACACGCGCCAAGTCTATTATATTGTGCGTTCCCGGCTGCGGGTAGTGGTGAATGTCGTGAATGTCGCCGCAGCGCACATAGTTGCCGCCGCTTGCCGCATTAACAAGTCTCGAATCGTCCATAGACTTTGTCCATTCGGCAATTTCCTTTGTATCGAACTGCCCCCATGCCTCGTTAAAGGGCACCCACATAACTATGCAGGGGAATGAATACAAAGTATCCATAATTTCGCGCCACTCTTTGCGGTAGTTTGCGCGCGATTTGCCGTCTATAAAATTGGGTTCGTCGCTCTTAAATTCGGTTTGGCTCCATTTCGGGCCGTTGCCGAGGCTTGGCATATCCTGCCAGACAAGCATACCAAGCTTGTCGCAATGCCAATACCAGCGGGCGGGCTCAACCTTAATATGTTTTCTTATCATATTAAAGCCAAGCTCCTTTGTTTTTACTATGTCGAACTTCATCGCTTCGTCGGAGGGCGACGTATACAAGCCGTCGGGCCACCAACCTTGGTCTAGCGTGCCTATTTGGAAAATCTCCTTATTGTTCAGCAAAATTCTTTTCCAACCATCTTTTGAAACAGCCATGGAAATTTTGCGCATTGCAGAATATCCGTTTACCGTATCTAAAACTTTGCCGTTTTTAAGAGACGAAATTTCAACTTTAATATCGTATAAAAACGGGCTGTTTGGCGACCACGCTTTTGCCTTGCCGGCCAATTTAACCGTAAACGGCTCGCCCGAAACGCCCTGAGAATTGCCCGCAATTTCCTTGCCGTCGTAAACTGTTGCGCTAACTTTTACCAACTCGTTTGCGGTGGTTGTAATCTTAAACGAATTGTTGTCGAAATCGGGAACGATTTTTAAATTTTTTATGTAAACCATGGGTACGTTTTCAAGCCATACGGTTTGCCAAATGCCGCTTACGCGCGTATACCAAATGGATTTTGGTTCGCACGCCTGTTTGCCGCGCGGCTGCAACGCCTTGTCGGTTGGGTCTAGCACCTTAACAGTTAGCGTGTTTTTGCCGTTTTTTAAAGCCTCGGTAATGTCGAAATTAAATGGGGCATAGCCGCCCGTATGTTCGCCCACTTTTACCGAATTTACAAAAACTTCGGTCTGCCAGTCTACCGCGCCGAAATGCAAAAGCACCCTGCCCTGTTTCCAGTTTTCGGGAGCGGAAAATTCCCTTTCATACCAAAGCGCGCTTTTGTCGTCGAGCAGCTTCATTACGCCCGAAAGCGACGATTCCACCGCAAATGGCACCAAAATTTTGCCGTCGGCCTTTTCGGGCTTGGGCTGGTTTTTTGCGCAAATAGAATAATCCCACAAGCCGTTAAGGTTTTTCCAAACGGCGTCTTTTTTGTCTATCTGCCCCCTTGTCATTTGCGGGCGCGGATATTCGCTCCACACATTTTCGGGGGTTAATTTTTCGCCCCAAGTGGTTTTAATTTTGTCTCCTTTTGCGCTGTATTGCGCTAAAGCAAAATTGGCTACGGCAAAAAGCGCAAAAGTAATACTTATAATTTTCTTCATCATATTTTTCTGCATTAAAGTGTTAGTTTATTTCCAAATCAAAAAACTGCAAATCTTTGCCTACGCAATCTTTTGCCCTAAGGCTTGCCTTGCGGTTTAAAACCTGAATGGGCTCTTTGTCGGTGTAGTTATACATTCTGCAGCCGTACATAGAAACCGTTAACGGGTCTTTGCCCTTTACAAGCAAAAAGCCTTTCGAAGCCCCCACGTTTACAAGGGCGCCGTTGCCGCCCGAAAATGCCTCGACATTGGTAAGCGAAGTGTGCCCTTTGCCCTCTATAATAATTGGCCAAACGTCGTCGATATTTGAGCCTGCGTTTGCAATTATAGAGCCCTGCGAAATTAGCCACTGGTGCTGTTTTTGGTCGCGCCCGCTTTTGTATATGCCGTTTACAACGCAGTCGAAACTAAAGTTTGTAAGCTGTCCGTAGCTTCTTTCGCTAAAGTAGCAGGCTCCATATGCGCCAAAAACGTGCAAATCCATTATAACGATATTGTCACCCCTGCCTATCCAAACGGCGTATTTTTTCTGGTTTACGACATAGTCTACCATGCCCTTTCGCATATAGTCGCCCCTAAAAGCCCTCATTGTTCCGGGGTTTACATGGCAGTGCAAAATGCGGTTTATGTCTGAGCAGTTGTCTATACGTATAAACTCGCCGCTTAGGGGGTAGCCGTAGCAGTGCTCTATTAGCACCTGCTCGCAAGTGCCCTTTGTGTCGGCAAAATTCATTGCTATATATTCGCCCCAAAACGATAATTCCTGCAAGGTTACCGAAAGGGCAAAAGTGTCTTGCTGAATTGTGGGCGGATACTTTATTATCTTTTCGGGTGTCCACCCCTGTTTGGGATAATAGAACTGTATGCCCTTTATTTTTGTGTAGCTTTGAATTGTAATAAAGGGTTTGTCGGCGTCCATTATTCTGAATGCCGAGCTTGCGGGGTCGTACATTGGGTGTTCGTCGAACTTTGCAATGGAGCCCCTGCCCAAAGGCCCGTTTATGCCAATTAAAGACACGTTGTGCTTTAACACAATGCCGCTTGCTATTGGGTAGCCCCTGCCTACCGGCGGCACAAACAAAGCCCCGCCGCGTTTCGAGGCTTCGTCTATGGCCTTTTGCAGGTTGTCGCGGTTAACTTCGGGGCTGTTGGTGGGCAATACCCCGTAATCTTGAATGCTTTTCATTGTTTCGGCGTTTAAAATGCCGGCAAACATGGCAAGCGAAATTAGCGCAATGCTTTTTATATATTTTTTCATCTTCCTCTTTTTTTATGTACGCTCCACAAAAGTACGGGTAGCAATGTATGTTTTTACTATTTTATTTCCAAGTCAAAAAACTGCAAATCTTTGCCTACGCAGTCTCTTGCCCTAAGGCTTGCCTTTTTGTTTTTTACCTGTATGGGTTCGTCGTCTACATAGTTGTTCATTCGGCAGGCGTTTAAGGCAACGGTTAGGGGGTCGTTGCCTTTAACAAGCAAAAATCCTTTGGAAGCCCCAACATTTGTAAGGGCTCCATTGCCGCCCGAAAAGGCCTCTACATTGGCAATAGAAGTGTGCCCTTGCCCTTCGATAACAATGGGCCAAACTTCGTCTATATTCGTGCCTGCGTTTGCAATTATAGAGCCTTGCGAAATCATCCACTGGTGGTGCTTTTGCCCGCCTCCTTTTTTATAGATGCCGTTAACTACGCAGTCGAACGAAAAGCTTGTAAGCTGCCCGTAACTTGCCGTGCTAAAGTAGCAAGCCCCGTATAGACCGAAAACGTGCAAGTCCATTATAACAATGTTGTCGCCGCGGCCCACCCATATTGCGTATTTTTTCTGGGCTACAATATGGTCTATTACCGACTTTGGCATAGTGCCCCTAAAGCCCCTCATATTGCCCGGGTTTATGTGGCAGTGCAAAATTCTGTTTATGTCGGCGCAGTGGTCTATTCTTATAAATTCGCCGCTATAGGGGTAGCCGTAGCAGTGCTCTATTAAAATCTGCTCGCAAGTGCCCTTTGTATCGGCAAAATTCATTGCAATGTACTCGCCCCAAAAGGTAAGCTCTTGCAAGGTTACGGAATTGGCATAGGTGTCTTGCTGAATTGTGGGCGGATACTTTATTATAGTTTCGGGTGTGCGCCCCTGTTTCGGATAATAGAACTGTATGCCCTTTATTTTGGTTGCGTGCGAAACGGTTATAAAGGGTTTTTCGGCGTCCATTATCCTGAATGTAGAACCTGCGGGTTCAAATTTCGGATGCGTTTTAAATTCTACAGTAGAGCCCCTGCCTAAAGGCCCGTTTGCGCCTACTAGCGAAACGTTGCGCTTTAAAATTACGCCGCTTGCTATCGGGTAGCCCCTTGCTACTGGCGGCACAAACAAAATGCCGCCGTTGTCGGTGGCTTCGTCGATTGCCTTTTGCACGTTGTCGCGGTTAACTTCTGGGCTGTTGGTGGGCAATACCCCGTAATCTTGTATGCTTTTCATTATATCGGCGTTTAAGATACCGAAAAACGAAGTTAGTATTAGTGCTATTGACGCTTTAAATAAGAGTTTCATAACTTTAAGTAAAGCGTCTAACATCTATAGTATATCGATTCAAGAAAATTTTAAGGATTTTATATTCCAAAAAAACATACCTTTTGCGCATTATATAAGCCGAATGTTGCTACAAAAATAAAAATGCTTGATTTATAAAAAAATAGGGTTAAACCGCGTATAGAATATGCAAAAGAAAAATAGTGCATTTATGTTTTCAATTCTCGTATCGCTTTCGATGGCGCACGGATTTAACGACTCTATACAGTCGGTAATTTCGGCAATGTACCCCGTCATAAAAAGCGAAATGGCACTAAGCTATGCTCAGATTGGAATGGTTATTTTTACATACCAAATTTCGTCGTCTATAATGCAGCCTATTTTCGGATATATTATGGACAAAAAGCCTAGCGCGCTATTTTTGCCTTTTGGCATGTGCAGCACAATGATTGGCATTGCGGGCATATCGCTTTCGCCGAATGTATACTGTTTAATGGCGTCGGTTTTCTTTTCGGGTATAGGCTCGTCGGTAATACACCCCGAGGCTTCCAAAATTACCTCGTTTGCCTCGGGCGGCAAAAGGGGCTTGGCCCAATCCATATTCCAGGTGGGCGGCTCTACGGGCTATGCGCTTGGCCCGCTTTTGGCGGCAATGTTTTTAAGAACGCAGTCGGGAATGATAAAGTTTGCGCTGTTGGGCATTGTGGCTTTGTTTGCAATGCTGCCAGCCTGCAGGTGGTATTACCGCCGAATAAAACAAAATGTGCAGGCCGCCGAAACGGGCGCGCAACAAACGCCGCAGGCAACTTTGCCAAAACGCACGGTAATTTTTATAATCTCGCTTTTAATGTTTTTGGTGTTTTCAAAAAACTTCTACACCTCAAGCATTTCAAGCTACTACACTTTTTATTTAATGCACAAGTTTTCGGCAAGCGTGCAAACGGCGCAGGCCCTTCTTTTTGTATTTTTGTTTTCGGCGGCTTTGGGCACGCTTATAGGCGGGCCTTTGGGCGACAAATACGGACGGCGCTTGGTAATATGGTGGTCTATTTTGGGGTCGGCACCCTTTGCGCTTTTAATGCCCTATGCAAATTTCGAGTGCACCATAGTTTTAAGCGCAATAATAGGCTTTATAATCTCGTCGGCATTCTCGGCAATATTGGTTTACGCGCAAGAGCTAATGCCGCACAAAGTAGGCCTTGTTTCGGGAATATTTTTCGGGTTTTCGTTCGGTATGGCGGGCATTGCCTCGGCCACGCTGGGCAAAATTGCCGACGTATACGGCATAGAATTTGTATATTCCATATGCGCATTTTTGCCGCTATTGGGCATTGTAGCCTACTTTTTGCCGAAGGTTAGAACCATAAAGGCGATGAAGGAAAAATCTCTTAACAAGCCCCGATAAGGCGAAAACAAAAAAATTTTTAAGCCAACACATAAAACGCAAAAAACCTCCGAAAAAAAACTTCGGAGGTTTTTGTTTTTAATTGCCCTTATTTTAAAAGCTATTCCGACAATGCCGCCTGAGCCGCAGCCAAGCGCGCAACGGGAACTCTGGGGGCGGAGCAGCTTACATAAGTCAGCCCCACTTTGTGGAAGAACTTGATAGAATCGGGGTCGCCGCCGTGTTCGCCGCAAACGCCCAACTTAAGGTTCGGGTTTGTAGCTTTGCCGCGTTTTACGCCCATTTCAACCAGCTGGCCTACGCCTTCTACATCTATGCTCGCAAAGGGGTTCTTAGGCAAAATGTCTAATTCCTTGTATCTGCCCAAGAAGCTGCCGGCGTCGTCGCGGCTCATACCCAAGCCCGTTTGGGTTAGGTCGTTTGTGCCAAACGAGAAGAACTGCGCGTATTTTGCGATTTTATCGGCGGTTAGCGCACCTCTGGGAATTTCAATCATAGTGCCAACCATATAGTCGAACTTGAT
The DNA here is from genome assembly GCA_034180465.1 of Opitutales bacterium. Taxonomy (GTDB): domain Bacteria; phylum Verrucomicrobiota; class Verrucomicrobiia; order Opitutales; family Intestinicryptomonadaceae; genus CAKUIA01. Next base: position 6,563 of record JAXFOH010000097.1, read on the forward strand.
TTTCTTTTCCTTCATAACCGAGGCTGCAACATCGTTTATAAGGCCTATTTGGAATTTTAATTCCTGCTCGAAGCCCACAAGTGGAACCATAACTTCAGGAACAATCTTTTTGCCTTTGCTTGCCTTCATAACATTTGCGGCTGCTTCGAAAATTGCGCGAGCCTGCATTTTTGTTATTTCGGGATATGTATTGCCCAAGCGGCAACCGCGGTGACCCAACATCGGGTTTTGTTCGCTTAGCGACTTAATGCGCTCTACAACAACGTCGGTTTTCATGCCGAATTTTTCGGCCAAGGCGTTTATAGACGCGCTGTCGTGCGGCAAGAATTCGTGAAGTGGCGGGTCTAGCAAACGGATTGTTACCGGGAACCCGCGCATTTCCTTGAAAATACCTTCAAAGTCTTTGCGCTGCATTGGCAACAATTTGTCGAGAGCTTCTTCGCGTTCGGCTGTTGTTGTGGCCAAAATCATTCTGCGCATATAGTCTATTCTGTCGCCTTCAAAGAACATGTGTTCGGTACGGCACAAGCCTATGCCGGTAGCTCCCAACTGCAGTGCAAGCTTAGCCTGTACGGGGCTGTCGGCATTGGCGCGAACGCCCAATTTGCGGTATTTGTCGGCCCACTTCATAACGGTGCTAAAGAGTTTGTATGTGTAGCTTTTTTTGGGGTTCAGCTTGCCGTTTAATACGCGCTTTACTTCGCTGTCGGCCGAGGCTATTTCGCCGTTATAGACCTTGCCCGAAGTGCCGTCTATGGAGATATAGTCGCCCTCTTTAATTACTATGTCGCCAATAAACATTGCCGCCTTTTCGTAGTCGACGTGTATTTGGCTTGCGCCGCAAATGCAAACCTTGCCCATTTGGCGCGCAACCAACGCCGCGTGCGAGCTTACGCCGCCGCGAGATGTTAAAATGCCTTGCGACGCCATCATACCGCGCAAATCTTCGGGAGAAGTTTCTTCGCGGCAAAGAATTGTTTTGTTGCCCTTTGCGTTTTCAAGCTCGGCGCGAGCTGCCGAGAAAACAGCCATGCCGCATGCAGCCCCCGGGCCTGCGGCCAACCCCGAAGCTACGGGCTTCGCCTTTTTAAGGGCGTTTTCGTCGAATACGGGAACAAGCAGGCTCGAAACCGAGTCGGCGGGGATTTTAAGAACCGCCGTTTTTTCGTCTATAAGCTTTTGTTTGTTCATTTCGTAGGCTATGCGAACCGCAGCCAAGCCCGTGCGCTTGCCGTTTCTGGTCTGCAGCATGAATAGCTTCGATTCTTGAATTGTAAATTCGAAGTCCTGCATATCCCTAAAATGATTTTCTAGCTTGCTTCTAATATCCAAAAGCTGCTTGTAGGCGTCGGGCATATCCTTTGCCATATCCGAAATCTTATTCGGAGTGCGCACACCCGCAACAACGTCTTCGCCTTGCGCGTTAATAAGATATTCGCCGTAGAAAACGTTTTCGCCGTTGGCGGGGTCTCTTGTAAAGGCAACCCCTGTAGCCGAAGTGTCGCCCATATTGCCGAACACCATTGTCTGCACGTTTACGGCAGTGCCCCAGCTCGAGGGAATGCCGTATTTTTGGCGGTACAAAATAGCGAGCTCGTTCATCCACGAACCGAATACCGCACCTATTGCGCCCCACAACTGCTTTTTAACGTCTTGGGGAAAATTCGAGTTTGTCCTTTCCTTAATCAAAGCCTTGTAGCGTTCTACAAGCTTTTTAAGGTCGTTTACGTCCAGCTGGGCGTCGAGAACAACATTGGCTTCTTTTTTTACGCCTTCCATAACTTCGTGGAAGGGATCGCGCTCGGTTTCGGTACGGGCTTGTACGCCCATAACAACGTCGCCGTACATTTGAATGAAGCGGCGGTAGCAGTCCCAAGCAAAGCGGGGGTTGCCCGTTTTTTCGGAAAGACCTAAAACTGTCTTGTCGTTAAGCCCCAAATTCAAAATTGTGTCCATCATACCCGGCATAGAGTCCCTTGCGCCCGAGCGAACCGAGAACAAGAGGGGGTCTTTTTCGTCGCCGAATTTTTTGCCGAGCTGTTTTTCCACCGTAGCCAAAGCGGCGTCTACCATCGATTCCAAGCACTTGGGGTATTTCTTGCCGTTTTCGTAGTAGTAGGTGCAAACTTCGGT
>JAXFOH010000100.1:0-13632 GCA_034180465.1 Opitutales bacterium
CAATTTCGTCGGCAACCGATTTGTAGCATTCAAGAACAAAGTTTTCGGGCTTGTTGCGGCACAAGTCCAACAAGTCGGTGCTGCCCGCACTTTCCATAACAAGCAGGTTGTTTTTTTTGTTGGAATACAAAATTTCGGGCACAGCAACCGAGTGTTTTAAAAGGTATTTTGCAATGTTTTCGTACAATAAATTTTCGCGCTTAAGCGGCGAATATACACAGGCAACAATGTCCTTATTCCCAGTTTTTAAAACGAAAAATTTGCGGTCGGAGGCTCCTTTTTCCACAACAAAAACGCTTTGTATTTTTAGGTTGTCGAAAAATTCTCTGTCGGCGTAAATGTTCGGTAGTTGCGCGCAAATATAGTCTGCAAATGTGCCTATGTCGCCCCATTGATAGGGTTGTTCGGGAAAATATGCGGCAAGCTTTTCGCCGTTTTTTAACAGCTGCAAAAACACGTCTACGCTAGAAAATATTTCGCCCTTAAAGTTTTTTGCGCAATCCAAAAACTTTTTGTTTGCAATAAATATTCCCGAAAACTGTGCGGTGCTTTTGTGTGGGGCATTTAGCGCAAAGCGCATATCCGAAACTTCGTTTTTATTTACCGAAACGTTTTTGTTTTTGCCCGAGTTTAAAAGCAAAAGGCTTGCGGCGTTTTTGTCGCTGTTTTTTTCGCAAAAGTCTCTTAGGCTGCCCTCAAAAAAAATGTCGCCGTTATGAACTAAAATGCGCTCGCAGTTTGGGTGTTTTTTTAAGATGTTTTTTATTGCGCCTCCCGTGTCTAGCAAAACGGGCTCGTTTACAAACTCCAATTTTAAACCGTTGTAGGAATGGCTTGGATACGCTTTAATGTATTCTTCGGGTAGGTGGTGGGTATTTACAACAACGCTGCTAAAACCAAGACTTTTTGCTGTATCGAATATGTGCTCTATTGCGCGTTTGCCGCGCAAATATAAAAGCGGCTTTGGAAGTTTTGCAGTAAGTGGCCTTAGCCTTGTTCCAAGCCCTGCGCCCAATATAAAAAATACCCCGTTCATTTTATTTAAACGGGGTACTTTATGGACTTTTTTTTATTGCCTGTCAATTTTAAGAGCCTTCATATTCGCCATATATTTTTCCAGGCTAAACGGAGGCTTGCCGTATAAAAAGTGGTTTAGCTTTTTAGATTGTCCTTCAATGGTATATTCTATAAGAATAATGCCTTCTTTGGCGTCGGGCTTGGGCAGGTTTGCCATTAAAACTGCTCTGCCGTTGGCGGGTATTGTAAATTCGCCTTCGTACAAAACTTTGCCGCTTTCAACGTCGAACACCTTTGCCTTGCCCTTTTTATCGGCAAAAGAATCGTTTACGGCAAGCAGTTCGTTAAAGCGGTTTATAAGCACCAACTGGTCTTGCTGCGAACGCTTAAGGTAGTAGTACGCCAATTTTTTGGAATTGTAATAGTCTACAACCGCGTCGGAAATTACCGGCCAGCCGTCGCGCATGTTCCACCAAAGAATACCCGTGCGGTACGGCCTTTCGCTGCGCCAAAGTTCCACAAAACGCTTTAGGCTTTCGGCCTGCACAATTTGCGAACCGTCTACAAAAGCTTGCAAATCTCTGGGAGTTTTGTCGCCAAAGAAAATATTGAATTCTTTGTGCATCATTTTATTGCGGTGCGAAAACGCTTTCGAAGTTGGCAAAGGCTGCACAACTTTAAACTGCCAAAAATCGTTCCATTCAAAATCGTTTTTGCCCCAGGGATACGTTTTGTCGCCGAACATCTTTTTAAGAGTTTCCATATTAGGGCAGCCGTGGTAGCCGATTTCGCTTACAAAGTGCGCCAAACTGTTGGTGTAGAAGGGAGCTTCCATATATTGGGCTCCGCCCCAAAGGTGGGTTTCGGAGGGCGCAAAGTTTTTGCGGTCCTTGAATACTTCGGGGCTGTAGTAGGGCGAGCTTGGCAGATATGGCCTAAAGGGGTCGTAGTCGAATATCACGCGGGGCAAAACCGTGCGGCTTATCCTGTCGGAATTCGGGTCGTTAAAGCGCGACCAGTTTATGAACATATCGTTTTCGTTGTTGCCCGACCAAAGCGCCAAACTTGGGTGGTTGCGCAACCTTATAACAACGGCTTTTGCCTCTTTTTCTATTGCCTTTGCAAATTCGTCGTTTTGGGGTGTCATAGAGCAGCCCATTGCAAAGTCCTGCCAAATCAAAATGCCGTTTTTGTCGCAAAAATCGTAAAATTCGTCGCATTCATAAACATTGCCGCCCCAGCAGCGAACCATATTGCAGTTTGTATCTACCAGCATTTCAAGCACGGGCTTTATAAGCTGGCTGTCTCGGCTGTGAAGGGAGTCTACCGGAACCCAGTTTGTGCCCTTAATGTAAATATCTCGGCCGTTTACCTTAAAGCGGAATTCGCCGTTTTTCTTTGCCTTTTCCACAGGCTGGCAAATTAAGTCTATTGTCCTTAATCCAGTGTTAACTTCTTTTTGGGCTACAACTTTTCCGTTTTTGTCGAGAAGCTCTACTTTAAAGTTGTATAATGTTTGGTCGCCGTAGCCGCGCGGCCACCAGAATTTTGCGTTGCCTATTGTAAATTCGTCGCGCATAGAGTAGGTTTCCTGCGCCATAGAAAGCTGGTGTACGCATTTGCCGTCTACCGAAACGCTTACGCGCCTTGTAAGATTGTCGATTTCGTCGAAGGGCGCGCTTATTTGGGTGTCTACCATAACTTGTGCGGTTTTGTTGCCCAAGTTTACGCTTTTAACCATAACAAATATGTCTTTTATCCTTACGGGATTTTGTATCTGAAGCGATACGTCTCTCCAAAGCCCCGTGCAGATTATTCTGGGCAGAATATCCCAGCCGTACGAATGGGCGGGGCGGCGTATGCCGTTGTTTAGTTCCTTCCAAACATCGTTGCCCGAGCTTGCCGCCGTGGTAAAATGCTTGCCCGTTTTTACCATCGGCGAGCTTAGTATAACCTGAATGCGGTTGTAGCCATTTTGCTTTATGAGCTTTGTTACATCGAAAGAGTGCGCAATAAAGGCGTTGTCGCTTTCGCCGATTTTTTCTCCGTTAAGGAAGTATTTTGCCAGGCAGTCTACGCCTTCAAAATTTAAAATCGCCTTTTGCCCGTCTTTAAGTTTTGGGGCTTTAAACGACCTTTCGTACATAAATTCGTAGCCTTCAAACTTCCTTAATTGGTGGGCGTTCATACCAAATTCAAGCTTGTCTACAATGCCCGCGTTTTGCATATCCAGCGCAGTGTTGCCGGGAACCGTTGCCTTTATGGTGTTTTCGGGCTTTACGGCTTTCGGGCACAGGGCTTCTTCATCTTGGTTTTGCTTCCAGTACGAAAGCGACCACTTGCCGTTTAGGCTAAGGCTTTGTTCTTTTGCATTGCATTGCGGGCCGTTTTCGGGGCTGCTTGTGCAGCCGAACGCCAAAAGCGACAAAAGCGCAATGCCCATCGTATACAGTCTGTTTTTTATAGTCATTGTCGGTATGTTTTTTTTGTTTGTTAAAAGTTAAATATGCCTTGTTTTTTGCAACTTAATTAAAGAGCCTTCTTTAACAATGTTTTGTTCCGCAAAATACGCAGTCTATTTTTATGCCAACCTTATTCGATTTATAGAAAAATTGAAAGAAAAATTTTATTTCCGATAAAAAAAGCTTGAAGAGTTTGTACAAGTGTTAAAATAGGCTCGTTTATGGCAAATCAGACAAACAAGTTAAAATGGTGCAAAGCCCGCGTAGGCAAAGACAATAACTGGTGGGTTTACGAAACCAGCGACAAAGTAAATTGGGACTACGACGGCATTAGCGTTTTAGACCCAAGGCAGGCTTCCCATATGGTAGAGGCATTGCAGTCCATTAAAGACTATGGGCTGGACGAAAACATTGTCGAAAACGCATTTTATACATTTTCGATAGACTCGAAAGACGGCGACAAGGGAGTTAAATTGGTTCTTACAAACGAATCGGTTATGGATCCTACCGAGCAGGTATTTTTGTTTCCCAACACTTTGGACGACGAAAGAAGCCATTATGCGGAATTTTTAAACCACATAACTTCGCTTCAGGTTAAAATGCTTAACGACACCTTCCATTTCGAAGAAGACCTCACCATTGAAGACCTTGAAGACGACATAAGAGAGCACTACAATTCCGACTATATGGAGGGCAAGGCAATTCACGCCTTCTACGAAATTATGGACATATTAGAATATGTTCCCGACGGCTATTCATTGGAAGACGACGATTCGGACGAAGAAGGCGACGATTCGGACGAGGACGAATACGACGAAATTGAAGACCTGCCCGACGACGAGTACATAGAGCAGGACGATACCATGCACTGGGACGAAGAAGACGAGGATTCCGAGCGCGACGACTACGGTCGCGATATGGGAATGCACTACGACGACGATTCCGACAGGTACTAATCTTTTTATTTGCACGCAACTAGAAAAAGCCGATTTATTGAAATCGGCTTTTTGTTTTTTAGGGCGGGCAAAGCGCGCTAAAAAAAGCTTTATTTGATTGTGTAATTGTGCAATCATGGCCATCGTATGCAAAAAATCGGCGAAGATACCCATACAAATACCACGGCGTTTGCCGTTGTCGAAAAATCGGGCAACGGGGGAGTTTTGCGCATATCCGGCAGTTGGGTTTTTGCCGAAAAGCGAACATCTTCCGCCGAAATAGGCGAAATGTTAAACGGCATTACGCATTTGTCGGCAGACTGCGGCAAGGTTTTAGACTACGACACTTCGCTTTCAGCATTCCTTTTGGCTTGTGCCGAAATTTGCGCAAAAAAACAGATAGAATTCGACATTTCGGCGTTGCCAAATTCGCTTAAAAAGCTTGTTGGGTTGGCGGTTTCGTCTCCAAAGGCAAGCGAAGAAAAAAAGCTGCGCAAAGAAAAAAACATTTTAAGGCACATAGGCAACCACACAACCGATACCATTCTTAACATAAAAGAGCAGGTAGAGTTTTTGGGCGAAGTTGCCATTTGTTTGGCGAAAATGCTTAAAGGGCGTATAGGCTTTGGCAAAGACGACTTTATGCTTATAATACAAAGGGCGGGTGCCGAAGCTTTGCCTATTGTGGCGTTAATCAGCTTTTTGGTTGGGCTTATTTTGGCGTTTGTAGGCGGAGTACAGCTGTCTAAATACGGTTCAGAAATTTTTGTGGCCGACTTGGTAGGTTTGGCAATGGTGCGCGAAATGGGCGTTATAATGGTAGGCATTGTAATGGCAGGGCGCACGGGGGCTGCTTTTGCGGCAGAGCTTGGAACTATGAAGGTTAACGAGGAAATTTCGGCATTTCAAACATTCGGCATCTCGCCAATGGAATATCTTGTTATGCCCAGAATGATTGCCCTTGTTTTGATGTTCCCTCTACTTACGATTTTTGCCGATTTTATAGGCATATTGGGCGGGGCGTTGATAGGGTTTGGGCTTTTCGATTTAAACGCCGTACAATATTTAAACCGAACCGCCACGGCCTTGGACCTAACGCAGTGTCTTACGGGGGTGGGCAAAAGCTTTATATTTGGCATAATAGTTGCAGTTGTGGGCTGTATGCGCGGTATGAAATGCGGCAACAGTTCGTCGGCGGTGGGATTGTGCACCACGGCAAGCGTTGTAACAAGCATAACATTTATAATTGTAGCCGACGCAATTTTTGCGGTGCTATTTAACATTTTCGATATATGAGCGCCGAAATTAAAGTCGAAAACCTAACCCTTGCCTACGGCGACTACGTTGTTATGCAAAACCTTAACTTCAATGTAAAGCGCGGCGAGATATTCGTAATAATGGGCGGCAGCGGTTGCGGCAAAAGCACGCTTTTAAGGAATATGATAGGCTTATACAACCCCGCAAAAGGTTCTATTTCGTATGACGGCGAAAACTTTACTGCGGCCGGCCCCGACAAAAGAAAGGAAATGTTAAGGCATTTCGGTGTTTTGTACCAGGGCGGGGCGTTGTGGTCGTCTATGACGCTTTCCGAAAATATCGCGCTGCCTTTAAAACGCTTTACAAAATTAAGTCAGGCCGACATAGACGAAGTTGTAAAACTAAAGCTTTCGCTTGTAGGCCTTTCGGGCTTCGGTGGTTTTTATCCGTCGCAGATAAGCGGCGGTATGGCAAAGCGCGCGGGCTTGGCTAGGGCAATGGCTCTAGACCCCGACGTTCTGTTTTTCGACGAGCCCAGCGCGGGGCTAGACCCAATAAGCTCGCGCAGGTTAGACGAGCTTATTTTGGAGTTGCGCGACACGGTAGGATCTACAATAGTTGTTGTAACGCACGAGTTGGCAAGTATTTTTGCTATTGCCGACAACGCCGTGTTTTTAGACGCAAAAACAAAAACACAAGGGGCGGTTGGCGCGCCCAAAGAGCTGTTAAAGTCAGACTTTGCAGATGTAAGAATATTTTTAAATAGGGGAATAGACCCCTTAAACAACACAGAAGGTAAAAAATGAAAAAAGCTAATCCTTTGGCAATAGGCATATTTGTTGTGGGCGCGGCAATGCTTGCTCTTTTTGCAATAATCGTGTTCGGTGCCGGAAGGTATTTTGTAAAAACCGACAAATATATTTGCTATTTCTCAGAAACGGTGAACGGCTTGGATATTGGTGCGCCCGTAAAATACAAAGGGGTTCGCATAGGAAAAGTCGACAACATTTTAATAAGCTCGGCAAGCGATGCGAAAAAGGCGCGAATTATTGTTACGTTTTCGGTGCTGTCGTCGGAAGAGGTTGCCAAAATGGCCGAAATTAAACACGGCAAAATTTTGAACGTAAGCGAAAGCCTTTTTAGCGCAATACAAGACGGGCTTAGGGCAAAGCTTGCCTACCAAAGCGTTGTAACTGGTATGCTTTATATAGAGTTAGACTATTTTGCCAAGCGCGGCGACAATATAAACTACTATTACGACGGCAGCGAGTATAAGGAAATGCCTTCGGTGCAGTCTAGCGGCATAGCGGAATTCAGCCAAAAATTTTCGCTTATTGCCGACGATATCGTGAATATGAATCTAGACCAAATTGGCGCGAATTTAAATTCTATGCTTATTAAGCTTAATACCAAGCTGGACGAAATAGACGCAAAAACACTTAACGCCAATGCTAACGCGCTTTTAAGCGATGCCGACAAAATGGTGCTTAATGCAAACTCGCTTATTGGCGACCCGAGTATAAGAAATTCGTTAAAAGACTTGTCGGAAACCATAAAGAATATAAATACTTTCATTGTTCAGGCAAACGCGAGCCTTGCCGAATTTACCAAAGACGGCAAACAGACTTTCGAAAGCGCAAACGCTTTAATGGCAACGCTAAACGGTTTTTTGGCTCCAAATTCGCCGTTCAGGTTCGAGCTGTCGAATTTGCTTATAAATATGGGCAAAGCCTCCAGTTCGGCTGCCGAGCTTTTAGACTATATAGAGCGCAACCCCAACTCGATTATAACGGGTAAGGGCTCAAAGAAAAATAAATAGAGGAGATTGTCATGAAAAAATTTACAACGGCATTTTTAACGGTTGCAGCCATGTTTTTAAGCGGCTGCATTTCGGGTCTTTTAGAACCCAAGGAAGACCCCACAAAATTCTACGTTCTTACGCCCTCTGCAAACATAGCGCAGCAGAATGTTTCGTTTAGGGCGCATTTGCTGGGCATATCGCTGCCGTCGTACGCGATGCGTTCGCAAATTGTAAGTTTTGCCGATAACGGCGAGCTTATTATTTCCGACGAAAACCGCTGGGGCGAGCCGCTTTCCGACGGCGTGTTAAGAACGGTATATTCCGACTTGCGCGCGGCGTTTTCTAAAAACGGCAAAATTTCGGCATACTCGTACGAAAGCTTTCCAAATTCGCAAAACAGCATAAAAATATCCATATTCGAGCTAGGGGGCAAATTGGGCGGCAAAGTTGCAATAAAGTCTAACTGGGCTTTGCTTGATGCAAAAGGTGCGGTTTTATCTTCGGGCGTGTTCGACGCTTCGGCAAACTGCAAAGACTCGTACGAAAGCTACGTTTTTGCATTGTCGGGCCTGGTAAACGATATGGCAAAAGATGTAATTGTAAAAATTTCTAAAACGAAAGGAATGTAAATGAAAACAGGTATATTATTTTCGGGTCAGGGCGCGCAGTGCGTTGGTATGGCAAAAAGCTTGTACGAAAACAATGCGGCCGTAAGGGAGCTTTTTGAAAGGGCAGACAATGCCTTGGGTTTTAAGATTTCTAAATTGTGTTTCGAGGGCCCAATGGAGGAGCTTACAAAAACGAGTATTTGCCAGCCGGCCTTGTATTTGCACGGCATTGCCGCCGCCGAAGTTTTAAGGCAAAAGGGAATGCTTGGCGAATTGCTTTGCGCTTTGGGCCAGTCGCTTGGCGAGCTTACCGCCCACGCTTTGGCAGAAACCTACGATTTTGAAACTGGCCTGAAGATTGTTGCCGAACGCGGGCGTCTTATGCAGGAGGCTTGCGAGGCGTCGAAAGGCGCAATGGCGGCGTTAATAGGAGGTTCGCTGGAGCTTGCCCAGCAATATTGCCAAGAGTTTGACGTTGAAATTTCAAATTTAAATTGCCCAGGCCAAATTGTAGTTTCGGGCGCAGCCGACAAGATTAGAGAGCTTCTGGCAAAAGTTGCCGCCGCAAAGACATTTAAAATGGCGGTCCCCCTAAAAGTTGCGGGGGCCTACCACAGCAAGCTTATGGAGCCCGCGCGCGCGCGTTTTGAAAAATATTTGGAAAACATAGAGTTTAAAACTCCAAAAATTGCCGTGTTTACGAATACTACGGGCGAAAGAATTTCGGATCCCGTTGCAATAAAACAGGCTCTTGTAAAGCAGGTTGTAATGACCGTTCGCTGGAACGACTGTATGAACAACGCCGCAAAAATGGGCGTAGAGCAGTTCTTCGAATGCGGCCCCGGCGGGGTATTGGCCGGTATGGCAAAGCGCATAAACCGCGAATACAAGGTAAAACCAGTTGCCGAAATAGGCGATTTTCAATAGGATTTAGGTTATGAGCAGGTCTTTATTGGTTGTAATTTGCGACTTTCTTTTGCTTAGTATGCTTAGCATGGTAAGTTTTGAAGGTGCCGAAACAAAAACCGACGACGCGCAGCAAACAGCGAAGTCGCTCGAGCAAAATTTTGTTGATTCGCAACTGGTAGACCTGCTTAAAATGAGCCTCGACAAAGAGCGCGAGCAAAGGAGCGAACTTTCTAAACAAGTAAGCAGCTTTTCCGAAAAGGCCGAAAAAAATGCCGAGCTTAGCGAACGCCAAAAAAAGCTTATTGCACAGCGCGAGGCAGAATTGGCGGCTCTGGAGAAAAGCAAGCGCGAGCTTCAAACCGAAATGGAGCAAATCGTAAAAAAAAGCAAAGACTTAGAGGCAAAAGTTAAGCTTGGCTACGAAAAGAACGTTGCCTTGCAAAGCGAAATTTCGGGAGCTATGGAAAAGCTTAAAAAAACTTCGCAAGACAGGGCAAAGCTTCAGGCCAAACTTAGCGATTTGCATAAAAGCGACAGCACTCTTAAAGCAAGGCTTGAATCTGTGCAAGGCGAGCTTGAAAGAAACAAGGCTCATCTGGAAAAATTAAAGGACGAAAGCGAACGCCTTAAGAACGAGAACAGAGCAATAGAGCTTGAAAAGCGCGCGTTGTCGGCAAGGCTAGAGGTAGCTTCCGTAAAATCGCAAATATACGAGCAAAACCTTAAAAAGGCCGAGGCTATGGTGCAGGTTGAAAAGTCGGAAAAGCAGCGCATTCAACAGCACGCCGAAAAGCTTGCCGAAGGCGTTAGCGAGCTTGCCGCCCAAAACGAAAAATTGGCGCAAGATGTAAAGGATATTCGCCCATTCACCGCAAGCGAAATTTTTGAAGAGGCGCGCAAAAACGCCGTATCTTTAACTTTGGACTACACTCGCAAAGGGCTGTTTGGCGAAATAAAATATTCGGATACCGCAAAGGCGGTTGCAATTTCGGCAAACGGCAACAATTGGGTTTTAATAGGTGTTGCCAACACTCTTTTCGACGCGAATTCTCACGACTTTATTCCCCCCGAAACAATGTCGCTTACGGTTTCGGCAAACGGCTTTAAATTTAGCGCGGCGTCTATTTTCATGGTAAAGACGCATTCGGGCGTTATGGCGGTGGCTCTTCCCAAAAGCTTTATAGAAAAAACAAAAATTAAAGTTTACGACATTTCGAGGCAGCCCTTTAAATTTTCGCAGGCGATTGTAGTAGACGCAAAAAAGTTCTACTACGGCGAATTTCCCTATAATGTAGATGTTAAAGACCAAAATTTGGCAGCCGCAGACGTTGGGCTTTTTTCGGCAATATTGGGCAATTTTACCCCCTCTAGCGGCGATTTGGTGTTTACCAAAGGCGGCGATTTTTTGGGAGTTATGGCGTCTTACACCAAAGTGGGGCTGTTTAGGCAGTTTGGCACTTCGGGCGAATTGCTGCTTTCAAACCGCTACAACCGCCAACAGGCGGCGCAGTTTCAGCGCATTGTAAGCGCAAAAAAATAGCGTATGCATTCCGAAAGCTTTTTAAGGTTTTTAAAATATTTTGGTTGGCATAAAAATAGATTCTTGTTTTTGTGCGCGCTAATTGGCGTGTTTGGCGGCGCGCTGGCGGTTGCGTTCCAGATTTCAATTTTTTGGCTGTTTAACTTGGTTTGGAATTTTGGCGCAATTTTAGGCGAGCAAAACCGCTGGTGGCTAATGCCGCTTATGCCCGCCTTTGGCGCATTTTTAGTCGGTGTTTCGCTTTCTACATTTGCAAAGGGAAACGCCGAAGGCAGCGGCATACCCCAAACAAAGGCAAGGTTTTACAACAACTGGGGCGTATTTAGGTTTAAAGAAATTGTTTGCAGGTTTTTAATGGGCACAATTTTTTGCGGCTTTGGCAACAGCGCGGGCAGGGAGGGGCCAACGGTACACTTGTGCTCGGCTTTTGCCTCGGTTTTGGCGCAAAAGTTGGGCTTTTCTAAATTCGGCGTAAAAGACGCCGTGCCCGTCGGTATGGCAAGCGGCATTTCGGCAAGTTTTAACGCGCCGCTTTCGTCTATAAGCTTTGTGTTCGAAGAACTACTTAACACTGGCAATGCAAAAATTAGGCATTTTGGAGGAATGATTTTTGCTGTGGTTTTGGCGGCTGCAGTTTCGCGCCTTATTGTGGGCGAGCACCCTGTTATAGGCGTGCCCGACGCCGATTTCCACACGGGAATATGGATGCTGTTTTCGGTTGCGGTTGCCGTTTGTGCGGGCTTTGTTGGAGTTTTATTTTTAAGGCTTTTGCTTAAATTGCGTGGCTTTGCAAACACCCAAAAAAAGCTGCCATATTGGGCTACCGCAACTTTGGGCGGCTTGGCGGTTGGCATTGTTGCAACCTATGCCTACCATAAAACCGGCTACAACGCCGTTTTTAGTGTCGGCTATTCGGCGTTAATACCCGCATTTAACGGCGAAATTTTGCTGTCGGGCATGGCGGTAATTTGCCTTTTTAAATTTTTGGCAACCATACTAAACTACGCAATGGGCGGAAGCGGCGGCTTGTTTTCGCCCACGCTTGTTATAGGCGGCATGCTAGGAGGCGTTTTGGGCGTTTTGTTTACCCCCCTTTTCGGCGAGAGCGCAAACCTGGTGTCGGCAGGTATTTTGCTGGGTATGGGGGCGTGCTTTGCGGCAATAATACGCTGCCCGATAACTTCGGTTGTAATAATTTTCGAGCTGACGCTAAACTACTCGTTAATATTGCCCCTAATGGTTGGCAACTTTATTGCCTATTGCATAGCAATGCACTTTAACAGGGCGGGCTTGTACGATGCTTTGCTTTTGCAAGACGGCATACGCCTAAAGCTTTTCCCGCGAAAATAACAAAGCATAATTTTGCCTGGCATAAAACACTGTTTGCGCAAAAAGTTTAATGAAACGCTTTTGTTAAGTTTTTTTACGGTAAAACGATTGCACAAAAACGGTTTTTGCAACCTATTGTAAATAAGGTTGTTGATTGGTTTTTTATGCACATATTTTACTTTGCTATGGTTAAGTTGTTCGGATAAATTTATATTTTTATGCAATAAAACGCCTAAAATTAAAATATTTGTTTTTGTTCAAAACTAGATTGTGTAGCTTAAATAGTTTTAAATCAAATATTAATATGTCATTAATGTTTTTAAAAATATTGAAAATGCAAATTGTGTTAATAGACTAAATAAAAGTGCGTTAATAATATTTAAATTATATAAAAATATTCTTGAAATATAATAATTATATGTAAGTATTTAAGCAAGGGTGGTGTTGGGCAACGAAAAATGTACAAATATTAGCCTCATACATTTTTGGCGAGAAGTTCAGCTCTCCCAGCGCCGCCCCCCAATTTTTGCATAGTAGTTTTGCAAGTAGCAAGCGGCAGTGCTTGCTTTATTTTTACGTTCGTTTGCAAAAAATAAAACTTGTTTTGGCAAAACAATGCGTTTTTGCCGAAAATGCAAAGGCAAAACATTACCTTTATTACATCTAAAACCGTTATTTGCACCGCTAATATAACTGAAGTTTATGAAATAAAAATAACAAGGGGTTAGGGAATATAAAGTTATGAAAATAGCAAAAGTCATATTATTGTTTTTGTATGCAACAGTTTTTTGTTGCAAGGCATTTTCTGCAAATATCAACGACAAAGAAACGCTTGTAGCCCATGCAAATTCTATGCTCTCGCAAGAGGCGTTGCGCTTTGCAGACCTTGAAATAGTTATGTTATAGATATAAATTCCGAAGAATATGCAAGATATTTAAGTTCGTTAACAAAAGTACCCAAAAAAGACATATATTACATAAAAGAAAAATTGGCGTGCAATTTGGTTTTAAATAAACGCGGCAGCTATTCTTTGCGCGAAGCTACCACAGACAATAAAAACGATTGGCGTTTAACCGCCTATAATGGCAAAGAATATTTTACATATAGCATAGCAGACAAAATTGGGCGCATATCAAGCGAAATGCCGAATATTGCAATTCCTACCTATGCAGACTATATTGCAAAAATCCCGCAGGTGATAAATATCCCAAAGTTTTTGGGGTTTTATAAAGATTTCTTAACAGACAAAAGTACTTCGCTTAAAATACAGGCAAATACAATAACGCTTTCGTTTGTTGCAGGCAAAAATTTTTGCCATGGCAAAAAACAATAACAATTTTTTTGTTAAGGAAATAAAAATATTTGAATACAACAATATTTATTTTTCCATAGGTGAATTCTTTATTGCCACTCGCTTAAATTCATTCTTTATACCGTCTTTTGTGTTGTCTATAACATATGCGTCATAGACAGATATGAATATAGCCTTAATTTTATCGTGTTGATTTTTTTGAACGTTGTAGAACGAAAATTGCAACAAGGAAAGCAATTAAGCGTAAGTAATCGCAAACGATTTTCAAGAGGGCAAATCTGCTAAACCCCTGTATTTAAGCCAACAAAAAGCCCGCAAACTCAATGAGAATGCGGGCTACAAAATGGGGTGGCATTTTAAATACAAAGACTAAGAATCTTGGTATCCTTTATGTAATACTATTAGACCTCTTTCTTACTGTTTTTTTATTTACTGGCGTTAAAGAAAATTTACTAGTTCCA
>JAXFOH010000102.1:0-2261 GCA_034180465.1 Opitutales bacterium
GAAATAAACAATCTCGAAAAAACGCTGGATATACTTTCGCGCAATATGGCGCAGGAAGCCATTCGCAATACAGGTTCTTGGTGGATGGATCTTACGGGAGCCGGCTGGTTTAACGACCCGAATATGTGGCAACAAAACGCCAAGTTCGACAAAATGGAGCGCGATATGCTCGCAAACCCCGTATTGTATAATCCGGAAATTGCCCTTGTTTTCGACGAAACTTCAGGTATGTATGGAGCTGCTCGCGGAACATCGCGTTTGATGACTTTGGAATTTAGAGTGGCAAGGGGCTCTTTAAACCGCATAGGCGCGTCTTTCGGGCACTATTTGCTAGACGACCTGCTTTTCGGCAAATCGACAAATTCCAAGCTAGATATTTATGCGGTGGCCTACGCATTAGATGCAAAGAAAAGAAATGCAATAAAAGAGCGTGCAAAGAAAAACGCTTCGGTATTCGTATGGGCGGCAGGCTACATAGATTTAGATAAATCCGAATTTTCGCTGGAGGCAATGAAAGACCTTACGGGCTTTGAGTTTGAAGACATACAAGACGGCAAAATCCAGGCCGTTGCCGTCCCCACAAACGAAGGCAAAAAAATAGGCATAACAAAAATATTCGGCATAGGCGACGAAGGGTATTTTCCAACACCCTTGCTTGCTCCAAAATTGCAAGAGGGCGATGTTGTTTTTGCAACCTATAAAAACGGAAAGCCCGCCCTTGTGCTTAGAGGCAAAACCCTGTTTTGCGGAACTTCAAAAATTCCGTATCAAATGTACAAAAAAATGGCGGAAATAGCGGGAGTTAAAACCTACACAAATTCGCCCGCCGCCGTTTACAAAAACGGCAACTACATTCTTATAACGCCAACCGAGTTTGCCGACAAAGAACATCGCACTGTGGAAATTAACACATATTCCGACAAGGACGTGTTCGACGCCATAACGGGCGAAAAGCTTGGCAAAGGCCCGTTGCTAAAGTTTGAAATGCAAAAGGGGCAAAACAAAATCTTGCGTCTGGGCAACTAAACAAATATTTTAGATAAGACATTTTTATTATTATGAAAAAATTAACGGTGTTTTTTTCGGTTTTGCTTGCTGCGTTTTTGTTGCAGGCGAAAGAAGTTAAATTGCTTACAATAGGCAACAGCTTTGCCGACAGCGCATTTGTGTTTTTGCCGAAGGTAGTTTCGTCGGTAGAGGGGTGCTCTATTATTATGGAAAGGGCAAATCACGGAGGCTGCGAGCTTTCGCGCCACTGGCGCTATATTTCAGAAGAAGAGGCCGATTCTTCGGTAAAAAACTACAACAAGCGCACTTTAAGGGAAATCTTAAATTCCAGAAAGTGGGACTTTATTACAATCCAGCAGGCAAGCCACGAAAGCTGGAAAGCGGAAAGCTACCAGCCCTATGCGAACAACATAATCGCATATGTAAACAAAAACGCGCCGTCGGCCGAAGTATTGATTCAGCAAACATGGTCTTATAGGCTGGATTCTCCGCGCTTTAAAAAATGGGGCATTTCGCAAAAGGAAATGTACGAACGCTTGACAGCGGCGTACTTAAAACTTGCAAAAGAAACAAAGCTTAGGGTAATTCCTACTGGCTATGCGGTTGAACTTGCAAGGGCAACCCAGGGCTACGAATTTAAGATGTACGACAAGTCGCTTCTTAAAACCCTAAAGTGGCCCGATTTGCCCAATCAAAGCGGCGACTTGGTTGGTCAAATGGCATGGGACAAGGCAAAAAAAGGCTACTTATACATAAATGTAGACTCCATTCACCTTAACGACCGCGGCCGCTATTTGCAGGCTTGCGTATGGTTCGGCTTTATGTTTGAAAAAGACCCACGTTTGATAAAGTATGTGCCAAAAAGCATTGCCGACAAAGACGCCGAGTTTTTAAGAAATGTTGCATACACGGCCTTGAAAGATTTTAAGCAACCCAAAAACGACTAATTTTTAGACAGATTTTTGCGCAAAGCTCCGTTAAAATCCAACGGGGCTTTTATTTTACTTGAAGCGTATATAGGCTTGACTGGACAATGCTTTTAAACAAAATTCCTTCGCAAAATAGTCGCATAGTTTTGCGGCCGTTTTAACACACTTTTCCCAGAGGAAGGCATATATAATTATGGCTTTGATAGTGCAAAAATACGGCGGAACTTCCGTCGGAGACACGGTTAGAATTAAGGCCGTAGCCGAACGCGTAAAAAGCTATGTAGACAGGGGCGACCAGGTTGTGGTTGTTGTGTCGGCTCGTAG
>JAXFOH010000113.1:0-6449 GCA_034180465.1 Opitutales bacterium
CTTTTGCGCGTGCAAAATGCCCGCAACAGTTTTTGCAACCTGCTCTTTCGAAGCCCTGCCAAAGCCGACTACCGCCTGCTTTATTCTTAGGGGGGCGTATTCAAACAAGGGCAACCCCTCGCAGGCTATGGCTGCAATTGCAGCCCCCCTTGCCGACCCCAAAATTACCGCGGTTTTCGTATTTTGCACATATATGCTAGACTCTATCGCAACGCAGTCTACATTGTTGCGTATAACCATTGCAGTAGTGCACCTAAATATGTTCGCCAAACATTGGGGCATTGAAATGCCAACTTTGTTTCTTATAATTTCGTGGTCTAGGCAAACGGGGGTTTTGCCCTTTTCGTATTTTACAACCGCCAGCCCCGTGCCCCTAAGGCTTGGGTCTATGCCCAAAACCGTACCGTAGAACTGCCCGCGGTTTGCCGAAAATTCCATTTTGCGCGCGGGCAGCGCAAGCTGTTGTAAGTTGCCGCTTTTTTCAGCAACGCTAGCAAGCTTTTTTGCCCACAATACTCTGGAATTTTTCGACATTCTATTTTTTTGAAGAAAGGCGCACAAGCTCTTCCATAGTTAATTGCAGGTAAATTTTCATACTCTTTACCTCCAATATGTAGTTGCGCTTGGGCAACATTCCGTAGTCTTTTTCGAGCTGCAGCTCGGTTTGCGTCAAATACTTTTCGCTAAGCGAAATCTTAAGGGCAAGGCTTTCGCGCTCGGCGGGGCTTTCGGCTTTTGCGGAAAGGTCTCTTAGTTTTTTAAGCTCGGCCTGCTTTGCGGTAAAAGACGTTATAAGCCGCTGGAACTGCGCTATTTTCTTGTGCTCTTTTATTGAAAGCTGCCTGTACAGCTTAAGGCTGTCTTTTTGGGCAATCTTTTGCGGGTCTAAAACAACGCCCTCTTTTGTGCGCAGGTTTTCCGCTTCGTCGTTCGAAAGGGGCGTGCTTAGATACACTTCGCCGAACAAAAACATATATTTTCTGTCGCCTGAAAAATTGTAGGTTTTAATCATTACGGCGTTGTTTGCGGCGTATTCGTCCTCCAACTGCTTTATCTTTACCGACAGTATTTTTTTGTCGCTTTCCGACGCCGTTTCGCTTCTGCTTTTTGCCGCCTTAATCGCTGCGTCGTAGCGTCTTAAAATAGACACGTTTTTTTGAAAAATGTCGTTTTGCTTTACGCTTTCTATTTGTTTTACAAGCAGATACGAATCTCCGCCAACCCTTATAATCTCGGGCTTTCTGTCGGCCGAAAACGCAATGCAGCACGCCGACGACAACGCTATAACTACCGATTTTTTTAAGATGTTCATTGTTTGGGAAATATGTACAATTTCCCACCAATTTTTGGTTTTTTGCAAGTAAAATCGGCGGCAAATATATCGTAGAATTCTTTTAGGCTGTCGAAATCAACCCTAAATTCCAATGTTTTGCTGTGGGTTGTTTTCGGGTACTCTTTTATAACCGTATTTATATCTAGCGGGTTTTGCGCCCTTGCAAAATTTTCGGCACTTTCTACAAGGCTTTTTGGCTTGCTTGCAGCCGCCGCCAAATTCTTGTTTTTCACCAAATCAACTTTCGACGACACAATATTTTCGTTTACCGCATATATTCTAACCTGGCTGGGCGACCCCAAAATGTCTATCACAACCTCGGCAACCTCGAAGCCGCCAAGAATATAACTTTGCCGCGAAACTGCGCAAATAACATCGGTGCTTATGTATATGCTGGCGTTTTCATTAAACTTTATGCCAGTACGCTTTTCGTTTTCGATATTCGCGGTGGAAATGCTTTCGGCGCGTACCGCACCTGAAAAAAGCGCAAAAATCAAGGTTATTGCAAAAAATATTCTATTCATAGTTGCAATTATTTTAATTTTATAGAAAATCTCAAGCGCAATGTTAAGCTGTAAGAATTTAACCGTAAAAGTACCCAATTCGGAAAAGCCGATTTTGGAAAACGCAAGCGTTGCCTTTAAACCCTATGCAATGAACGCCGTAATAGGCCCAAGCGGCTGCGGCAAAACAACGCTGTTAAAGGCAATGCTAAAGATTATAGACGCTACGGGCGACTCGTTTTTTTGCGGGCAAAAAATAAATTCGTGCAACGACATTGTAGGGCGCGTGGGCTTTGCGCCGCAGTTTACACAGGCCCAGGGCAAGCTTACCGTGCGCGAAACCATACTTAGCACGCTGGACATTGCCTTAAAAGACAATTCAAAAAAGGCCGAACGCATAGAATACATACTGAAAATTACGGGGCTAAAAGCGCACGAAAATAAGTTGGTAGAATCGCTTTCGGGCGGGCAGCTTAGGCGAATAGGTTTGGGCATGGAGCTTGCAAACAACCCGCCTGCAATGTTTTGCGACGAAATAACCACTGGGCTAGACCCTCTTTCGGAAAACGCCATTTTAGACCTGCTTAAAGACCTTTGCAAAAACGATAACAAAACCTTTATATGCATAATACACAACCTTGCAAAGCTAGACTATTTCGACCTTATAACGGTTATATACGAAGGCCGCGCGGTGTTTCAGGGCACTTTAAAAGAGCTTAACGAATATTTCGGGATAGATACTCCCTTAAAGCTGTACGACCGCCTAAACGAAAAGCCCTTGGAATTTTGGCTGAATAAGCAAAGTTTGCGCGGCTTGTGCGAATTTGACACTCCCGAAGAAATACCGCAGGCGGTGCAAAAGCCGAGCTGGACAAAGCAGGCAAACGTTTTGCTTAGGCGCAGAATTTCGCTGTTTTTTAGGGATACCTCCTACTTGCTTTTAACTTCGGCAATAACATTCGGGTTTCCGCTTGTGGTTGTAATTTTTGCACTGGGCGGGCTTCCGCAAATAGAGAGCTTGGCGTTAGACCGCAATTTGGGGTTTATAGAAGAGCTGCGGGCAAATTTGGCGTTGCAAATAAAGGCGGCAAACGTTTCGACATTGGTTACTGGACTTATCCTATTCCAGGTTGTTTTGCTAAATCTAATTGCATCGAACAACGGGGCACGCGAAATTGCATCGGAAAGAGGCTTATACGAAAAGGAAAGGCTTTTGGGGCTTAGCCCCTTTGCCTATTGTGTTTCAAAATTCGCCTTTGTAAGCATTATTGCATTGTTCCAATCGCTTTGGATGTGCGCGTTTGTAAAATATGCGTGCAAGTTCCCGGGCGAGTTTATTGAGCAAGCTGCTATTATGTGCGCCGTGGGCGTTTCTATGACATTTGTATGTTTGGCGTTTAGCGCGCTGTGCAATTCGCCCGACAAGGCAAACTTGGTGTCTATATATCTTGTGGGGTTTCAGCTTCCGCTTTCGGGGGTGGTTTTGGCCTTGCCCGACTCTCTCGTTTGGGTTTGCAGACCCTTTATAAACACCTATTGGGGTTGGTCGGGCTGCATGTCTACAATGAAAGACAGCAAGCTATACGACGCCTACGTTATGACGCAGTCGAGCTTTAGCGAGCTGCCAAGCATTTGGATGGTTTTGCTTGTGCTTGGCATACACAGTGTTCTGGCAATGGCTGCCGTATACTACGGCTGTCAAAGACGCAGGCACGCCTAAGCTCTAAAATTGTCTTGAACCTTTGCCCTTTATGCAGTTAAGCTTTTCGGCTTATATAGTATGGATAATTCAAATTTCGACAGTTTCGATTTTAACTTCGACGACTTTTTTTCGACAAAATGGACGCCGAAGGATTGGATTGGCTATATCCAAAGGTCTGACAAAGACATAGAAGAATTTGCAACGTCGTACGGGGCAAACCGTAAAAACAGCAGCTTGGAGGAAATCTGCAACATTAACGGATACAGCCTAAAGCCCGAAACCGACGCCGACGAAAACGATTTCGATCAAAATTCCGAGCCTTGGACCATCCTAAACCACCCAATCTTTATAATAAGTTCGGGCATAATAAAATTTGCCAACCAAAAGATAGAAAGCCTTATGGAGCTTTGCCAAATGTCTAGCTTGGCAATTTGGCAGGTTGCAAAGGTAATGATGGAAGTTTCGCAAAACCTAACTCTTGCGGTAAATTCCACAGACTTGGGCGAACTTGCACTGGCAAAATGGCAGTATAAAAAATCGCTTATAAGCCTTAATTTTGCATTAAAGCAAATCGAGAAAATCCAAGGCTACCCGCACGAAGAAACGCGCAGCATTAAGGACGAACTTTTTACCGCAATTTTCGACCTGCGCCAAATGTGCCTAGACCTTTCAAATGAACAATAGAAAGACCAAAACAAAATGAAAAATGCGCTAAAAATTCTTCTTTTGCTTTCGGCGACAACGCTGTTCGGGTTCGAAGCCCCAAAAGCTCCGTTGCAATCGGCAATGCTTGGGGCTGCCGATATGCGACAGGCGTCTATTTGGCTTAACGGCGCCGAAAATTCGGTTTTAACCGTTAGGGTTTTCAAGGACGGTTTTTCGAAGAGCTATGCGGTTGCTTTAGACGGGTTCGGCGTAGGGAAAAAAAACCTGTGGGGGCTGGAGCCCAACAGCGAATATAACTACGAAATTTTAGATGCAAAAGGAGCCGTTTTGTTTGCTGGCAAGCTAAAAACTTCGCCCGACTACCTTACAAGAACGCCCCCGCCAGACTTTTCGATTGCGGTTTTCGGCAAGTGCCACACAAACGAAGCTTTATACGACGAAGCCTACAAAACCCCGGGCGGCGAATATGAAATATTTAACGCAGCTTTGGCGAAAAACCCCTCCGCCGTAATTTGGGCGGCAAACGCCGACACTTTGCGCACGGCAGACTTAGGCTCGAAAGGCGGATACTTTTCGCGCTTTATCCATTCTAGAAAACAAAAGGAAAGCCTACCGCTTTTAACCGCAGTGCAAAACATTGGGGTAATGGCGCAAAACTCCTACGGGGTAGAAAGGGCCGACAAAACATCGTTTAGCAAAGGCATTGCCCAGGACACTTTTAAGGCATTTTGGCCCAACCCCACTTTTGGCGACGAAAATACCCCCGACAATACAATGCGCACCTGCTTTAGATACGGAGACGCCGAGTTTTTTATTGTAGACGACTGCTCGCAAAAGGACAATATTGAATACAACAAAAAGAAGCGCGAGTTTTTGGGCAGAACGCAACTTAACTGGCTTAAGCAATCGCTAAAGGCGTCTAATGCAAGCTTTAAGATTGTAGTAATGAATACCCCTGTTTGCAACCCAGCCGAAAGTTTCGAAAACTTTACAATGGCAAAGAACGAAAAGAACGAATTTTTCGACTTTGTGCAGAGGGAAAAAATTAGCGGCCTTATTTTTGTTTCGGCAAACAAAAACTACGGCGAAATTTCCAGAATGGTAAGGGCGGGTGCCTACCCCGTGTTCGACATAACGGCAGGGCCTACAACCGCGCGCCCTGCCGAAAGCGCAAAAGAGCTTAACTATTTTAGAGTGCCGGCTTCTGGCGTATTCAAACGCTCGTTTGTATTGCTTAGTTTTTCGGGCAAGGAAAATGCGCGGTGCCTAACTGTAAAGTTCTTCGACTCGAAAGGCGCGGAGCTATTCTCGCAAAAAATAGACTTGTCGGACATAAGCTTGTTCAACTAAAAAAATTTGTTTCAAAAAGAACGCCGTATTTCCAAAAGGGATTGCGGCGTTTTTGTTTTTTATTTTTCTACTTTTTTGCAACGGCATTAACCGAGCCGTCGTAAAACCTAAGCGAAATATTTTCGCCGTCTTTTACCTGCCTTGCTCTGCCGATTAACGAGCCGCTTTCGTTAAATGCCAATGCCCAGCCCCTTTTTAAAGACGACTCGAAGCTCATCAACGCCATTGCCTTTTCGGCGGCGGCAAGCCTTTCTTTGCAAACGTCTATTTTGGGCTTTGGGTTTTGCCTTGAAAACGCAAGCTCGCTTTCATGCAAAATTCCCTTTAAGCGCGCAATGCGCTTGGCGGCCAAGGCGTCCGCCTTTGCCGATTTTTCGTCGAGCATAATCTTAAAATTGTCCAGCTTAATTTGGGGGCTGTTCAGCTTAAGCCTCGATTCAAAAGCCGATATTTTGTTTTGCAGATTTTCTAATGCGTAGCTTGCAGACTTTTCCAGCATAGCCGACATATTTTTAAAGTCGGCAAGAATATCGGCATAGGCGTTTGTTAAATATTCTGCTGCTGCCGACGGCGTTTCGGCGCGTAAATCTGCGGTAAAGTCGGTAAGAGAAAAATCAACCTCGTGGCCCACCGCCGAAATTGTGGGATATTTGCAGGCAAATACCTTTCGCGCCAAAGCCTCGTCGTTAAACGCCCAAAGGTCTTCAAGCGAGCCGCCCCCGCGCATTAAAACAAGAAGGTCGTAGCCGCCAATACTTTCGGCTTGGTCTATTTTCTCCATTATCTGTTTTGGGGCAAGCGCGCCCTGCACCAGCGACGGAAAAATATCTACGCTGCCCTTAAAGCCTCGGCGCGTAATTATGCTTATAAAGTCTCTTATTGCGGCCCCCGTAGG
>JAXFOH010000033.1:0-2620 GCA_034180465.1 Opitutales bacterium
AAAAAGCGCGAATACGACGACAGCGACACGCTGACAGTTGACGGACGCCCCATGAAGGTTTTCAAGGATACGCAGAAAGACTTGGGGATTTATTCGAGAAACGAATACAGGCGCACGCTCTATTCCTTCTTCAAATTTTGCAAGATGCAGGACTGGCTCGACGTCAACCCCGTTGAGAAAGTGGAAAGCTGGCGAGCAAGGGGCAGAACGCCTAAAATATTCACGCCCGAAGAAGTACGCAAAATTCTAAACTCCACGCCGCCGCAAAGCGAAATCCGCGCATTTACAGCCATAGCCGCCTTTACAGGAATACGCAACGCCGAGCTAAAAAGGCTGACTTGGGACAAAATAAGGCTCGACGACCGAGAAATCATACTCGACAGCGAAATTACAAAAACGGCGTCGCGCAGAATCGTAAAAATTCCAGAAAACTTGGCGAAATGGCTCGAACCGTACGTCTGGGATCTCGGCACGAAGAAAAAGATTCTTACAAGACGAAAAGTTCCAGTGCTAAAAAAGCTTCACGAGAGCCTTGGCAAAGGCAACTGGATAAAGAACGGACTGCGCCACTCAGCGGCGACTTACTACCTCGCCCTGACAAAGAACGCATACCTAACCGCCGAGCAAATGGGACACGCCGTAGATGTCCTAAAACAGCACTATAACGGCCTTGCCCGCGAAAAAGACGCCATAAAATACTTCGAGATTCTGCCAGAAGAATAACGGCTGGCATTCCAAATTCCGCACATGTGCGGAATATGAGAATATCAAAAATGGCATTTTCTAAGTTTAAGGCGTTTTCTTAGAAAACACTGACAGCATTTTCTAAGTTGGTGGCACTTTCTTAGAAAATACTATCTACTTTTTCTAAGTTGAGACCTTTTTCTTAGAAAATGCTTTGTTTTTGCATTACTCCGCTATCTATTCGCCAGTCGGTATTTTTGGCGGGGATTGTTTTTGATGTTGGACGTTGGCACAATAAAATTGCCGTCCAATGCGGGCACGAGATAGTTCTTCCTGAAATTCGCGCGGTTTTTCAGCCCCAATTTTGCCATGATTTCCATGGCGGACATTTCCCGATTCCCCATGGCCTTTATGAGCTTGTCTATGTACTCGTTCTCGGAATGGGGAGCGGGAGCGGCAAACTGTTGCAGGGCTTTTTTAAGGGCTTTAAGCATAAATTCGACAAATTCGGTTGAATTTCCGTTCTTGTTTGCGATGTTCAACACATCGTAATATTCCTGTTGATTCTCATAAATGACCGTTTCTATCGGCAAATATGAAAATATTTTGTTCCATTTGCTTAAAATCAGGCTCTGCCAAAATCGCCCCATTCTGCCGTTCCCGTCCGCAAACGGGTGTATAAACTCAAATTCATAATGGAACACGCAGCTTTTAATTAAAGGGTGGACTTCGGACATTTTAAGCCACCCCATCAAACGCTCCATGAGCGCGTGAACTTCGCTTGCGGGCGGCGCCATGTGGACAACTTCGTCGCCCTTGAAAACGGCAACGCCGCCGGTTCTAAAATTGCCGCTGTTTTCGACAAGACCGCTCATCATTGCGGCATGGGCTTTCAGCAAGTCGGAAATCTTGTGCGGCGAAAGCTGCGAGATTAGCCCGTAGCAGGCGTAGGCGTTTTTTACTTCGTCAATTTCGCGCTTCAGCCCCAGCACCTTTTTGCCGTCTATAATCGCGCTTACCTGCTCCAAAGAAAGCGTGTTGTTTTCTATCGCAAGGCTCGAATGAATTGAGCGGATTTTGTTGTCCTTGCGCAAATGTATGGGCGCGGAGACGTCGGAAAGCGCGCCTACCATCTCCGATATTTCCGCGACAAGATTCAACATGTCGGCACTTATGGAAAATGGCGGATTATAAAAGTATTCCATGCTTGTTATAATCGCAAAATCCTATGAAAATTTCAAGCAAAAACATACAAGTAACATACAAGTAGCGTACAAGCTATGACAAGCTACGAAATATTCTGGCAAGGGTTCGGAGTTCTTGCACTTTATTAAAGGCGTTGTTGATGTTTTCAGCATTCGCATTCTCCGAAGCCGACTTGCCGTTATCCCTCGATTTAAGCTCTTTTAAAAACACATTCTGGATTCTTAGCGGCGCATAGGTTATTTTTCTGATGACTGTTCTTAAATCCTCTGTGTAAGTCTTTGCAAATATGCGCTTCATTTCTTCGGAATCTTCGCCCAAGGCTACAAGGGCTTGGACGTACATAAAGGCTTTCTTGTCGGCAATTCGGGACAATTTAAGCGGGATATGCCTAAATTCTACCGGTCTTGGATATTCAAACAGATCAAACTCAAATTTTTTGTTTGGACCAGTGCTTGGAAATACAAAATCGCCGCTTTTGTCTAAGCCAAAATACGCAAAGGTATCTGCTAGCGTCGGAAAAATCTTCCAAGAGAATCTTCGCGCTATGGCATTGGCAATGGATTGATGTTTTGGCCTATATCCATAGGGAAATTCTTTTGTGCAGATTCGCTTATAATATAGAGAATGCCCAAGAGCGTCGATTTTCTTTGCCAGAGTAAGACGCCTTAACGCCGTTCTGATTGTGTTTTGGTTTGCGATGTCCGCAAAATCTGTTGACGAAAATACCCTG
>JAXFOH010000083.1:0-16043 GCA_034180465.1 Opitutales bacterium
AGCCTACGTTCACTTCGCAAAAATTTCAAACAGTAAACACAAAGGATATAAAAAAACAGATATGAGCGAAAATAATTGCCCTTCGTATATTGCGAACGCAAAACCCAACGCGCAGCAAAACCGCGCGCCCTGGTTTAAAAATACGGCTCCCGCCTATGCGGGAATTTTACTATGGTTTGTTTTTTGGACCATGGTAAGTTCGAACAACCTTGTTAACGGCTTGTTTGTTCCCATCGCCGCCGTTATTACAGGCGCGCTTGTTTGCCACTTTTTCTTTTACCTGTCGGCGGGCATGTTCGGCATGAAAACCGGGCTTCCCCTTGCGGTTATTGGCAGCTCTATTTTCGGCGAAAAAGGCGGCATTGTAATGCCGGGGCTGCTTATGGGCATTTTGCAATTCGGCTGGGTTGCGGTAAACTGCATAGGCGCTTCGGCTATTGCTCCCAACGACTACAAAATTCCATTCATAGTTGTATGGGGCGGCTTGGCAACATTTATTGGCTTAAAGGGCATTAAATATGTTGCGGGCATTTCAACATATCTTCCGCTTGTGCCTTTGGCTATTTTGCTTATCCTTTTGGTGAAGGCGGTTCCAAGTGTTGCCGATTTTAACCCCGCCATATTAAAGGCAAGCCTTGTAAATGCGGCTCCCTCGTGCGACAACAGCACAATATTTATGGCTATTGTTGGCGCATTTGTGGCCTTCTTTGCAACCGCGGGGGCTGCGGGTGTAGATTTCGGCACGGGCTCTAGAAACGCAAAAGACGTTCAAATGGGCGGCTTAGTTGGCGTTGCTGGCATGATGATATTTACGGCAGTGGCGGCTTTGGTTATAATTGCGGGTGCTTTGGGCAATCCCGAAGTTGCGGCAAAAGTTATTGCGGATAAAGGCGGCACAGCAGGCATTACAGCAACCGATGTAATGGGCGCATTTTTCGGCAAAAACGTTGGCGAATATATGTTCTTGGCGTTGGCGCTGGCTGCGTTTCCCTCGGCGTGTTTCTCGTCGCTAATTGCGGCAAACTCGTTCAAAACAATGTTGCCTAATATAAACTCTACAATTTCGGTTGCAATAGGCGGATTGGCTGCAATATTGCTTGCGGTGTTCTTAAGAGAACAACCAGGCGCTATTGTAGACGTTTTAAATATTATAGGCGTAAGCTTTGGCCCAATTTGCGGCGCAATATTTATTGAATACTTCCTTTGCAAAGGCAAATGGGGAGGCCCCAGAAAAGGCTTTAACTTGGCAGGCTGGCTGGCATGGGCTATAGGCTTTGCGGTTGGCATTTTGCCGAACCTTGGCGTATGCGAATTGCCCATGCCCCCGGTTATTACATTTGCAATAGGTGCCGTTGTATACCTTGTTGCAATGCTTGCCGGCTTAAAATCGCAAAACGCAAAATAATAATATATATTTTGCGCAAAACAAAAAGGTGCTTTGGAAATTCCAAAACACCTTTTTTATTTTTTACTAAGCTAGTTAAACATCTACGCTTTTTTGGCATCTATGCGGCGTTTTTCGTATAAAGCCAGGGCGGCCGCCACATTCACATTAAGGCTATCGGCCCCACCGTACATTGGAAATTTTATCTTGTCTGAACACGCATCTATCCACTCCTGCGGCAGGCCGTCTTTTTCGCTGCCTACAACAACTGCAACGCTTCCCGACAAGTCGGCGTCCCATATAAGTTTCGAAGCCGTCAACGCCATTGCAAAAGTCTTAACTTTGCGCCCGTTTAGGTACGCAATAATTTCGTCTCTTTTTGCGTTTGCAATTTGCATGCTAAACAACGCCCCTTGGCTTGCCCTTACAACGGCTGGGTTAAACACGTCTACAACGCTGTCCGACAAAATTACGGCATCGGCCTTAACGGCGTCGGCACTGCGAAGCAATGCGCCCAAATTGCCGGGTTTTTCTATAGAGTCGGCAACCAAAAACAAAGTCGGGCGGTCTTTATTAAACTCTATGTCCGAAAGCGTTATGCCCCATTGAAGGCTTACCCCTATAAGGCCGTCGCAGCCCTCCCGGTTGGAAACCTTTTCGAACGCGCTTTTGCCCAATTCGCAAAGCTCAATTTTGCCTTTAAGGGAATCTAAAAACTTTTGGTGCTGGGCACTTTTAAACAAAGACGGGCAAAAATAAACTTCTTCTAGCGGAGCGTTGGCCGCAATGCAGCGTTCAAGCTCGCGCAAACCCTCTACCGCAAACCTGCCAAGCTCGCGCCTGCCCGAACGCTCCTGCAGGCTGGCAAGCATTTTAACCCTGGGGTTTTGTCTGCTAACTATAACTTCTTCCATATTGATTTTGACAATTTTGACTTACTATACGATAACACTTCTTTATGAATAAATCGCAACCCAAAAATTTTGTAGAATTTCCGTTTAAATATAAAGAAGAAATTGTCCTCGATATATGCGACGTAAGCAATTTGGGCATAGGGGTGGGCAAAATAAACGACTGGGTTGTTTTTGTTCCCTATGCGCTTATGGGCGAAAAGGTGAAAGCCTCGGTTTACAGGAACAAAAAAAACTATTCAGAAGCCGACTTAGTCGAAGTGCTAAAGCCTTCGCCCGAAAGAGCACAGCCTTTTTGCAAGCTTTTTGGCGTATGCGGCGGTTGCCAATACCAGCATTTAACCTATGCCGCCCAGCTAAAACTTAAGCAAAAACAGATTGGCGACTTAATGAAACATATTGCCAAGCTAGATGTTTTTGTAGAGCCTACACACCCTTCGCCAGAAGTTTTGGGGTATCGTTCGAAACTTACGCCGCACTACAATAAACCCTTAAAAGACGGTTCTATGCCAGTGGGCTTTATAATGCAGTCGCGCAGGCAAACCTTGGTAGATGTACCCAGTTGCCCCATTGCATCTAAAGCAATAAACGAAGCGTTGCCCCAAGCCCGCAAAAACATAATAGACAAAGCCAGCAAATTAAAGCGCGGCGGCACTATTCTTTTAAGAGACACCCTTACGGGCGTTGTTAGCGACAACAACGCCGTTGTAAAGGCAAAAGTGGGCGAATTTACCTACAACTTTGTTGCGGGCGACTTTTTCCAAAA
The DNA here is from genome assembly GCA_034180465.1 of Opitutales bacterium. GTDB lineage: Bacteria > Verrucomicrobiota > Verrucomicrobiia > Opitutales > Intestinicryptomonadaceae > CAKUIA01. The sequence goes on from JAXFOH010000083.1 coordinate 3,062, forward strand.
CAACCCTTTTATTTTGCCGGAATTTGTTGGCTATATTGTAAACGAAGCCTTGGGCAACAAATATTTGGTAGACGCCTATTGCGGAGTTGGGCTTTTTGCCATAGCCGCCCATAAGCATTTCGAAAAAGTTGCCGCCATTGAAATAAGCGAAAAGGCAATTAACTGCGCCGAAGAAAACAAAAAGATAAACAACGCCCTAAACTGCGAATTTACGCTGGGTTCTTCCGAGGAGATTTTCAAAAACATTGCCTTTAAGGGAAGCGAATCGTCTATGATTATAGACCCGCCCCGAAGCGGCTGCTCGGAGGAATTTTTGCAACAGCTTGTAAACTTTGCGCCGAAAAAGCTTGTATATGTTTCGTGCGGGCCCGACACACAGGCACGCGACTTAATATACCTGACAGCCAACGGCTACAAGGTAGAAAAAATACAGCCTTTTGATATGTTCCCACAAACGCGCCATATAGAAAGCGTTGCCACGTTAAGCAGAATTTAGCGCAAAACAAAAAGCTTTTAACAAAAAACCTCCCAAAATGGAGGTTTTTATTTTTTTCAAAAAAGTTTGCTTTTGCCTTTAAACGTCTAGTCTTGCGGCTGGCTCATTCTATAAATTTCGGCTGCTTTCCATTCCTCGAAATCGCCCCGCTCTATGTGCTTGCGTGCCTTTGACATAAGCTCTTGAAAATAGCAAATATTGTGAATGGAAAGCAGTGTGCAAGCCAGCATTTCGTTGGCGACAACCAAGTGCCTTAAATATGCGCGCGAAAACTGTGTTGTATAATTGTTAGACATAGTTTCGTCTATTGGGCGGTTGTCTTGCTTATACTTTGAATTTTTTAAATTTATAGTGCCAAAGTTTGTAAATGCGCACCCATGCCTTGCCAAACGCGTGGGCATTACGCAGTCGAACATATCGGCCCCAAGTGCAATCATTTCAAGCAACTGGCGCGGAGTGCCAACTCCCATTACATAGCGGGGCTTGTTTTCGGGCAAATACGGCGTGCAATAGGCAACCTGTTTTAGCATTTCCTCTTCGGGCTCGCCAACCGAAACGCCGCCAATTGCGTAGCCTGGAAAATCCATCTTTGCAAGCTCCTGCGAGCAATAGGTTCTTATGTCTTCGTAAGTGCCGCCCTGCGTTATGCCGAACAAAAGCCTGCCGTCGTTCGGGTACGAGCGGTATTCATCTAAACAGCGTTTTGCCCACCGCAAAGTGCGCTCTACCGACTGCTTGCATTCACCCTTGGGGCACGGCCACTTTATACATTCGTCCAGCACCATGGAAATATCGGAACCCAATTTGCGCTGAATTTGCACGCACGATTCGGGGCTTAAGAACAATTTTGCCCCGTCTATGTGCGACTTAAATTCTATGCCCTTTTCTGTTATTTTACGCAACGACGACAGGCTGAAAACCTGAAAACCGCCGCTGTCGGTAAGAATGGGCTTGGGCCACTGCATAAAGGAATGCAGGCCTCCCATTTGCTCTACCAAATCGGCGGTGGGTCTAATGTTTAGGTGGTAGGTGTTCGCCAAAATTATCTGGGCGTTGCAGTCTAGAACCTGCGCTGGGGTTAACCCCTTGACTGTTGCCTGCGTGCCAACTGGCATAAACACGGGCGTTTGCACAACGCCGTGCGGCAAAGTAAGTTCGCCCCTGCGCGCCGAAGACTTTTCGCTTTTCTTTAGCAGCTTAAACATTGCCTACAATATCGGGCTTGGAGCGTAGCTTTTAGCTTCGGGGAATTTTTCGGCAATTTCGGCAACCCGTTTGCAAAATACGTCGGTTTGCGACTGCGCCATTGCGGTTTTTGCCCTGCCTGCCTTTGCAATTTCAAGCAATTCGGGCATTGTAAGGGGCATATTTTCGTCGGCCGCCAATCTTTCGAGCAAATCGTTTTTGTGTATTTTGCCCGAACGCAAGTCTTTAGAAACCGCAACTGCGTGCGTCTTTATGATTTCGTGGGCATTTTCTCTACCCAGGCCTTTTTTTACGGCATTCATCATAATTGTTGTGGTAAGCAAAAAGGGCAAATATTTTTCGCATTCGGCCTCTATTACAGCCGCGTTAACCTCCATTTGGTTCAATATGGTGGCAAAGGTTTCAAGCAGGCCGTCTATTGCAAAGAACGACCCTCCCATCATAACCCTGCGCACAACCGAGCAGGAAACATCGCCCTCGTTCCACTGGTCGCCGCCCAAGGATGCCGCCATTTCCATAAAGCCGCGCAATATAACGTGAAATCCGTTAAGCCTTTCGCAGCTGCGCGAATTCATTTTATGGGGCATTGCCGAAGAGCCCGTTTGCCCCTTTGCAAATCCTTCGCTTGCAAGTTCGTGCCCGGCCATAATGCGCAAAGTTTTGGCAAAGCTGCTTGCCCCGCAGCCGATTTGGTATAACGCCGAAACCACTTCGAAATCGAAGGAACGCGGGTATACCTGCCCTACGGCGTTAATCGACGCCGACATACCCAAATGCTTGCGTATAAGCTCGTCTAGCTCGGCGACTTTTTCGGTGTCGCCGTCGAACAATGTAAGCTGGTCTAGCTGCGTGCCAACAGCGCCCTTAATGCCCCTAACGGCGTAGTTGTCGATAGTGTAGTTTAGGCGGTCTAAAGCCTTTAAAATGTCTTCGCCGAACATTGCGTAGCGTTTGCCCAATGTTGTAAGCTGGGCAATCACGTTGTGCGTTCTTGCCGAAATTGCCAAGTTTTTATACTTTTCGGCAAGTTGCGCCAATTTAACTAGAACGGCAACGGTTTTTATCCTTACCAACTTCATTGCCTTAAAGGCCTGAAGCTGCTCTACGTTTTCGGTAAGGTCGCGGCTTGTCATACCCTTGTGGATATGCTGGTAGCCCGCCAAATCGCAAAATTCCTCTATGCGCGCCTTTACATCGTGGCGGGTAATGCGCTCGCGGTTGTTTATAGACTCAACATCTATGTTATTTTTCACCCTTTCGTAGGCGTCTATGGCCTCCTGCGGAATGTCCAAACCAAGCTGCTTTTGGGCTTTCATAACGGCAATCCAAAGGTCGCGTTCAAGCAAAATTTTGCCCTCAACGCTCCAGATTGCCTTCATTTCTTTCGAGGCGTATCTTTCGGCTAAAATATCTGGTATCATTGTCTTTTAATCTAGCAAAAATGAAATGTTTTTGAAGCCTAAAATTATATTTTTTTGGGAGCGCTTGCCGCACAAAAAAAGTCGGGGCAAAAAAACAAAGGTATGCCCCGACTTGTCTTAATGTTTTTCCTTTTACAAGCAGCTAAGCTTTAGGCTGTTGCGCTTGGACGTTGCTGTCGGCATTGGCCGCGCCAGCTTCGCTTTGGGCAACCGCGCTTTCGGTTGCGGTTTTGGGCAAGCCCTTAACTATCGCCATTACTTCTGCTCCGTCTATGGTTTCGCGTTCAAGCAAAGCCTGCGCAATTTTTTCCAGCAAAGCCTTGTTGTCTAAAACAAGCTTTCTTGCGCGTTCAAGCTGCGAATCTATAATCTTTTTAACCTGATTGTCTATAAGCTCGGCCGTTCTTTCGCTTATATTTTCCGAGCGCGAAATTTCCTTGCCCAAAAAGATATGCTCTTGGTTTTCGTTGTACGAAATCGGGCCCAAATCGCTCATACCCCAGTCGCACACCATTTTTTTTGCAAGCTTTGTTGCGCTTTTTATGTCGCCCGAAGCCCCGTTTGTTATATCCGACAACGCGATTTCTTCGGCAACCCTGCCGCCCAGCGAAGTGCATATATGGTTAAGCAGGCTTTTTTTGGATTCGCAATGGGTATCTTTTGTGGGGGTAAACATTGTAGAACCCAAACTTTGCCCGCGCGGGATTATGGTAACTTTGTGTATTGGCAAAGAGCCATCGTCTAGCAGACATTGAATGAGGGCGTGCCCCGCTTCGTGAAAGGCGGTAAGCTTCTTTTCGGCAGGGTCCATAAGCTTGCGCCTTTCGCGACCAAAAAATATCTTGTCGCGCGCGGTGTTTATGTCTTCCATCGAAATGTTTTTGCTGTTGCGCCTTGCCGCCGTTATTGCCGATTCGTTAAGCAAATTTGCCAAGTCGGCCCCCGAACACCCGGGGGTCATTTGGGCGACTTTTTTAAGGTCTACAGTGTTATCGTACTTAAGTTTTTTAGAGTGTACTTTAAGTATTTCCTCGCGGCCTATAACGTCGGGCAAGTCTATAACAACTTGTCTGTCGAACCTGCCGGGGCGCAACAGAGCGGCGTCTAGAACATCGGGTCGGTTGGTTGCGGCAATAATTATAATGCCTTCGTGGCCGTCAAAGCCGTCCATTTCAACCAAAAGCGAATTTAGTGTTTGTTCGCGCTCGTCGTGGCTGCCGCCCATACCCGTTCCGCGCTGGCGGCCAACGGCGTCTATTTCGTCTATAAACACAAGGCACGGAGCCGATTTGCGGGCTTGGTCGAACATATCGCGCACGCGGGCAGCGCCAACGCCAACAAACATTTCAACAAAGTCCGAACCGCTAATAGAGTAAAACGGAACGTTGGCTTCGCCTGCAATTGCCCTAGCCAAAAGAGTTTTACCCGTTCCGGGAGGCCCCACCATAAGAACGCCTTTTGGTATCCTTGCGCCAATATCATTAAACTTTTTCGGGTTTTTAAGGAAATCTACAATTTCTGCAACCTCTTCTTTCGACTCGTCGCAGCCTGCAACGTCATCGAAAGTTGTGCGGTCTTTGTCGGCACCAAGCAAGCGCGCGCGGCTTTTGCCGAAGCTCATTGCGCCCTTTGTTCCTGCCTTCATTTGGCGCGAGAAAAGCCAATAAGCCAAAAATACCAAAACAAGAATGGGCAGCACAGAACTTAGCAGGTTTTTCCAGTACGAGCCCGCGGGTTTTTCTATAACCTTCCACGCGCTATTTGGGTCGGTAAGCTTGTTGTATGCGCTTTCGGTTATCCTGCCCGAAAACGTAAAGTCTAAAGTTTTTTCCTTCGCGTTGGCTGCTCCCTCTTTGCCATATAGCGGGTTTTTAATTTTGCCCGATACAATATACCAGTCTTTGCCGCCCGATTCGTCGCTTGTAAGCTGAATTTCAACAAGCGAGTCGTCTACCGTGGCGTTCATTAGCTTTTTTATGTCGAAATTCTTTACGCTCGAAGAATTGTCAGACATATTGAACGTCCACAACATTACTATAACCATTCCCAGCAAAAGCCAAACCGAGATCATTTTTGCGGTTGGTTTTTCGTTCGGAAGTTTGCTTTTTTTATTCATAAAACTATTCTTTATACTCGTAAATTATTCTCAACACCTTGTCGCCTTTTTCAAGCGCATATTTTGCGGCGGGAGGGGCTGAAACTGTCCATACAATTTCCCCCAGACTATCTATGACAACTGGGAATGCGTTTCGTTTCAATTTTTCGACTTTTTTATCGACAAAAATATCCTGAAGCTTTTTGGGACTTTTTAAACCTATATATGTGTAGGCGTCGCCCGCGCGCTTGTTTCTCGCACGGACGGGAAACGCCGAAGCCTTTACGCACACGTTGCGGAAAACATTGCTTTCTTTTTTCGCCCTTTCCTTGGCGTTTTCGCCAAAGTCGGCAAATTCGAGAAAAAGCAAGGAGCCGTCGGGCAAAATATTTTCGCCCAAAGAAAGGTCTATTTGATAGTCGCTTGCCTCGGTTTGCCCATTGCCAAGGCTAAGCTGGCGGCTTTTAGCCGAAAACTCCAAAAAGCCGCATTTTACACTGCATTTGTAGTCTTCGTTTGCGGCTATCGCGTCTAGCAAAATGTTTGTTGCCTTAAAAGACAATTCGCCGCGTTTTTCCGCCAAAAACTTGGCAATTAAAGTTCTCTGGACCGTTCTAAAAGGGGTATTTAAAACAATAATGTTGTCCGAAAGCCTAAAAAGCTCGTACATTGCGTTGCAGTAGCTTTCGAAGAAAACTTCGCGCTCTTCAAGCAAAGTTCGGCATTGCCCCGCCATTGCGGCAAAATCCCTTTCTGAAACGCTTTCTAAAATGGGAACTACCTTGTGGCGAATTTTATTCCTTAAATATTTGTCGCAGGCGTTTGTTTCGTCTTCGCACCAAGTTTGCCCCAATTTTTTAAGGGCATCTTTTATCTGCGACTTTTCCAAACCCAAAAGCGGCCGTATGAATATAACGTTTTCGTATTTCGAGATTGCCCGCGGCGCGCAAAGCCCGTCGGGCGACGCCCCGCGCATTACCCGCATTATAAGCGTTTCGGAAACGTCGTTTAGGTGGTGCCCCTGCGCTATAAGGGTTATATTGTTTTCGGCGGCTTTCCTTACAAAAAAGCCGAGCCTAATTTCCCTTAAATTACCCTCGCTTGCGTTTTTTATTTCTTGGCTTCTGCTTTCGCAAACAAGTTTAACGCCTAGTTTTGCGCACAAATTGCCCACAAAAAGCTCGTCGCTGTCGGCACTTTTGCGCACCTTATGGTTGTAGTGCAAAGCAACAAGGCTGTCTTTGCCGAAATATTGCACTGCCGATAAAAGCAAAAATACAGAATCTGCTCCGCCCGAAAGCGCAATGCCTATTTTTTCGCCGCATAAAATCTGCTCTTGGCACAATGCCAAAATGCGCTTGTTTATGCGTTCTTTATAGAGGTTTAAAATATCGCAGTCCATTGCACAACGTAAACCGAAATTAAATATAAGAATATCGTAAAAGTGGGAACTAGCAAAAGCCTAATGTTGCGACATTTGTTTAGATATATAATGCTGCCTAAAAACAGTACGCCAAACAAAACCGACAAATACCCCGAAGCATTTTGAAATGCTAAACATAATGGCATATCGGCATATACTGCGGCGGTTTTAGCCATAAAGGCCAGCATTTTGCAGGCAAATATGTTTAGGTATTGCCCAATAAACGAGGGTAAAATAATAGAAAGCACGCCAACGGGGACAACCAAAGTTGCCCCAAAAACAAAAATTGTTGCGTTTATTAACGATGCAAACGAAACATAGCCAAAAATGCCCACGCTTGCAACGCAAGTGCCCAAAAATGCCGCAAAAGATATACTTAGCGAAACTAAAAAGAATTTATACAATGCCGAAATCAGTTTTTGGAAAGGCGTTTTTACGTCGCTTGAAACATATGTATATAGTTTTGAGTTTTGATATAGCCATTCGCTTAGTGGCACACCCAAAAGTATTATAGAAAACGCCGCCATATACGACAAGCAAAAGCCGGCGTCGAAAATTATGCGGGGACAAATAATTAAAAACAGCAATGCCGAAGCCGTTATTGCCGCCATAGATTCGCCCTTACGTTTAAATGCAAAGGCCAACCCCACAAATGCCAGCATAACAAACGCCCTTACTGCCGACGGCTTTGCCCCGCATATTTGCACATAAACAAACAAAAGCGGCAAGGAGGCAAGAATCCTACCCGAAGGCCCAACCCTTAAAAAGGAGAAAATCGCATACAATAAGGCTGCAACTACGCCAACGTGCAGGCCGCTTATCGCAAAAATGTGCATTGCGCCGCTGCGCGCAAATGCTTTTTTTTGCTCCTTTAAAATACACTGCGAGTCGCCCAAAACTATGGCATTATACATTCCAAGGGCGTTGCTTTTTTGTACCCCGTTTTCAAGCTTTTCGCCGGCAAAACATTTTACATAGCCAAGCACTTTATAGTATATATCGGCAACAAAGTTTTTGCCAGAAGTGTTGTCTAAAGTTCTTATAACTGCAATTTTTTGATTGGTTTGAAACTTTGCATATACGGCATTGTTTGCCAAATATCTATAAAAGCCGCCTTCTTTTGCATCTATAAAAGAAACTGCGCCCTTTGCCATAAATCTTGAACCAACAATTATGGCATCGCCGCATTCAGGAACAGAAAACAAAAGTTTTTTTGGCGTGCTTTTTATATCGCTTTTTATAACTTCGCCTATACCGCTGGTTTTGCCAAAGTTTTTCGAATATAAAGTTTTTACCCTTATTGTTATAGTGTCTTCGTAGTCGGCAAAATATTGCGGGGCGTCTTTGCCGCTATATGTAAAATATAGCGAAGCGAACAAAAGGATTGCTATGTAAAAAAATATTTTTTTATGAAAGCACAGAGATAAAATTGCGAACAATGCCGCCAGCGAAGCAAAGCTTGCAAGCAATATATAAATATCCGAAAAGCCAAAAACTACATGGGCAAGCACATAGCCCGAACAAACAAAAAACGTAGCAGGCACCAACGGAGCCAGAGAATACGCCCTTTTATATAGTTCGCTTAAAACGCCCATTCCTACTTTAACCTAACAAGCTTTAACTGGCTTGTTGTATCGCCTGCGGTATCGAATGTTATTTCGCCGGAAACCCCTTCAAATTTTTTGCCGAGAAAATAGTCTCGCATTTTGCCCTCGCTTGCGCTGGCGTTGTAGGCTTGCGCCGAAAGCATTACAGAATCGTATGCATAGGCTGCCACAAACGACGGCTGTTTTTTGCAGGTTTTCAAATAGCGTTGTTTAAACGTTCGCGTCTTTTCGCTTAGGCCTTCGCCCAAAGTATACGCCGTTTTTACAGTGTAGAACTTGCACGGCAAAGAATAATCTTCGCGCTTTGCAGACTCGTAGTAGGCGCAGTTCGACACAAAAACACCTTTAAAATTGTAGTTTTTTAGCGCGTCTAAAATTGCCCCGTTTTCGGTGCCGTATGTGTAGGCAAAAAAGTATTCGGGAGCAAGTCTTTCTATCTGTTCGGCAAATACCGAAAAGTCTGCCTCGTTGCGAGTGTATACATCCGAATAAACTTTGCGGTCGCGCCCGTCTATATGAAAATATAAATAGTCGCCGCAACTTTTGCCCACAAAGTCGTCGCTCTTAAGCATCACAATTTTTGTGTCTACCCCCTCGGACAATTCGCCCTTGTCTATTGCCGAAGCCATAAGCTCGCATTCTTGCGCACCATTAATAAATATGCGCACACTGTTTTTGTTAAGCACCGTTATGGGCGGATATTTGCACATATAGTTTATAAAAACGCCGTTTAGCGAATTTAAAAACTTGTGTTCGGGAATAACTTGGTTGTCTAGCGCCAAGTGAAAAATTTTAATGTTTCCGCTTGCAAGAAAAACCCTTAAATCCCTGCATGTCGAAAACATATCGGTGCTGTCGCTTTTGAATATTGCAACAAGCCGCTTGCCCTTCATTTTTTGCTCGCTTTCGTTAACGTCTAAAACGGCAAGCTGCACGGCGTTTTTAATTTCTTCGGCAAGAACAGGGTCGGAATGCGAGGGCAAAAATACGCCCATAGGCACAATACTATCGCATTCTTTTTGAGAAGTGCACGCAACAAGCGCGGTGCAAAACAGTGCAAAAAATATGCGATATATAAAATTCATTCTGTACATTATTGCCCATACACAAAAACACGCAAGCAATTTCAACAAAAAAACCGACTCTTTTAAAAGTCGGTTTTTTAGGATTTTTAACAACCAGTTAGGCGTTTGCGCCTCCGTCTTTGGGTTCAATATCGGGCATATTCTTTGGCGATTCGCTTTCGTCGCCACCCGAAATGTAGTAATTTTGGTACTGCTTATTGTAGTAGCTTGTGCTGTAATATGCCGAATTGCTCATATTAACCATATTCATTACTACGCCCAAAAGCGGAACGTTGGCTTCCAGCATTTTCTTTATGTGCATTTTAACCAAACTGCGCTTTACAGAGTTGAATTTTACAACATACATTACGCTGTCTACCAAGGGGAATATCGACAAAACGTCGCTTACAACGCCAACCGGCGGCGAGTCTACAAACACCTTGTCGTATTCGGCCTTAAGCTGATCTATAATGCCCATAAAGGCTTGGCTGTTCAAAATTTGCGTCGGGTTTGCAGCCCTTCTTTCGCAGAACAAAACGTCTACATTCGGGAACACGTCGCGAACTATTGCGTCTTTCAGGGGAACCCCATTTTCTATGCACGAAAGTATGCCCTTTTCGGGTTTTACACCCAAAGTTTTTGCAATAGACGGCAAGCGCAAGTCGGCGTCGACAATAACAACCTTTTCGCCGTTCATTGCAGAGATAAACGCCAAGTTTGTCATTACAAACGATTTACCTTCAGAAGGCGTTGTACTTGTAGAAAGCAGCAACTTTGCATTTTTACCCATAGGCGTAACGCCTATAGCCGAATATAAGCTGCGAAATGCTTCCGTCACGCCCCTGTCGGCATTCGAAGCTACAATCTGTGCCTTTTCGGAGCTGTTCAAACGCTTTATTCTGGGAATTACGCCCAAAAGCGGAAGCCCGATAATATATTCTACGTCGTAGGCACTCTTTACGCGGTCGTCTAAAAATGCAACGGCAAACGCCATACCCAAGCCGCCCAAAATGCCGCCCAACAAACCAATTATGGTGTTCATAACATAGTTCGGGCTATATCTTCTGATAGAGGGAACTGCCCTGTCTATGATTTGCGCCGTGGGCGAAATAAGGCTTATTTGCGCGGTTTTAACCGTCATCGAAGTAATCAATGCCGAGTGGATACCCTTTTCAACATCTCTTTCGCGCTCTAAGGAATTATATGTAATTGCAACTTTGCCCAATTCTAAAACGGCCTTTTTTTTGTCTGCCAAGTGTTTTAGCGAACGTTCGTAGTTTTCCTTTGCAGTTTCGTAGTTCGACTTTACTTTTAACGCAGAGGAATCCAAAGCCGCCGCCAATTCTTTGTCGATTTGGTCCATAACCTTGCGGGCCTCAATCATCTTCGGGTGTTTTTCCTTATAGCGTTTTTCGAGAGCCGAAATTGTTATTTGCTGCTGCGATTTGTCTAGCAAAAGCCTGCTTACAATCGGAATTTCGGCAATGAAAGGCAAGTCGTACAAATTCTTGTTTTCCGCCTTATATTCTTGAACCTGAACCCAGTTTGTTTGGCATGAATCAAAAAGACGCTTGTTGTTTGTAACAATCGAGTTTAATTCAACTAGCTCGCGCCTGTCTATGTCTTCGTTCATTTCCAAGCTTATTGCACCGTACTTTTCGCGGTAGTCCACTAGGCGTTTGTCTAAAGCCTTAACCTTTTCTTCTTGCTGCGAAACTTTGTGCATAAGCTCGTCGCGGCTTTCGAGAAGTTTTTGAACCCTTACATTCTGGTTAAAGCTAATATATTCTTGCGCAAACAAGTTTGCCATTTGAGCGGCAATGCGCGCATCGGGGTGCTCAAAGGTTATGTTTATTATAAGCGAAAGCCTTTCGGGAATGATATTGCGGCTTCTAGCAATAATTTCCTCTTCGGTAAGCTTGGGGCCCAAAGTGAAAACGTCTTGGTAGGGCTGCATTAAGGCCTTCTTTTCGTCTTCCTTCATTCGGCTTTGAACAAGCCTTATAATTTCGCTACTTTCTAGAATCTTTACCTGAGTGTTAAAGTCTTCAACGTTCATAATGGCCTCGTTGCGGCTGTTTTCGGCGCCTGCAACGGGAATGGACTTGTCGGGGTCGCGCAAAACCTGAATTCTTGCGGCCGACATATAGGTTGGCGTTACCCTTGCAGTATAAAGCATAACGCCCGCAAAAATAACAATGAACGTAATTATTATGTACCAAATTCTTTCTCTAAGAATTGCCAAATAGTCTTTAAACGTGCGGTTTGGTATTGCCGAAGCGCCGCCGCCCATAGAGGCCCCTGCGCCATAGCCACCGTAGCCGCCGCCATAACCGCCGTAGTTTCCGTAGCTGCCATAACCGCCATAATTGCCATAACCACCGTAGCCGCCATAGTTGCCGTAGCTACCGTAATTAGAGCCTACGCGCTTTCTTACAAGCACTTTCGACTTTTGTTTTGTATCGCCAGAATTTTTCGAAATGTCTTCGCTCATATTAAAAAAATGCTCCGATTAGAATATGGATTCTTGCACCTGAACAATGTCGCCGTCTTCAAGGGGCATATCCCTTGCGGTTTTGTTATCGAGAATGTCTTTTACGTTAACATCAAAAGTTTTTTGTGTGCCGTCGGGCATAATGCGCTTAACAATAACGCTAGAACGGTTTGCCTTGCCTGTAAAACCGCCTGCATCGCCTATGGCCTTTGTAAGGGTTATGCCTTCTTCGGGGGGGAATCTAACTTCGCCCTGTCTGAAAACCTGACCAAAAACGCTTACGCGCTTGGGCGCATATTCCAATATAAACAGGTTTATTTGGGGGTTAACCAAATAGTCGGCGGCATACAAGTCTTTAATTTTTGTGGTTGCGTCCAGGATAGTAAGGCCAGCAATTTTCACTTCGCCTATAAGTGGCAGCGAAACCGTACCCGAAGCTGATATTTTTGTTGTTGTAGACAAATCCAGCTCCTGAAAAACGTCTAGTTTAATTACGTCTAGGGGAGACAGTTTATAGGAATCCGACTGGGCAAATGCCGCAGTAGAAACAAACATTGCGCATAGCAGCGCAAAAAAGCTGCATATTTTTTTCATATATCGTACACTTATATAAATTATACCTGTAAAATCACTAAAAGAGTATCCGAGATACTTGTTTCTGCAAGTAAAAATTTGCTTTTTTACAAAAATTGGCAATAGTCGATTACAAAGATTATGATTATAGATTTAAAAAAGTTGTCATCGCCAAAAAGAAGGCCTAGCTTTGCGAAGGCAAAAATCACCATAAGGCGCAAAGGAGACATTGCTTTCGAACCCCCAAGAAAGGCAAAATCGCTTGTAAAAATTGTGTATTTTGTGATTATTGCCGCGGTTGTTATGGCATCTCTTGCGTTTTTACAATCGCTTTTAGAGGCATATAACGCAAATGCAGACAAGGCAAAAAGCCAGCCAACCCAAACGCAAAAAGCAAAAGAATATGTAATAACGCTAAAGCCGATGCAGAACAAGCAACACAATAAATAGCGCAAAAATCATTTGCGGCGTGCCTTTTTGCCCTTTCCATGCAATAAAAAAGCCCCTTTCGCATTTTTCTGAAAGGGGCTTTTTGGAATTATTGATTAATTAAAAATTAAACTGTTGTAATTCGGCAAGTTTTACAAGTGTTTCGCTTGCGTT
>JAXFOH010000140.1:0-12952 GCA_034180465.1 Opitutales bacterium
GGTATATAGCCCATTTGCCTTCAACAATTCCGAACGCACCTACAATTTCGGCATTTTAATAGAGGCAAGCGTTGTAGACAAGTCTTATGCCGACAAGGTCGAAAGTTTGCTGCTAGAATGCGCCGAAAGTCTTAAAACGCAAAAAATAACCCAAGACGAGTTCGATAGGGCAAAAAAGCCCATTATAAAGCAGATAGAAAAAATGCGCCGAACCAACGCCTATTGGCTGGATTCTTTAGCGTCGTATTCGCAGGCGTTCCCCGAAAAAACACAGTGGGCAAAAACCGTGCTAAGCGGCTATAAGTCGGTATCGCTAAACGACGTTCAAAACGCGGCAGATTCGATAATTGCAAAACCCTATAAGGTTAGAATTTTTCCCAAGCAAAAAAAGGTTGAATAATGCCCAAAATGTGGGATACTTTTTAGCAATTTATGAATGCCAAATTTAAGCGAATTGTTTTGAAAATAAGCGGCGAAGCCCTAAAAGACGTTGAAAAGGGCGATGCGCTTTGTCCGGTAATTTTAAAAAACTTGGCCAAAGAGCTAAAAGAAGTAAGCGAAATGGGCGTGCAGATATGCCTAGTTGTAGGCGGCGGCAATATCTTTAGGGGGCTAAGTGCCTCTAAAAGGGGTGTCGACAGAACAACGGGCGACTATATGGGTATGCTTGCCACCGTTATAAACGGTTTGGGGCTTATGAACGCGCTTGAAAACGAGGGTGTAGAAGTTAGGGTGCAAACCGCAATACCCATGGAAAAGGTTGCCGAGCCCTTTATTGTAAGAAGGGCTATAAGGCACTTGGAAAAGGGCAGAATTGTTATTTTTGCAGCGGGCACGGGAAACCCCTATTTTTCGACCGACACAACTGCCGCCTTGCGCGCCGCCGAAGTTCAGGCCGACTGCATTTTTAAGGCAACCAAAGTAGACGGTATTTACGACAAAGACCCCGTAAAATATCCCGATGCCGTAAAGTTCGACAAACTTACCTACCAAGACGCCATAAACAAGCGTTTGGCGGTTATGGATTCAACCGCGTTTTCGATGTGCCAAGATACTAAAATCCCCATTTTGGTATTCGATATGAACAAATACGGCAATATAAAAAAGGCCGTTTGCGGCGAGCAGATAGGCACTTTGGTATGCTAAATTTTTATAAGGTAGACAAATTTTTTATGAAAACCAAAAAGGAAAATATATGGATATACAGGCTGAATTGAAAAAAACCCAAGAGGCGATGGGCAAAGTTTCGCAATATGTGTTGAACGAATTCGACACAGTTCACACTGGCAAGGCTTCGACTTCGATGGTAGAAAGCGTTGTTGTTGAAGTTTACGGCTCGAATATGCGACTAAAGGAAGTTGCCGCAATCACTACTCCCGACCCGCAGACAATTAGGGTTCAGCCGTGGGACAAGAGCATTTTAAAGGCGGTAGAAAAGGCCATTTTGGCTGCAAACGTTGGGTTAACCCCCGCAGTTATGGGCGATGCAGTTCGCTGCCCCGTTCCCGCGCTTTCAAGAGAACGCCGCGAAGAGCTTGTTAAAATTTGCAACGATATGGCGGAACAAGGCCGCGTTCGCGTTCGCAACGTTCGCCGAGACGCTCTCGACGCTTTCAAAAAGGCTCAAAAAGACGGTCTTATTACCGAAGACGATTTAAAGCGCGTTGAAAAAGACGTTCAAAACCTTACCGACAAGGCCATTAACGGCATTAACAAAGACCTTGCCGACAAGGAAGCCGATATAAAGCAGATATAATTTTATGGCGCAAAAGCCCAAAAGGGTAGTTATAAAAATCGGAACGCGCGTTCTTATAGAAAAGTCGGGCGAGCTTAACGTTGCCCGAATGAACGCCATTGTTGCCGACGTTGCCAGGCTTGTCGAAAGCGGGGTGGAAGTTGCCATTGTAAGCTCGGGCGCAGTGGGCTTAGGTATGGGCAGGCTTTCGCTTGCAAACAAGCCAAAAAAGCTAAGCGCAAAGCAAAAATGCGCGGCGGTAGGCCAGGGCATTTTAATCCAAAAATGGGAGGAAAGTTTTGCAAAATACAACCTGCCGGTTGCTCAGCTATTGCTTACCCGCGAAGATGTAGACAATCACCACAGGCATTGCGCCCTAAAAGAGGTTATCGACGAAATTTTGTCGGATAAAATCGTTCCCGTAATAAACGAGAACGATACAATTAGCGCGTCGGAACTTAACGTGAAATTTGGCGACAACGACATTTTAAGCGCGTTGATTGCAAGCCTAGTTAAGGCCGACGTTCTCCTTATTTTGTCTACTGCAGGCGGCCTTATAGATATGCGAGGCACAAACGAAATCGTTAAAGAGGTAGACAAGGTAGACGACAAAGTAAAGGCAATGGCAAATACCTCTACAAGCGTAGGCGGTACGGGCGGAATGGTTACCAAGCTTAGAGCCGCCGAAATTGCGACAAAAAGCGCGTGCAAAGCCTATATTGCAAGCGGCGACATTAAAAATGTGGTGTCCCGCACAATATTAGACGGCGAAAATTTAGGCACGTATTTTAAACCCTGCAAAGGCTCTCCAGTGTCTAAGAAACGCTGGTTTGCGCATTTTGGCAAAAGTATGGGCAGGCTTTTTGTAGACGATGGAGCTGCCAATGCGCTTAAAAACCGAGGGGCTTCGCTTTTGGCCGCAGGCGTGGTAGATGTTGCCGGCAATTTTAAGGCGGGCGATTTGGTGGACATTGTTTTAAGCGGCACATCGGCTTTGGTTGCAAGGGGCTTGGCTTCGTACGATGCAAAAGAAATTATGAAAAGCAAAAACGCATCTGCAAGCGAAGTGGCGGTGCACAGAGACAACCTTGCTTTGTTATGAGCGAAGAAATAAATTTAAAGAGAACTTGTTGGGCAATGCTTATTCCTTCGGGCGTAAAAGTGCGCTTGGCGGAATCTACACCCGTGCTTATAACTCACAGACTGGGCGGAAACTTTACGGTTAAAGGCCCCTTTGGCGTTGCCAGAATAGAGGGCATAGACGCCGATGCCTTAGGGGAGCCCATACCCGAAAACCCCGACAAGGCAAAAGCGCCGCCGCCGCAAAACGAACACAAATTTGCGCTTCCCGAAAAGGACGAGCTTTGGAGCTTGGCAAAGACGGTATATGACCCCGAAATACCCGTAAACATTGTCGATTTGGGGCTTGTGTATAGAATAGACGCCTATACCGATGTTGAGGGCAAAAACAATGTGGAAGTTGATATGACTCTTACCGCTCCCGGTTGCTCGCTTGGCCCCGTTATTGCCGACGATTTAAAAATGCGCTTGGAGGCAATGCCTGGGATAGACAAAGCCGAAGTTAACATTGTTTGGGACCCTCCGTGGAATAAGGATATGATTTCGGAAGAGGGTAAAATGATTTTGGGCTTGGTCTAAATTTTTATATTTCGCAAAAGTCGGCTATATAGACGCAAAAAAGTTCGGGATTTGTATTTCCCGAACTTTTTGTTTTTGGGATTTTGTTTTTTTTAAAGTCTTACGGGTATGGAATTTTTTGCCAAAAATTCTTTTGCCTGCTTAATTGTGTATTTGCCAAAGTGGAATATAGAAGCAGCTAAAACTGCCGATGCCCCTGCTTGCTTTACAACGTCTTTTAGGTGGTCTAGCGCGCCAGCCCCGCCCGAAGCAATTACCGGTATTCCAACGTTTTCCGTAATTGCTTTGGTAAGCTGCAGGTCGTAGCCGTCTTTTGTGCCGTCGGCGTCCATAGAAGTCAGCAAAATTTCGCCAGCTCCAAGTGTTTCCACTTTCTTTGCCCATTCAACTGCGTCTAGTTCGGTTTGTTTGCGGCCGCCGTGGGTAAACACTCCCCATTTGCCGTCTCCAATTTTTTTTGCATCAATGGCTGCAACTATGCACTGGTTGCCGAATTTTTCGGAGGCATCGGCTATAAGTTTGGGGTTTAAAATTGCCGCAGTATTAAGCGAAACTTTGTCGGCACCAGCATTTAACATTCGGCGTATATCGTCGGTAGTGCGTAGCCCGCCGCCAACCGTAAGGGGCATAAAGCACACATCGGCAGTGCGCTCAACAACGTCTATCATAATGCTTCTATTGTCGCTAGAGGCGGTGATGTCTAAAAATACAAGCTCGTCGGCTCCCTGCTTTTCGTAGGTTTTTGCCTGTTCTACAGGGTCGCCTGCGTCTATTAGGTCTACAAAGTTTACACCTTTAACAACTCTGCCTGCCTTTACGTCTAGGCAGGGGATAATTCTTACACTAAGCATTTTTAAAAGTTGCGTTTATTTCTAATTGTTCCGATGGGTTTACTAGTATGTCGCCCTCGTTTGCCATAACCGAGTCGTTAAGCCAAACCGAAAGTCTGGCGGGCTCGTCGAAATTTTCGGGGGCGTATTGCCATTTGCCTATTTCCAGAAACTGCATAGGCACTCCCTTTCGCTCGCCGTTTTTTCTTACATAGGGCTTGTTGCCTATGCCCACAAGGGCGTTTACAATAAGGCAGGTTTTGCCTTCCTTTGCCTTTTTTGGTTTCTTTTCGGCGGGGGGCAAGTCGTCAAAAAGCATGGTTTGCGGGCCTTCCTTTTGCGCTTTTTCACCCTCTGGTTTTTTGTCCACAGCTTCCGTATTTTCCTTTTCCTCTTCAAAATCGGGCTCGGCATTTACGGGCAAATTCAAAATGTCTTCTATAATGCTTTTGTCGCTTTTTTTATGGCCGTTATTATCGTTTAAGAAGGAAAAGTCGTCTATATTCTGGTTAATTTCAACCGCGTCTTTGCCGAAAACGGGCAAAATCCCGCCATTGCTTTCGTCGTCTTCGTCGCTTTCGGGAAAGCTTTCTATGCCGTGGTCGTCTTCGGGGTTTTCGCCTTCATCAGGCTTTTTGTTTTCTTCTTTTGCTTCGGCGTCGGCTGCGCTTTTATCCAGCATTTTGTCTATAAAGGACTTTGTCGAATTTTTTTGCGAATTCGAAATAGCTTTTTTCAATACGCCCGAAAGCTCTTCGGGCAACGCCCCTTTGTCTGCGTCTTGCTCCGTTTGCGCTTGTATTATATCGTTGTCTTCCCGTCCATGTTTTTCGACTTCTCCTTCGCTTTCGTCTTCGTCGTATTCGGTTTCGTCTATTCGATTTTCTATGTAGCCGAGCCTTTCGCTAAGCGTTTTTAGCTTGCTTTCGTATTCGGCGGCCTTGCTGGAAAGCTCGTCGGCTCTGCCGGAAAGTTCATTTGTTTTGTCCGACAAAATGTTTGCCTTATCGGCAAGCTCGTCGGTTTTTGTGTTTGCCTGCAGCGCGCTTTGGCTTGCGCTTTCAAGGTGTTTTTCGTCGGACGAAATTTTTTCGTCTACCATGTCCAGCCTAGCCAAAGCCGAATCCACATCGCCCGAAAGGGCGTCTATCTTTTCGGTAAGCTCATCTCTTAATACCTGCAGCTCGTCATCGTTGCCTTGGGTGGCGTTTTCCTCTAAAAGCGACAATCTGTCGGTAAGCTCTTTAATCTCCGAGGCACATTTTTTTAGCGAAACCGACTTTTCGGCAAGCTGGTTTTTTAGCTCGCAAAGCTGCGAAAAGGTTTCCTGCAAATTTGCGGCGGTTGCAGTTTGCGCACTTTTAACGGAGCTCGTTTCTTTGAAAAGAATATTGAAAGCCTCTTCTATTTTTGCGTCTTTTTTAAGGCTTTCGGCGTTTGACCGGAATTTTGAGGATTTATAGTCTAGAAAAAACGGCACAAGCGAAGTTGCGGCGGCAATAGCCGTCATTAACATGCACAAAGCCGCCGTCGAAAGGGGTATAACTTCGCCGTTTGCCGTATACGAAAATACAATAAGCAAAACAGCCAGAATTTGCAGGGCGTCGGCCAAATATAATGCCCAAATCGGCGGCGATTTTTTCATCTTAAAAAACTCCTGTTAGTGTTGTTATTTTTTTGGTGCTTGGTAAAAGCCCGCTTTTCTCCAAACCTTGCTTAAAATTTTGTTTGCCCTGTATTGCGCCTTTTGTATGCCCGATTCGAATACCGATTCCAGATACGCCTTGTCGTTTACAAGGCTTAAATACTTTTCTCTTACGGGGGCCAAATGCGCTATCAAAGCGTCGGCAACGGCGCTTTTAAAATCGCCGTAGCCTTTGCCCGCAAACTCATCTTCTATTTCGGCGTAGCTTTTTGCGGTTATCGCCGAGTATATGCTCATTAAGTTTGCAATGCCTTTTTTTGTTTCGGCGTCAAACCTTATGCACGAGTCCGAATCGGTAACCGCGCTCATAAGCTTCTTCTTTATGGCGGTAGGCTCGTCTACAACATACACAACCGCATTTTGGTTTTTGTCGGATTTCGACATTTTAGCTTCGGGGTTTTGCAAAGACATAATTCTTGCGCCCGCCTTTGGTATAGAGGCTTCGGGAATCTTGAATGTGTCGGAATATTTTAGGTTGAACTTTTGAGCCAAGTCGCGCGCCAATTCCATATGCTGCTTTTGGTCTTCGCCAACGGGAACAATGTCGGCATTGTAAAGCAGAATGTCGGAAGCCATAAGCACTGGGTAATACAACAGCCCGCTACCTATAAACGAAGTCTGCTTTTTTGCCTTGTCTTTAAACTGAGTCATTCTTTCGAGCGCGCCAACGGGGCACAAACACGCCAAAACCCAAGCCAAGTCGGAATGTCCGTGAACCGCGCTTTGCGGGAAAATTGCGCTTTCGGGGTTAAGTCCGCATGCCAAATATTGCGCAAGGCAGTCGTATACGTTTTTGCGCAGGTCAGCGGGTGTGTAGGGCACGGTTATTGCATGCATATCGGCTATGCCGAAATAGCATTCCTCTTTGTTCGACAAATCAACCCAATATTTAATTGCTCCAAGGTAATTGCCCAAGTGCAGTTTGCCGGTGGGCTGTGCGCATGTTAAAACAACTTTCTTATTTTCTTCGTTCATTTTTTAGCGAATAATATTTGCAAAAAGCATTTTCCTTTCAAGCTTATATTGCTTTGTTTATGTCGAATATTTTTCGAAGGCAGCCGCCTTCGAAGAGGGGAGTTTTACTGTAAGTTCAACGCAGTAGTCCAGGTCGCTTTTTTTGCGTATTGCGCCCAGTTTGTGAAGGGCGGCAATTGCCGAATAATCTTGCCTCGGAATTTTCAGGCGCATAATTCGGCTGTCTTTATTTACGGAGTGCTCTATTGCCTGCAAAAGAGAGTCTAAATTTGCGCGGGTTTTTGCGCTTATAAATATTGCGTTATGGTAGGTTGCGGCAAGCTGTGCCCTTAAAAAGTCGTCTTTAAGCTTGTCACATTTGTTAAAGACAAGCACAGATTCTTTGTCGGCAATGCCGAGTTCTTTTAAAACGTTGTTTGTGGTTTGTATGTGTTCGAAGGCGTCTTGTGTGCTGCAGTCTACCAAATGTATCAAAAAATCGGCGTTTACGGCTTCCTCTAAAGTGGACTTAAACGCCTCTACAAACTGATGCGGCAAATTTCTTACAAAGCCCACGGTGTCGGTAAGCAAAACCGTTTGCCCGCCCGAAAGTTTAAGCCTGCGCGTTGTTGGGTCTAGCGTGGCAAAAAGCTTGTCTTGGGCAAGAACGCCGGCGTTTGAAAGCGCATTTAAAAGCGAAGACTTGCCCGCATTTGTGTAGCCTACAATTGCGGCTGTGGGCATAGGCAGTCTTTGACGTCTTTTGCGTTGGGTATTGCGCTGTTTTTTTACCTCTAACAACTGCTTTTTTAACGCCGCAATTCTTTCTCTTACGCGGCGTTGGTCTAGCTCTAGCTGGCTTTCGCCTTCGCCACGCTGGGTAACCCCGCCGCCCCTTTGCCTGCTAAAGTGGTTCCAAGCGCGCTTTAGGCGCGGCAGAGAATATTCCAGCTTTGCAAGCTCTACCTGAAGCGTCGCCTCCTTGGTTTTGGCTCGTCGTGCAAAAATTTCCAAAATTATTTCGTGGCGGTCAATAACGCAAATGTTTGCAAGTTTTTCCCAGTTGCGTTGTTGGGTGGGGCTTATCTCGTTGTCGAATACAATGAGTTTGGCATCGTTTTCCTCCGCCATTTTTATTATTTCTTCGGCCTTGCCCGAGCCTATAAGCAGTTGGGGAGAAAATTCCCTTACGCTTACAAGCATTTTTTTGCGGCACACAATGCCCAGATTTTTGCAGAGCTCTTCAAGTTCGTCGATAAGGCTTTGCGTGTTTTGGGGAGCTTCGTCGGCCTTTCTTACCGCAACTAAAACGGCGTTGTTTAACGTGTTTTTGGATAAGTCTTTGCTTGGGGGTGTTTGCGGCATATGTTGTTTGCTTAGACATTGCCCGAAAATGGCGCGCAATGCAACAATAATAGTTTGACAGACAATGCGGCTGTTGCGAGTATTTTTATATGGTATATCTTGTATTGGCAGACGACGAATTTATAGCCGACAATGCGGCAAAATCGATATTTTCGGAATTGTCCAAAAAAGCAGGCGACGAATATTCAAACGAAATTATAGAGGCCATGTGCACAACCGCCGACGAAGCGGTTAAGGCGTGCACGGCCGCGATAGAGTCTATGATGACGGTTTCGATGTTTTCGCCCAAAAAAAATGTTTGGGTAAGAAACGCCAATATATTTTCGGAAAACAGGGCGGCAAAGTCGCAGGCTGCGGCAGAAGCGGTAGAAAAACTGGTTGCCGCCGCAAAAAGCCTTGCCGACAACCAAGATGTGGGCGTTGTAATTAGCGCGTGCGGGGCAGACAGGCGCAAAAAGGCGTTAAAAGAGCTTATGTCGTTTGCCGAAGTTAGCGATTTAAAGTCGTCGAACGCTGTTCAGGCGTGCCAAAAGCTTGTTTTGCAAACCTGTAAAAAATGCGGGGTTGAAATTGAAGAAGACGCGCTATATGCGCTTGTAAATACTGTGGCAGCGTCTCCCAGAATGGCCGTTAGCGACACCGAAAGGCTTGCCGCCTACTTGGGGTTTAAGGGCACAATTACCGAGCAGATTGTTTCGCAAAACGTTCCAGTTTTCGGTGAGGGTGACTTTTTTGAAATAAACACCGCCTTTTATGACGGCGATTTGCCCGCGGCGTTGTCGGCGTTGCACCGCAGGTTTTTTACCGACAAAAACGCATCGGCGCGCCAAATCTTGGCGAGTTTGGTAAATCAAAATTCCATTTTAATACAAATTAGGGCTTTGGTAGATAGCGGTATGCTTAAGGCGTCTTCTACCGGAATATACAAGGCGTCTTTCGAGGCGTTGTCTTTGCAAATGGCAGACGATTTTGGCGGTGCTTCGAACAAAACCCCCTACAATGTGTTTTCGCAAAATTCGTGGTATGTGTGCAACAAGCTTGCTCCCGTAGCGTTGAAATTTTCGCTAAAAAGGCTTATAAATTTTCAGATGTATTTTGTTGAGGCATTCCGCAACCTTATTGCAGGGGGCGCGGCCTCCGACGAATCGGTTATGTCCGAGCTTTTTGTAAAATGCTCTATAAAATAGAATGCGGTGTATGAAATTGTTCTGTCTTATATTCTTTTTTTGCATGCAGGCTTTTGCTGTAGACGCAAATTTATATAACCTACTTAAAAACGCCTTCGACTATACGGGGTTCCCCGAAATAGGCAAAAGCGATGTAGAAAACATAAGAAAGCTTTCGGCAAACGATGCTAACGCAATGTATTGTATGGGCGTTTTGGCGTTTAGGGGGCTGGGCAAAGTTGAAAGAAACAACTACGAAGCCCTAAAATATTTTACAAACGCCTCTTTATTCGGCAATGCCGACGCTTTGGCTGCCGTAGGCTATTTTTATATGGAGGGCATTGCCCTAAAGCAAAATGCGGTAAATGCCGTAAAGTACTTTGAAAGGGCAAAAACTTCGGCTGCAGCCCTAAACTTTTTGGGCGTGTGCTACCTTAAGGGTTTTGGTGTTGAAAAATCAAAACAAAAGGCCGAGGAATTGTTCAACGAGGCAATAAAGGCCGGAAGCGTTAGGGCGAAAATTTCGCTTGCAATATGCAAAATGGAGGGCAAAGACAAAAATTTGCAAGAGGCTTTGTCGCTTTTAAAAGAAGCTGGCAGTAGCGGGAACGCCATCGCGCAATGCAATATTGCAACTTTTTACCTAAAGGGGGCATTCGGCGCAAAAGACCCAAAGCAGGCGTATTTATGGTTCGAAAAATCGGCAACAATGCAATACCCGCAGGCGCAACTGGCGTTATCTAAGCTGTATTTAGACGGCAAAGGCGTAGAAAAGAATGTAAATAAAGCGTTGTATTGGGCGCAAAGGGCGGCGTATAACGGCAGCAGCGAAGCGATGAACGCGGCGGGCTTAATGCTTTCGGGCAAAATTTCGGGCGCAAGTACAGACCCGAAAAGGGCTTTTGAATATTTTAAAGATTCTGCCGATAACGGATACGAAAAGGCTTTGGATAATTTGGGCGACTGCTGTTTTTACGGAATAGGAACCGAACGCGATTTTAAGAGTGCGGCAAGGTATTACAGAAGAAGCGCGCATAAAAACAGCGCGTATTCGCAGACAATGCTTGCCGAAATTAAGCTTGAGGGGCTAGACGGCCAACGCAACAACCGCGAAGCCGTAAGATGGCTAAAAAAGGCGGCCGATGCGGGTTTTGTTCAGGCTCAAAGCCGTTTGGGTGCCGTTTTGCTTGAAAACGATTCCGACAAAGAAAGCGCGGCAGAGGCGGTGCGCTATCTAAAAAAGGCGGCCGACGCCGGCGATGTTGAAGCCATAGGCAACCTTGGGGCGTGCTATGCTATTGGTATTGGCGTTGCCAAAAATAGAGACGAAGCCATACGCCTTTTAAAGATGGCGGCATCGCTTGGCAATGAAGACGCCGCTAGTGCCCTAAGCCGACTAAGATAAAAAAAAGCTTTACAAAACCGCAAAAGGGTACATTATCTGAAGCATAATTATAAACATAAGTTTATACACGAATAACCATAAGAAATAAAACTATGTCAGACATTGAAAAAAGAGTAAAAGATATCATAGTAAAACAGCTCCAAGTTAATGAAGAGCAAATTACCTCCGAAGCGTCTTTTGTTGATGATTTGGGTGCCGATTCTCTCGATCAGGTTGAGCTTATAATGGCTTTTGAAGAAGAATTTAAGGACGATATTAAAGAAGAAATTCCTGAATCCGACGGTGAAAAGCTTACAACTGTCGGAAAGGTAATCGACTATATCAAAGAAAAATCGAAGGCCAACAATTAGTTGCAAGATTATAACTAGATAATTTTTGTAGAATACCCGTTAGTTGGCTTTGCTTCTAACGGGTTTTCTGGTTTTTTATAACTTAGTTAATTTCAGTTAGTTAAGATACGTTATGAGCCAAGAGAGAATAGTTGTCACAGGTCTGGGCGTAATTTCGACTTTCGGCGATGGCATAGACGCTTTGTGGTCGAACTTATGCGAAGGTAAAAGCGGTATAACATCGGTTAGCCTTTTTGATGCTTCGCAATTAAACTGCCAAGTGGCTTCGGAATGCCGCAACTTTGTTGCAGAAAATTATATGGACGCAAAAGAGGCAAAGCGTAGCGACAGATACACCCACTTTGCAATGGCAGCCGCCAAGCTTGCGGTAAAAGATGCCGGGCTAGACCTTGAAAAGATGGATATGAACAGAATGGGCGTTCTAATCGGTTCGGGCGTAGGCGGTATGGACACCATTGAAAAACAGACTACTGCTTTCGTTCAAAGAGGGCCGCGTAGAGTTTCGCCGTTTATGATACCCAATCTTTTGGCTAATATGGCTTCGGGTGTTGTTGCAATTGCCTTGGGGGCAAAAGGCGTAAACTTTTCGGTTGTAAGTGCGTGCGCTACTGGTACACACGCCATAGGCGAGGCTATGCTTCACTTGCAGCTTGGCAAAGAAGACATTATTTTGGCGGGCGGTAGCGAAGCTGCTGTAACTCCCCTAAGCTTTGCGGGCTTTTGCGCAATGAAGGCAATGGCCACAAACTTTAACGACGAGCCTTCTAGGGCTTCGAGGCCGTTCGACGCCGACAGATGCGGCTTTGTTATGGGCGAAGGCGCTGGCGTTTTGGTTCTTGAAAGGCTAGACCACGCATTGTCCAGAGGCGCGAAAATCTATTGCGAACTTTCCGGCTACGGCGCAACCTGCGACGCCTACCATATTACAAGCCCCGACATTGAAGGTAGAGGTTTAACCCACTGCTTGGAAAGGGTTTTAGACGATGCAAAAGTTTCGCTGCAAGATGTAGACTATATAAACGCTCACGGAACTTCGACTCCTTACAACGACAAATTCGAAACTTTGGCAATACACAAAGTGTTTGGCCCGCACGCAAAAGACCTTATGATTAGCTCTACAAAGAGTATGACAGGTCACTTGCTTGGGGCTGCCGGCGCGCTTGAAGCCGCAATTTGCGCAAAGACTATAGAAACGGGAATTGTTCCGCCCACAATAAACTACGAAAACCCCGATCCGGACTGCGACTTGGACTATGTGCCAAACGTTGCAAGACAGGCAAAGGTAGATACAGCCATTAGCACAAACTTGGGCTTTGGCGGACACAACGGAACATTGTTATTTAAAAGGTTTAAACGGTAATGAGTGATATTTCAAAGGCATACGAGCCTCAAAAAGTAGAAGACAAATGGTATAGCCAGTGGGTTGAAAACGGTTGTTTTAAGCCGTCTAGCGATACGACTAAAGAAGCGTATTCAATAGCAATGCCGCCCCCGAATGTTACGGGTGTGCTTACAATGGGGCACGTTTTAAACAATACCATTCAGGATATTTTAATACGCAATGCGCGCCAAAACGGCAAAAGCGCGGTTTGGGTGCCGGGCACCGACCACGCGGGTGTTGCAACCCAAACAAAGGTAGAAGCGTACCTTCGCAAAGAAGGGCTTTCGGCTAAAAAGTTGGGGCGCGACAAGTTTTTGGAAGTTGCCAAACAGTGGCGCGACAAGCACGGCGGCATAATTATTGAACAGCTTAAAAAGCTTGGGGCTTCGTGCGACTGGAGCA
>JAXFOH010000144.1:0-3153 GCA_034180465.1 Opitutales bacterium
GGAGCAAACGTAAACGAAAACCAAACCCCCGAACAGGCAAAAACACATGCAGCTGCTATGGACGCCGCCGCCCTTCAAAAACAAGTATACGCTCTTAAAGCCTACATTGAAAAGAAGACAGCCCAAGCCAAAGAAGCAGCCGAAAAGCTCTCTAAGATTCCCCTAACCGAACAAATGGGCAAAGACGCCCAAGCTCTGAGAAACGAAGCCGCAAAAATTTCGGAATCGCTTAAAAACATTCAGGCTCAGCTTTCGGTTTACGCGCAGGAACTAAAGGCAAAAGCGCAAAGCGCAAACAAATAAGCGTTTATTTTACCCAACAAAAGCCCGAAGTTTTTTGCAACTTCGGGCTTTTCTTTTTTATGCGGTTTTGTGCAGGCTATTTTCTTTCGGCTATGCTGCGCATTGCAGTATTTATCTCGCCTTTAAGATATTTGTCCATAGATTCCGCCGCTTTCTTTGCCTGAACCATTGCCGACACTATTGTAAGCGGGCCCGTTACAACGTCGCCGCAGGCGAACACGCCCTTCATAGACGTTTGCAAAGTTTCGGGGTCTACCGCAATGGTTCCGTTATCGTTAAGCTTCAAGTGCATGCAGTTTCTAGCAAGCCTGTCTCTTGGCTTGCTGCCCGTCGAAAGAATAACGGTGTCGCAAAACAAGGTAAATTCCGAGCCTTCAACCATAACGGGAACGCGCCTGCCCGATTCGTCCGGGTCGCCCATCTTGGTTTTAATGCATTCTATGCCGTATACGCGGCCGGTTTCATCGTATAGAATTTTCTTTTGAAGCGTGTTTTCGAGCATCTCAACGCCCTCTTTTTTTGCAAGGGCAATTTCGTCGCTGCGTGCGGGCATTTCTTCAAGAGTGCGCCTGTACACCAAAGTAGACTTTGCCCCGCACCTTAAGGCAACGCGCGAAGTGTCTATTGCAACATTGCCGCCGCCTATTGTTATAACGTGCTTTGCCCTTACCGGCGAAACCGTCATTTTATCGGTCGTCATAGTGCTAAGGTTGTATCTTGAAAGAAACTCGCTAGAGCTATATACGCCCGGGGCGTATTCGCCCGCAATATACATTGTAATGGGTTTCCATGCGCCCGTTGCAACCAAAACCGAGTCGTACCTTTCGCGCAATTCGTCTAGGCTATAGGGCGGCTCGCCAATGCCTATGCCGTAGTGTATGCGCACACCCATTTTTTCCAGTCGCGCAATGCGTTCAAAAACTATTTCACGCGGAAGTCTAAATTCGGGGATGCCGTACATTGTAACGCCGCCGGGTAAATCGCGGCCTTCAAAAACTTCTACCGCGTGTCCCATTTGGGCAAGCTTTTCGGCGGCGGTAATGCCTGCGGGCCCCAAGCCGATAATGGCTGTATATTTGCCCGTGGCGGGCTTGCGCTCGGGAACTTCGCTGTAGCCGTTTATGCGCACATAGTCTGCCGCGAAGCGTTCCAACGCGCCTATAGCAACGGGTTTACCCTTTATGCCCAATACGCACGAGCCTTCGCACTGCTTGCTTTGGTTGCACAACCTGCCGCAAATTGCCGACATTGTAGACTGCTCGGCAAGCTTTTTTGCCGCCACTGCAACATTGCCGTTTGCTATTTCAAAAACAAAGTCGGGAATGTTTATGTGGTTGGGACACCCCGTTTGACAGCGGGGCTTAGGGCAATGCAGACAGCGCGATGCTTCGTCCATTGCCGCTTTTTTAGTAATGCCGTAATAGGCTTCGCCGTCTTCGGTTATGCGAATCTTATAGGTGCACTCCGAAACCTCCATTCTGGGAAGCCCCGAAGCTTTTGTTTTTCTATTTTCTAAATCCATATTAACGCATCAATATTTGAATGTCGGGCAACACTAAGCAATACTATTCGCAAAAAAATTTGTTAGTTTTTTTAGGTATATGTACCTTTTTATCGGAAAAAGTTCCTTTGCAAATTGCATTTTGCGCAATTTCTATAATCTATACGAATTTATTTGCCAATCTTCGATTTCGCGCGGGTTTTGCCTTGAAATGTTCAATATTAGGCTGTTGTAAAAATCCACATCGCAAATTTTGCGTATGGCGTCTTCTAGCGACTGCAAATTGCCGCTTTCAAAAATAATCCCGTTTTCGCCGTCGCGCAAAACCGAGTCGTTGCAGCCGACAACGCTGCTTGTTATGCAGGCAATGCCGTTGTTTAACGCCTCTTCCACAACAAGCCCCCAAGGCTCGGCAAGCGAAGGCAAAACAAACACGTCGTTTTTTCTGTATATTTCGGGCAGCTTGTCATTGTCTATTGCTCCCGTAAAAATAACGTTTGGCGGGGCTTTCGCTTTAAGGGCTTTTTCGTCTTTGCCGAACCCTACAACCGTTAAATTTAAATTCGGAAATTTCTTGAAAGCCTCTAAAAGTATTCCAACATTTTTGCAGGCAATTAGCCTGCCTACATACACAAAATTCTTTACCTCTTTTTTAGGCGAATATGGCGGCTGCGGCACCATATTGTAAAGCCCCACACCCTTGGTTTCTATAATTTTCCCCTTAAAATGCAATGCCTGCAAAAGCCTGCTTTGGTTTATGCCAGACACATACGCCATAGAGCACCTGAAAACAAAAATGCTTTTAATAAAGCCTTTTATGCCCTTTGTTTTCGACTCGAAATGCGACGACTCTACAACAACCGCATTCTTTTTTTTGGGACAAAGCATAACTGCAAGCCAAAATAAAGGGCTATCCCAACCGCCAAAAACAAGCATTTTGTAATTTACGCTTTTTAGCAGTTTTAAAAGCTCAAAGGCTTTAAGAAAGGTATTTTTTCCGTTAAGAAAAACATAGTCGAAATTCTTTTGACCTTTGTAGAAATCGGCATTTCGGGTTGCTCCGGCCGTATGGGTAAACACAACCAATATTTTTTGGAACTTTGCAATTTGCGAATACAAGCGCAGCTTATAAAACGATGGCAAACTTGTTACAAAAATCTGGACATATTCTTTCTTCATATACTTATTGCAGTTCGCATAAAAAGCTAACTTACAAAAAAGTAAAGTCAAATACTAACAAGCCGACTTTGCACAAAAAAACGTAGGCAAAACGCACTCCGCAAAAATTATAAAAGTGGGCCGGGGGGGGATCGAACCCACGACCAAGGGATTATGAGTCCCCTGCTCTA
>JAXFOH010000148.1:0-7313 GCA_034180465.1 Opitutales bacterium
ATATATATTATAGTAATAAGTCGTAGTAGCTGTATATTAAAGAAGCAAAGATACGCCATATAAAGGCTTTTTAGCAACACAAAAATGATAAAATAAAGGCGGCTTAAAAAAGAAAAAAACCGCGGGCATATGTTGCTTTTCGCGGTTCTTTGAGTGCTTTTATTAAAAGCCTAGCCTTTTTTTTCTTCGCTCTTGGGTTGTTCGGGTTTTTTGGGCTCTTCGTCTTTCATAGCCTCTTTAAAGGTTTCTTCGGCTTCGCTTGTAGCCTTTTTAAACTCTTTAATGGACTTGCCAAGGCCCTTTGCCAATTCGGGCAGCCTTTTTGCGCCAAAAAGGAGCAGAATTATTAAGAGAATAACGAGTAGTTCGGGCCCGCTTGGCATACCAAAAGCTATAATATTGTTTATCATAATCTCGTCACAATAGATGTAAAAAGGGCTGTTAGTCAATTCTAATTTTCATCTTTCTTTTTGCCTTTGAATATTGACATTTTGCCGTTTAGCCTGCAAACTGTTCGGATTAAAAGTATTTTCAACTTGTACATTAAATGAAATCGAAACGTTCGGCTTTTACCCTGATAGAAATTATGATTGTTGTCGGCATTATTATAATGCTGATGGGCATTACAACGCAAATGCTAGGCTCTTCGACCGACGCGCAAGGCAAGGCGCGCGCCAAGGCGGATATGGAGCTTATTGCCGACGCTTTGGAGCAGTTCCGCTCGGTTTACGGCGACTATCCCAGAATTTCGTGTGCGGGCGAGGAAAAATACTCGGCGGCGCGTTTGTATCAGTGCTTGGTCGGTAAAATGTATATGACCGCCAAAAACGGACAGATAACATTCCTTACAATGCCCGACGACTCTCCTCGCAGGCCATTTATAGACGCTAGCAAAATGAATTTGGGCAGCGTGCAGGGCAACGACGACGGCATTGTAGACCCCGAAAAGTCGGGCGTGTTCTTTGCAGACCCGTGGGGCGAGCCCTATGTCTATATATACGACACATCTTTGGTTGTAGGGGCCGAATCGGCGTGGCTTAGCCCGAACTATATATTGCTTTGCAAGGGGCCCGACAACAAGGCGTTCCCCTTCGGCTCTATGTATATGGACGGCGTTTTGCGCGATGTTGAAGCCTACCGCAACCAAAACGGTAACGAAGATAACCTTATAAGGGGCATAGACTAACTATTAATCGCCTTTTGGGCGCATTTACCGCATAAGAATTTTAAAACAACAAAAAACACATTACCCTATATACAAAAAATGAACAAAAACAAAAAAGCGTTTACTTTGGTTGAACTTCTGATCGTTGTGGGCATTATCGGCGTTTTGGTGTCGGTGCTTATGCCCGCAATGAGTACGGCGCAAAAAAGAACATCTATCATGAAAACAAGGAACTTCCTTGTTGCAATGAGCACCGCTCTTGAGCAATACCAAAGCGAATACGGGTTTTTCCCCGAATTTTTAACCCAAAAAGACAGAATCAATCTGGACGATGGCAACAACTCCGAATATATGGTAAAAACCCTTACGGGTGTCAACCCCGACGGCATGAAGCTTTCGGTTGCCGACAAGCGCGCATACAACCGCAAAGCCGCCCGCTTTATAGACTTTAACAACGACAACCTTATTCAACCCGAAGGTTCAACCCAATGGAAGTTGGTGGACGCATTCGGCAACCCCAATATCTATGTTTGCGTAGACGGCGACAGCAACGGCTTTATAAAGCTTGGCCTGCCCAGCGTTTCCGACGGGCTTACAAGCGAAGAAGTAAGAGAGCAAGTTCCCAATTCGTCTATGGGCGTAAGGGCTAAGGTGCTTATGTTTACTTTGGAAAAAGACTCGAACAAACCGGGGGCAACCTTCAGCTCCGAAAACGTATACAGCTGGTAATATATGAAAAATAGGAACGCTTTTACCCTTATAGAATTGCTTGTTGTTATTGCCATTATTGCGGCGATGGCGGTTGGCTTTTCTAAAATAAAAATGGGGGGGTCTACGCAGTTAGCGCAATCGGCACAGCAAATTTTAATGTCTACTTTCTACGAAGCAAAAAGTGCCGCACAGGCAAAGCAGGCAAGGGTTCGCGTTCTTATATTCAAAGGGCGCGACTACGAAAGAATGTTGCGCCACATAGGCGTTGTATACGAAGATATGGACGAAAACGGCGAATCGAAAGGCTGGATAGCCATTAGCGAGTCTATGTTGCCGAAGGGCGTTTTCTTTGTTCCGCCCGAAAGCGATTTTCAAAGCTTTTGCACGGTTAACCAAAACTATCAGGTTGGCGACGTTATAAAAAGTACATTCAATTCCGGCGCAAGCGGCGCCCCCACAATAGTGGGCATTTCGGAGCTTAGCAAAAGGGCGCAGTCCATGTCGGAAGGCAACGGCGACTGGTATTGCTACGAATTTGCCCCCGAAGGCTTTTCGGAAAACCCCTCCGCTTTGGTTGCGGTTGCAATGGGCGAGCTTGGCCCAAAAAATTTGCTTATAGTAGAAAACCCAAACGAACAGCTTGGCTTTGTAATACGCAGGTTCGGCAACTGTGTGGGTTTTTCCGACTATCTTGAAATGGAAACGGCAACGGTAAAAAAATAGCTAAATTTTTTAGATATGTATAGCATTGTAAAATCTTTTAAACAAAAGCTTGGCGGCAAGGCAAAAAAGGCGTTTACGCTTGTCGAAGTTATGTTGGCGGTTGGCGTTATTGCCGTTTCGCTGACGGCTTTGGTTGGGCTGCTAGGCGCAATAACGGCATCGGTAACCCAAATTAAAAGGCAGTCGAAAGCGCTTTCGCTTGTGCAGAATGTAGAGGCGTATTTGAAAAGCAAAACTTTTGAAGATGTATACTCTTGGGTTGAACACCCGACAAACCCCTACGTTATCTATTTTTGGGACGAATATACCAACCCCGAAGACCTCGACAATACGGCACTGGTTATGTGCTCTTCGGAGGACACGGGACGCACCCCGAATACTCCACCCGACAGCGACGAGCTGCGCAACAGGGTTGCGGGCGATATCTACCGCGTTGTTTTAACCGTAAACGGCGAAATGCTTGAGGGCAGGTTTATAGACGCAGCCAACATCGATACGGCCGCTTCGGGCTATCAGGTTGGCTCGAATTTGCCCATTGTAGAAAACTACGCCGAGGCGTATCTGCCAATTAGGTGCGAAATTATGATAGACCCGAGAACCGATATTCTCGACAAGTCGGCAACCGAGGCTCAGAACGACCAGCGCAGGGTTGCCGAATCGACGATAATGAAATTGAGGTAGTGCTATGTCGAAAAAAAGAAAAGCTTTTACTCTTATAGAAATAATGGCGGCGGCCTCGATTATGACCGTTGTGTTTGTTGTGGTGTTGGGCTTGGCAAGCAAGGTTCTTACTACATGGAACAGAACAAGCGGCGAGGTTCGCGCAAACTTTCAGGCAAACGTTCTTATGCGAATGTTGCAGGACGACCTTGAAAGCGCAATAATGAAAAAGGACGGCGGCGCGTGGTTTGAAGTTGTCTATACCGACACCGTAGGCCAGCTTACGGGCACAAATCCAGATGCCACCGTGCCGATGATTCCGCCAGATATAATGTTTTTCGCTTCGCCCATTGCGCGCCCGCGATACACAAAAGACCAATACAGCGCAAACGCCTACGAAAGAAAGCCCATTCCCGGCTCGGTTTGCGCAATGCGCTATAAATTGGCGCTAAAAAGCCCGTTTTTGCAGTCGTCTGCAAACCAAAGCGACAATATTCGCCAATACAATGCCTTCTACGGAATGTATAGGGCGGTTATAGATTCGCAGGCGACTTTCGACGATGTTTTGGGGCCCGATGTTCAGGGTTCCGACGAAAATTCGGCGGAAGACGCTCTTGCAAATTTTTGGTTTACCCAAAACTGCAATCTGCTAGACGAAGACGGACAGCGCAAGTCGGCGGTGCTTAAAACATGGACGCTTTCGCCCGAGAACTTTTTGGCGCAAAATGTTGTAGACTTTAGAATTGGCTTTACCGTTATGTATTTCGACGAAGACAAACGCGCTGCCGGGCAAGACCCGAAGTCATACGCCGAAATTGCCCCCGGAACAAAGTTTACCGTTGCCGAAAAAATTTTGGTAGATTCTCCTCTTCGCCGCAAGAATGCCAGAGGTTCGTATGCTTACGACGTTATGCCAGAACAGGTTGAAAACGGCTCTATTGTTTACGCCGACGTTTCGATTACAGTTCTTACCGACCAAGGGGCAAAGGAGATGAAGGCAAGAATGGAGCGCAATACGCTTTCGCCCGAATTGTTCAGGGAAATTGTCGTTCAAAACAGCGTAACGGTTGTGCGCCGCATAACCTTTATG
The DNA here is from genome assembly GCA_034180465.1 of Opitutales bacterium. GTDB lineage: Bacteria > Verrucomicrobiota > Verrucomicrobiia > Opitutales > Intestinicryptomonadaceae > CAKUIA01. Next base: position 4,350 of record JAXFOH010000148.1, read on the forward strand.
AGCGAAAGACTTTAATTTTATGCAATTAACTCAAGAGCAAATTTTGGCAGTAAAAGACGCGCTAAACAACGGCGCGTCTATATCCGACATACAAAAACTTTTGGCGGAAAAATTTTCCATTTCGATGACGTTTATGGAAACAAGATTTCTGCTAGACGATTTGAATTTGGAATTGAAATCGGAACCAGAACCCAAGAAAGGCGAAAACCTTTCGGGCGACGACGGCTTGGATATTTCTAAAGTTCCAGAAACCCCCAAGGCGGAAAGTACCGACAGCGCCCCGCAGGGCGACGGGCAACCTTCGGGCGAAGTTGAAGTTTCTTTAAGTCAAATTCAACGGCCTGGCTTTATGGCAAGCGGCACGGTTCGCTTTAGCGACGGCGTAAGCGCGGAGTGGGGCTTAGACAACGCAGGCAGGCTTACGCTTGGAGGACCAATTCCCGACTATAGGCCGCCCGACGCAGATATTCCCGTATTTCAAAGAAAGCTTTACGAGTTGTTGCAAGGCAATGTTTAACCAAGTTTGCCCATTGTTTTTAATGGGCATTTTTAATTTTATATGGGCATAAAAAGGGCATTTTTGTATTTCGCATTTGGCATATCGCTTTTTTCGATGCTGGTGGTGCTGCTTTTTATGTCGTATCTAGAGGGCTTTGTTGTAGACGCCGTAGACGCCAAGGTTGAAGAATATGCGGTAAATGCGCTTTCTAAAGACACTTCAAATATGCTAAAGCTTTGCGAAATTAGCCATTTGCAAATTTCGCAGGCGGCAAGTTTGCGCGCCGAAAACCTGAAAAACGCCCTTATGGCCGATGGCTTTGCGGGCATATATTCCGAGACTGGGCAAGACTATATTTTCGGCGACAAGTATTACACCGACAACAACGGTCCCGTGCTGAAATTCGGAAATAGCGAAATTTCGAATACGGCGCAAATAAAGAAGCTTTTGCGCCAATATTGCATTTCGAAAAACTGCGGCATGGCAATTTTTGTGCGCACAAACGAAGACGGAGATATGATGAATGCCGTAAGCGTGCCGGCCGACGACTATTCGCCCGAAAAGGGAATTTTTAGGATAATTAGCGGGCGCGACGAGGAAAACGCCGTTATTACTTCGCTAATTTCAAAAGATGTTGCAGGCGAGCTTATACGCCATAACAACGGCTATGTGTATGCCTACTATGTGCCGATTGTGTCGTCTTTTGGCGGGGCAAACTCTAAAACAATAGGGGCAATTGCCTGCTATATTAAAGACGATGTAATGAACAAACTTTGCGCAACTTTTGCTGCAAAAAAATTCGGTAGCCGCGGCTATAGCTGGATAATAGAAGATACAGGCGGCGGCAAATTTAAATATAAACTGGCAAAAAATCCGAAATTGTTGGGAACGTTTATATCAGACGACACAAATTCAATGCGCCGAAAAAATTCGGAGGAATTTGCAAAAAATGCAATAATGTTGGGCACTGGCGAAGAATCGGCAAAGGTCTATAACCATGATTACCATGGCAAACCCTCCAGAATGATAGTTTGCTATGTATGCTTTAAGCCGTGGGGGTGGATTTTGGGCATAACGGGCTTTAGGGGCGAAATCGTTCCAAGCCGCGCCGAAATTGCCGAAATTATTTCGCTAAACAAATGGTATATTGCCGCAGTATTCTTCGGTGCGCTGGTGTTGGGCGTTATAATTGCCTGCGTGTTTTCGTCGTATTTGGCGCGCAATGTCGGCAAGATAAACCGAATGCTTAAGGCAAAAAAAGGCGAAGATTTGCAAACCATTAAATCGTCTATAGCCGAGTTTTCTGGCATAATACAGTCTTTGCGAGACATAGGCAAATCGGCGCAGGCGTTAGACAGCGCGTATCAAAACGGAATGGATTTGCTCGAAAAGGCGTATTCGGAAATGTCTAAAAATACAACGCATTTAAATTCGCTTTCGCAAGAACAGTGTAGGGAAACTGCAAAATCGGTAAAATATGCCGACAATATCTACGAATTGTCGGAAACCCTAAAAATCAGCAGCGGCGAGTTTAACTTGCGCTCGAAAGAGGCTCTTAAATTTGCAAGGGCACACGCCGACAACCTTAGGCTTTTTAAAGAACGCGCAACGCGCCTAAAAGACTTGGGGGCAGGTTTGGCGTCTAGGTTCGCGTTGGCGAGGGAAATTCTGGACAACCTCGACTACCAATTAAAATATTTGTCGGAGTCGGGCAGCGGCATAAAAATGCTGGCTTCAAACGCCAAGCTATATGCAGGGGCCTTAAACGTTAAAGACGAATTTAGCGCAACGGGATTTTCCGAAAAAACGCAGCAAACGGCAGATTTTACCGAAGTTTTGCTGTCGCAAATGAGCGGCAAAATTTCGGCGTCTGCGGCAGATATGCGCGAGTTTTTGCTTTTAATAGATAAATCCGTATACGCGCTAGACCTTATTATAGACAGAATAAACCTTATAACCGAGCGCATTGCCTTGCAAGATGCGCGCTTTGGCGAAATATCGCGCAGCACAATTTCGCAAACCGAAGAGGCGGCTCAAACCATAGGCGTTATAAACGAGCTTTCGCAGAGTGTCTTTAATATAAAAGACGGCGTGGCATCTTTCGAAAAATTCCTGTTCGAGCTTGGTGTTTTGCTTAAAAAGTAACAATGAAAAGCGATGTTTTAGCCGCTGTCTAAAAATAGGCGCAGCCTACATTAAACGCCTGCACGACGAGGGCTTTATAGTGGGATTTTGGCAGGCAGAAGACCTAGACGAGTTAGCATATGCTGCCAAAATGGGAGCCGACCGCGTATGCTCTAACCACGCCTACCGCCTTCGCTAAAACTTTAAACTAATAAAATTGCTAGACTTTAAGTAAAAAACAAAAGTGTTTTTTTTTAGTTAAAAAATTTCTCGGCCTCAAAGCGCGAAATGTTGCGCATGTTAATGTAGCGGTGGCATAAAAGCATTTGGTTGCTATGCCC
>JAXFOH010000091.1:0-10726 GCA_034180465.1 Opitutales bacterium
GCTTTTGGGCGTGTTTAAAAACGACGGACTTATAGCGTTTTCGAACCTTTCGATACCAATTTTTAATGCGCTGCTAAAAAAGCAGAAGTTCGACGAATGCCTGTCGCTTTTGGAAATTTCGCGCAAGGTTTTAAAACCGCAAAAAGAGTCTTTATTGGAAACCGAAATAGACAGTGTTAAATCGCAAATAGAAGGGTTTAAAATTAAACACAATGGATAGGCGCACGTTTATAAAAAAATCTTCGATGGCGGCGTTTGCGTCGCTATTTATAGGCAAAAGTCTGTTTGCAAACCAAAGCGCAAATTCGCGCATAAACATTGGCGTTGTCGGCTTGGGAAAACAGGCAATGCACCACCTGCGCTTTATACGCAGCGACAGCCGCTGCTGGCTTGCAGCCCTGTGCGACATAGACAGCGAACGCCTGCAGTACAATAAAAAAGATACCGACAACTACTACGCATCTAAAGGCGTAACAAGCGATGTAAAAACCTATTCGGACTTTCGCGACCTGTTGGCCGACAAGTCTATAGACGCCGTATTTATTGTAACGCCCGACCACTGGCACGCAATTATGTGCATTATGGCCGCCCGTGCCGGCAAGCATATCTACTGCGAAAAGCCCCTCACTTTTACCGTGCAAGAGGGCGCGTTAGTTGCCGAGGCTGTGAAGGCTTCGGGCGTTGTGTTCCAAACGGGCTCGCAGCAGCGCAGCGAAAGGTCTTTTAGAAACTTAGTTCAGCTTGCGCGCTCGGGGGCATTGGGCGAAATTAAAGAGGTCTTTTGCAACTTTAGCTGGCATTTCCCAAAAGTTCACAACTGGAAGGCCGAAAGCGTGCCCGACAATATAAACTGGAACATGTGGATTGGCCCTTCTCCTATGAGGCCATATTCGCAAAGGTTGCTTTCTGCCCTATATTATGGCGAAAAGAAGGTCTTATACGGAGCCCCCTGGGGCGAGTGGCGTTTTCATAGCGACTTTGGCAACGGTATGCAGGCCGACTGGGGCGCGCACCACTACGACATCGCACAATGGGGCTTGAATATGGACGGCAAAGGTCCTAAATATGTGCAGTTAAGCAAGCGCAAATACCCCGAATTTTCCACCTACTCCGAAAAGCTTATATATACATACGAAAACGGCGTTAAGGTTATAACGGGTACTAGCGACGACGCAAAAAAAGCGGGTTGCGCCGCCAATGCAATGGTAACTTTTGTGGGCAAAAAGGCGATGGCAGCCGCCAGTCGTGCCGACTATTTTTGGGCAAGCAAGCCCTCTTTATACGACCCGAAAATATTTGCAAATGCCGACAACGCCTATGTTTCTACCGAGCACAGGGCGAATTTTATAGAGGGCATATTAACGGGACGCCCAGTGATTTGCCCAGTGCAAGTCGGGCAAAGCAGCTGCAATATGTGCTTAATAGGCAACATTGCCCACAAGCTCGACAGAGATTTGGAGTGGGACTACAAAACGCTTTCGTTTAAAAACGACGATGCCGCCAACGCAATGCTTGCGCGCAAAGACAGGCAGTCTTGGCAAAGCGGCAAAAGCTTTGTATAGGCAATAAACAGCAAAAATTTTTACTGAAAAATGAAAAAATACACAGTTTTTGCAATCTTGGCATTTTCGGCAGCGGCATTGTTTGCCGCCGACAACACTTTTAAATTAAGCGACAAAATTATAGCCGACATAGACAAGGCTACCCCCGAAAAAATCGCAAAACCGCTAAAGCCAAGAAAGATTTTGGTGTTTTCGCGAACCTTGGGCTATAGGCATCACGACGGCATTGCGGGCTTAAACCGCGCAATAGAAAATATGCAAAAAAAAGGAGCCTTTACGGCGGTATTTACCGAAAACCCGCTGGATATGGCACCCGAAAACCTTAGTCAATACGACGTTGTTGTGCTAAACTGCGTAACGGGCAATGCCTTCGGCGAAAAGGAAACACCCGAAATGTCCGAGAAAGATAAACTTCGCTTTAGAAAGCGTTCCGACGACTACCTAAAAGGGTTGTGCGACTACGTTAAAAACGGCGGCTCTGTTGCGGGTTTTCACGCGGGAGGCACCGACTGCTATATGAAAACCGAAATGTCGGAAATGATGGGCGGCGATTTTATAGGTCACCCCTGGGGCTACAATTGCTCGGCTGTTACCGTGAATATAGACGATATGCAGTCTCCCATAACAAGGGGCATTTGGGCAAAGCCTGCGTTTAGGGTTGTAGACGAAATTTACCAGTTTGGCGAATACTTTAGCCGTGAAAAGTGCAGGGCGTTAATGCGCCTTAATGTGGAGGCTAGCCCCGTAACAACCGAGTGGGGGCGTAGGCACAAAATTAGATCCGACAAGGATTTGGCTTTGGTTTGGATAAAAAACTACGGCAAGGGCAAAGTAGCGTATTCGGCTTTCGGACACGCATGCCACACCTATAAAGACAAGCGTTTTCAGGAGCTAACATTAAGGCTTTTGCAGTTTGCCTGCGGCGACTTGTCTGCCGACGTAAGCCCTATAAAAAGAGGCAAAGATTTAACTTGCCCGCTTTATGCTGAACCCGAAATAGGCTATATAAAAAGCTTTTACAACGTAAAATACGGCGAAAAAGACAACGAATTAAACGAGCTTATTTACGCCGTTTGCTCGAACAACCAAAATGCCAAATTTTGCAAGAATATGGAAAAATTCGTGTTGTCCGAACTCGAAAACGGCAATTCTTCCAGCGAGGTATATCAATGCCTTTTGGCGAGAATTGTCTGCAATGTAAAAATATCGTCAAAAAAGAATTTTAACGCGTTTAAAAAATTGGCAAAAAGCCCGAAAACAAACCGCATTGTTGCCGATATTTTGGAAAACGCGCTTGCCAACTATAAAAACGAACTTTCGTTTAGCGGCAATTATCCGAAATTTGAAGTTCCCTTAACTAAGCCCGATTCCGAAAAGGAACTACTTTGTGTTATAAGGTTTTTGGGGGCAAATAAAGATGTTGCGCTGCCAAAATATGCAGACTTTAAAAACGTATCGGCAGAAAACGCTTCCGTTTTGGCATATGCCTTAATGCAGCGCAACGAAGCCGAAGGCTCTATTTTGAAAATGCCTATTGCAAACGAAAACGCAGTTGTTGCAATGTCGTATTACGCCGCAAAATCGGGCAACGAAAAGGCTTTTGAAAAGGTTTTTGAAAATGCAAAAATGCTTGGGTCTGCAAAAAGACGCGTGGCGGCAACAAACATTGCATCTATGCCAAACTTTGCAAACGCAGCCAAAAAAGTTTTTGCTTTGCTCGATTCCGAAAAGCCGCAGCGCGAATTGGCAGCCGAGGTGATTTTATGCGCCGACTTTGCCGCCAACGCCGCCGCCCTTGCTGGGAATTTCGATTCGGCAAAGTCGCAAGATGCAAAGGTTGCAATTATTGCAGCCATTGGTTCGCAGCATAGCGAAAAGTCTTTTAAATTTTTGCTGGGCGTGCTGCTAAACCCCGAAAAACAGCTTAAAAATGCGGCGTTAAAACAGTTGGTAAAAACGGCGGCTTTGGGGCTATGCAAAAGCCAAAGTGATATGCTGGAAAATGCCATAAAAACGGCAAGCCAAGAAGACGCAAAACTTTTAAAATCGGTTGCAGCAAAGGCAAAAACAGCCCATAAAAAATCGAAAAAATAATTTAAATTTCCAAAAAATATGTGTAAAAAAATTCTTTCGTTTGTATTTGCAACGTTGCTTTGCCTTGCAGTACAGGCTGCAGACACGCCTGTCATAGAGGGCTTCGACAGACAAGTAGGCACAAAGGGAGGCTCGTACGTTTCCGAAAACGACGATGACGGCCTAGACTTTTCGGTTTCTAAAAACAGCGGCAAATACAGAACAATATTTGCAACCAAAAAGGGCGTTTTAAAGCCGAACACCAAATATACCATAAAGTTCGACTTTTTAATAGACAACTCGCACAGCCTAAGTCCCGACCAGTTTTTGCATATTTTTGTTCGTTCCGACAAGGCAGCGGGTTTGCCCTATTGGAATTTAACTTCGCAAAACAGGCACTTTGCGCCGAGTTTTAGGGAGTTTGTGTGTTCGGTTCAAACCAACCAAAACGACGACTACCAGCTTAACATTATGGCGCACGGCAACCTTTCGGGCAAAATTGCAAACCTTGCCGTATACGAGGGCGACAATATAGAGTTTTTCGACATAACAAAGAGCTTTGGCGACGCAAAATCGGCAAACTTTGCGCTGCCAACGGGCGCAAAGGAGTTCGACATTAAAAAGCCCACAAACAAAAGCGGCTTGGTTATAAATGCAAAAGACTACGGCATTTTACCCAATGCGCCCGAAAGCATAACGGCAAAGCTAAACGAGCTTATAGAGTTTTGCAAAAGCAATTCGGCGGCAAAACTTGTTATGGAAAAGGGCACCTATTATTTTAGGGAAAACGCCGCCGTAAAGTTCGACGGCTTAAAAGACTTTGTTTTTGACGCCAACAACAGCACTTTTATATTCCAAAAACAATACCATAACGACATAGACATAAAGAATTGCGAAAGGGTAGAATTTAAAAATTTCAACATAGATTGGGATTGGGATATAGACCCCATTGCAAGCCTAGTTGAAGTTGTAGGCATTGAGCCTTCAAAATATTTCGATATAAAATTTGTCGAATACGAAAGGTTCCCCCGCAAAGACGTTAAGCTTACAATGCTTTCGCGCTACGATGTTAAAAACCAAACTGTGGGTGTAGACGGTGCTTCAGGCCTTGGCATAAACAACTACAAAGACAAAAGCATAAAAACCGAGTGGCTTTCGGACAACGTGCTAAGGGTGCATACGAGCAAGGCAGCCTACGGCGTTTTGCAAAAGGGATATTTCTTTAGGCTGCAGCACTACTACTACCATATGACGGGCATTGCCATGCAAAGCAATTCGCACATGCTGCTGGAAAACGTAAATATATATTCTACCGCGGGCCACGCAATGGGGGCCGGCGGCACGCAAAATCACTGGATTATCCGCAACGTTAAAATTGTGCCGCCGTTCGGCAGGGGCGTAAACAAACGCTACATAACGTCGGCGGCCGACCACTTCCATATTGCAAGCTCGTGTGGCTTTTTAAAGATAGAAAACTGCGAATTTTCGTATGGGGCAGACGACTGCCTTAACGTTCACGACAATACGGGATACGCCCTTACCCTTAACGAAAACACTCTAAGAACAAAAAATTTTAGAACCATAAGCCAATATAGCGTCGGCGACAAGATAGAATTGCGTCATTCCGACTATTCGCCCACGGGCTTTACGGGAACAATAACTGCAATAAAGGTTATGCCCAACAAGATTAAAGGCGAGCACTATATCACGTTTAAGGGAAAGCTGCCCAAGCAGACTAAAGACGGCTTTGTTATGTTCAACCGCCGCTTTGGCTCTAAAAACATAATATTGCGCAATTCGTATTTTCACGACAACAGGGCTAGGGGAATTTTGCTTTTGGCAAGCGACATTACCGTAGATAACTGCCGCTTTAAGCACCATGAAAGCGGGGCGTTGAAAATAGAAAGCGGCTATACTTTTAATGTTTGGAGCGAAGGGTATGGGGCTTCGAACATTGTGGTTAAAAACTGCATCTTCGAAAACGCCAATGCAACAGCAGGCGGCAAAAACGACGGCTTTGCCCGCGACATTTCCCTTAGCGTGTATTTGGAGGTGGACCCTTCCAACGTAAGGAAGTGCTACCCCATATTGAACAACGTGTTGTTTGAAAACAACACATTTATAAATAGTTGCGGATTAGTTGCATATGCAAACAATACAAAAAACCTTATATTTAAGGACAACAAGATAATAAACGAAAATCCGAGGGTTGTTAAGCACGACTATCGCGGTTCGTTCTATTTTGCCCACTGCGAGAATGTGGCAGTTGTAAACAACCAATTCGCAAAAAGCCCCTATATGCCGAAACTTGGCGTATATTGCGACAAAGGCACGGTTAAAAACCTTGTTATGCAAAAAAACGAAATAGTAGGCGACTTTTCCGATAAAAAATAGAATTGAAAAGCTCGGCAAAATTTAAATACTTACTTTTATGAACAATATGAACTTATCAGCAGAAGACGAAGCGGTTCTTAGAGAGAACCTAAAGAAGTGCTCGCAAGAGACTATAGACGCAGCCGTATCTTTCAGAAAAACCGGCAATATTGCATTGATCACCCCCATAGTTTTGGGCATTCTCGAAAGATTTGCCGAAGACGACAAAAAACCCCTTCTTAAAAACCCCTCCGACGATATGGTAATTACCGACGAATTGGGTTTCGATTCGCTTACAATGGTGGAAATTGTACTTGCCGTTGAAGAAGCCATTGGAACTTCGATAGACAACGACGATATTGCCGCATTGCGCACTTTGGGCGACATCAAGTCGTACATAGCCAAGAAAGTGGCATAGCAGAAAGTCGCTATGGCCGAAGCGGGCGAAAATTATTCGGTCGTCGTAAGCCACTTAACAAAGAAATACGGCGAACTAAAAGCGTTAGACGATGTCTCGTTCTCGATTAAAAAGGGCGAGATACTCGGTTTTCTGGGTCCAAACGGGGCGGGGAAAAGCACGACTATGCGCATAATAAGCGGGTTGATGCCAGCCACCAGCGGCTGCGCCTACATTTGTGGCGAAAGCGTTGCAAACTACCCCGATTTGGCGCAAAAACACATAGGCTTTATGCTTGAAAACAACCCCCTGCCAGAAGATATGCGCGTTATTGAATATTTGCGCTACAGGGCAAAAATTAAGGGATTGTCTCGCCGCGAATACAAAGCCAGAGTAGACGAGGTTATGGAAATTTGCCAGCTTAAAAGAAAGGCAGCAAAGCGCATAATAGGCAATCTTTCGAAAGGTTTTAGGCAAAGGGTTGGCATTGCCGACGCAATTTTGGCAAAGCCCGAAGTTATCATTATGGACGAGCCCACCATAGGGCTAGACCCTCACCAGATTTTGGCGATACGCCGCCTGATAAATTCGCTTAGGGGCGAAATGAGCGTTATTATAAGCAGCCACATACTGCCCGAAATAGAGCTTATGTGCGACAGGGTTATAATAATAAATCAGGGCGAAATTGTAGCCAACGGCAGCCCCGACGAATTGCGCCGCGAATTTATAACCGAAAGCGTATACAAAATATCCGCAAAAGCTTCGGACGGGCAAATGCAAAAATTGCTTGGCATAATAGATTCTTCGCTGCTTTTGGATTCGGCGACAAGGCCGGACAGCGAAGGTTTTTCGGAATTTACCGTAAAAACGCCGATATTGGAGGATATGGGCGAAAAGATAGTTTGCGAACTTTCCAAAGACACGGCCTTGCGCCTTAGGGAGGTTTACCGCAAAAAGCCCACGTTGGAAGACATATTTATGGCTGCTACAAAACGCAGCTGGGAAAGCGTTGTGGATATAAAAAACAAAGACTCGTAAAAGCACATGAAAAAATTTTATACAATGTTTTCGAATCAGGTGTATATGATGATGCTAAGCCCGTCTACGTACGTTGCGGGTGTGCTGTTTACGGCGTTTATGGGCTTTATATACCTGCTAAGCTTGATAGACTTAAGCGAAAGGGCGTCTACCGTGTCGGCAACTGAAAAGTTTTTGGCGGTGTTTTGGATTCCCGTTTTGTTTTTGGTGCCCATTCTTACAATGCGCAGCTTTGCCGACGAAAAAAAATCCGGCGTGTTAGACGCTTTAATGACAACGCCTGTTAGCATCTTCCAGATAGTGGCGGCAAAGTTTGCGGCGTGCTACCTATACTATGTTTTGCTTTGGTCCATTACTTTGGTTTTTCCCCTTATAACCCTTTTGTTTATACCGCATTCGGCGGTAAACGGCGGGGTGTTTTCGCTGGGCGAGATGGTTTCTGGCTATTTATTTATCTTTATAAGCGGACTAAGCTACGTTGCGATAGGCGTTTTTGCATCGTCTTTAACGCGAACTACGCTGGTTGCCGCAATGCTTAGCTTTTGCATGCTGTTTTGCGTGCTTATAGGCGGGGGGCTTTTAAACAAATTCTACATTCCCGAAAGCGGAAGTTTTGCATGGTTTGGCGCATTGGCCGATTATATGCAAACCTTTAAGCATTTGGAAGATTTCGGTTCGGCAATGTTGGATACTAGACCCTTCTTTTACTATTCTAGCATTTGCGCCCTGTTTTTGGCGATAACAACAATAGTTATGGACATACGCAGATGAGAGCGGCTTTTAAAGATTTTAGATTTGCGCGCAAGGCAAATACCCTGAACCTAACAATTCAGATTTTCTTGGGTGTTTTGCTGTTTTTGTCGCTAAACTTTTTGGCGGCAAGGCACTATTTTAAATTCGATATTTCCGAAAACCGCAAAAACTCGCTTTCGCTTGAAAGCACGGCCTACATAAACGGCCTAAAAGAGCCCATAGACATTTACGTTACCGTAAGGCGCGGCATAGGCGACTTAGACGGCGATTCGGTTTTAAAAGACCTACACAAAACCCTTGCCCAATACGAATATTTGTCGATGAAAAATCCGGCAAAGATAAGGGTGCATTTTATAAATCCCCACATAGAAAGCAAAAAGGTAGAGGAAATTGTATCTAAGTTCGGCAAGGACATAGAAAACAGCGTTATTGTTTCAAACAACGCCGCAAAAAAATTCAAGATTTTAAGTCTTTCGGATTTATACGACCTTAACGCCCCGAACAAAGTTTCCTGGAAGGGCGAGCAGGCGATAAGTTCGGCAATGCTTTCGGTAACGCAAAATGACAACGGCAAAATATATTTCCTTTCCGGCCACGGCGAAATGAGCTACCGCAGTGCCGACCCTATAAAGGGCATGTCGGAATTTGCATCGTATTTAACAAGCCGCAATTTCAAAATTGCCGACTTAAATTTAACCGAGGCAAAACAAGTTCCGCAAAACGCCGCCCTTATTGTAATTGCAGCCCCGCAGGCAACCTTTTTGCCGCGCGAAATAGACTTGCTTAAAAACTACCTGCTAAAATCGAACGGCAATATAATTATGTTTTTCGGCATGGGCGACACGAACGGTTTGGACGAAATTTTGTTCGACTGGGGCATTCGCACCGACGATGCAATGGTTATAGAAGCCGCAAATTCGGGCGAAAGCACGGGGGGAGACTTGGTTGTAAAAAGCTTTTCGCAAAATCCGCACAAGATTGTCCGCTATTTGGTCGATTCCGATTTGCCGCTTCAGTTCGGCTCTACAAGAATGGTAAGGGAGGACATGGGAGCCGCCATAGACGAAAGCATAAAAAGAGACGTTTTAATGTATAGCACTCCCGCAAGCTGGGCGGAAAAAAACTACAAAAATTCGGGATTTAAGTACGACGAAGCGGTTGATTTTAAAGGTCCTGTTCCCGTTGCAATGGTAGCCTCGCGCACGGGCAACAACGATTTGGGGTTAAAAATACCCGGCGGCAAACTTGCCGTTTTCGGCGACGAAGACTTCGCCTCGAACAGGCTTTTCAACCGACTTGGCAATTCAAAGCTTTTATACAACACCGTAAACTGGATGCTTGAAAGAGACAGTATGCTTAACATTGTGCCGCGCTCGATGAGCAAGTATTCTATTACACTCAGTGAAGGCGACGTGTTTTCGCTTGCGTTCAGGTTTGCGCTTTTGCCCGCGTTTATGGCAATAATTGGGCTTTTGGTTTCTTTCTTTAGGAGGTAGTTTTATTATGCGGATACGTTTTACGATTTTTCTTTTGATTGCCAATGTGGCCGCGCTGCTTGCCATATTTAAACTTGAATTTTCGCAGGCGGTCCCAGCGCAAAGCCAGAGGGCTTTGGTTGAAATTACAAGGCTTCAGGTAGACGGCAAGAACGTAGACAAGCCCCGCATTTTGGTGTTCGAAAACAACAAGTGGCGCATAATTTCGCCCATTCAGTGGCAGGCAAACTACTTTGCGGTAAACAGAATTTTAAGGAATTTGGAATTTTTAGACAGTGAAAACGGTTTTCCCGTTTCCGAAATTGCGTCGCACGGGCAGAGTTTGGGCGACTACGGTTTAAAAGATCCCGTTTGCGTGTTTAAATATGGCGACGGCAAAACAATGTATTCTCTAAAAATAGGCAAAAACGCATCGGTTGGCGACAAGGTTTATATGCTGGACTCCATGCAAAACAGGGTTGTTGTTGCCGACAGAGAGCTTGCCGACGCGCTTATGGTAGACATAGAGCGTTTGCGCAGCCAAAGCGTTATAGATATTCCCAAATTCGAAATAGCATCTATAACTTTAAGGCTGCCCGTAGAAGACGCAAAAACGAGGGCAAAAACTTCGTGGAAAAGAATAGGGCTAACCCGCAATGCCGAGGGCAAATGGCGTTTCGAAACACCCATTTCGGCGGCGGCCTCGAGCCACGCGGTAGACGCTTTTATAAACGCAGTTTCGTCGGCGTTGATAAAAAGTTTTGAAAATGTAAGCGAAGTGGAAGCCGGGCTAGACGCAATGTCGTGGCCGATAAGTATGACGCTCGACGGTACAAACCGTTCGCAGACAATCTATTTTGGGAAAGTCGATTCAGCAAAAGGGAAAATCTACGCAAAGATTGCGGGCAATCCCACAATATTTACGCTTGATTTGGCTCCCTTCGAAAATTTGGCGGCCCTTCTAAGTTCTTTGAGTGAAAAGAATATTTTCAGATTTCCCGAACACTCTTGCCAGCAAATAGAAATCGCTTCGGGTTCGGATATGGTATACCTTA